>JAFGIR010000092.1 GCA_016929515.1 Pirellulales bacterium | reverse complement strand
GCTCCGCAGCCACGCCAAGAAATCGCAACCCTGATCGCCCCGCCCGCTACGAATATTTTCACGCTTGCCGGAAGGACACGGTCGGTCCACGCGACGCGGCGATCCTGGCAGCCAACTGGGGCTACGACGGTTCTAGTGAGGCAAGAGCCGTGCCCGAGCCGGCCATGGTAATCATGATACTCCTGGGCACGGTCGGTTTCTTGGCCCACGTACGGTGTCCAAACCGAATCGACTAGCCAAGAACGGAGCCGAGCCACGCACGTACCGAAATCGCGCCGGCAGCACTCGTCTACCTCTTGTCGGTCGGCGGTTTGGCCGGTGGGTCCGCCTGGGGTTTCGCGTTTTTCTCTTCCGGCTGCGACAGCGCGCCGCGATGCTTCGTCGCCGTGTACCACGACTTCCACGCCGACAGATCGTCGGTCGGTTGGAGTCCGGTGGGTGCCTCGGGCACGGTTCGCGTGCGGTTCCAATCCATGGCCCAGCGATTCAGCCGCTCGACGGCGGCCTTCTTCTGTTGCTCGTCGCCACGGTCGAACGCGCCAAGCAGGGCACGGACTTGCTCTTCGGGCGGGCCGGCCTTCAGAACCGCCGCGACCGCTTCGGACGGTTTGGTCTCCTCGTCCAGCAACGCTTCGGCCAACAACGGGTCGAGGTCGGTCTTCACCGAATCGATCAGCGCCGTCTCAAGGCTCGGCTCGTATTTGTCGCGTATCTCGGCGCGGAACGTGCTGGGCATGGTCGCCCGGCCGACAATCACCTCGATTTTGTCGCCTCGATCAATGTACGAGAGCGGCGCCGCGGCAAACCACGCGAGCGCTCTGCTGATCTCTTGTTCCGTCTTGTCAGGCCTCTGGCGAAAACTTCGCGCGAGGTCCTTCGCCGCCTCGGCGAACGCCTTCGACTTTTCGCGGTCCCACTCGCCCGGATGCACTGGGCAGACAGCCCGAACGGCATGGCCGTCGAGCGTGATCCACGGGTAATCGTCTTTGGCGGCCTCGACGATCCGTTCGAGGGTCCGGGGCATGGTGACCTTGCCGAGTTGGTCCTTGCTGGCTTTGGCGACGGAATCGAGAATGGCCTGGCTAATCAGCGCGTTGGCTTGGCGCACGAAAGCTTTGGCCTGGGGGATGGTAATGAGTTGGACCGCGCCGAGCTTTCCGTTCGGTTCACGGTAGTAGCCGATCGATTTGACCTGGATCGACGTGATCAGTTGGGCCGCCGAACGTTTCAGAGGCTCGACGTTATTGTTCTTGGCTTCCTCGCGGACTGACTTCATGTCGACACGAAGCGGCCAATCCAAGAGCATGACATCGCCCTGTTGTACAAACTCGGGAAGCTGCTCGGCACCCTTGCCGTGTTCGTCGCTGCCCGAGTCGTGAACGCCGTCGTAATGGAGGAGAATCAACAGTTGGTCGTTGGCCTCGTCGTAGTACCAACTCAGCCGCTGGCCGTCGAGTTCGACGCAGCCGGGCAGCAGGACGCCAAACGTGGCCAGGACGCTCAAGAGCGCGATACGAAGTGCTCGCATGGTTTTCTCCTATCAATGGAGTGCAAGGTAAAGGAAGTGCGACATGATAGAGCCATCACCAAGAAAGAGGCCACCGGGTGGTCATTTATTCCCTCTATTATCCTATTCTCCACGTTGTACGGGAACTGGATATTTCGCACCAACGCCCCGTTGCTGTGAGGGGGTTGGATTAGTCCGGGCCCCTGGATTTTCGTCGCCGGTGTGGTTATAGTGAAGGGTATCCTGCCAGGAGGGCTCGGGCAGCCCCAGCGGTGCCGATGACGGGCACCCGCCGATTTCCGAATGATCGTGTCTCCGAACCGTCCCGCCGCGTTTCACCCCGCGCGTCCACACCACTAGATCAACCAACGAAGGATTTTGCCGTGCGAACCGCAACGATGCCTGTTTGTTTGTTGTTTCTTGTTTGCCTTGGCCCGATCGGGGTTCATGCCGATCCGATTCGTCTGGCCACCACCCCGGCCGTCTCGCCCGACGGCCGCCAGGTTGCGTTTTCGTGGCGCGGCGACCTTTGGCTGGTTGCTTCCGACGGTGGCATGGCCGAGCGTTTGACCGTGCATCCAGCTCGCGACGGGCAGCCGGCTTTTTCGCCCGACGGCCGACAGCTCGCCTTTGTCAGCGATCGAACCGGCACTGCCCAGGTCTATTTGATGGACCTAGACACCAAGACGCCCACCCAATGGACGTTTCACAGCGAGGGCTCTTCGCTCGACCAATGGTTGCCCGACGGAAGCGCCCTGTTGATCAATGCCGAGCGCGATCATTACTGGCGCAAGCCGGAACGCTTTTTCCGAGTCGACACGGCGAGGCGCGCGGCGCCGAAGCTGCTTTTCGACGGGTATGGGCACGACGGCCGCCTCTCGCCCGACGGCCGGCGGCTGCTCTTCACGCGCGAGGGCGCCAAGCCATGGCGCAAAGGCTATCGAGGAACGCGGGCTGCGCAAATCTGGCTCTACGACCTGGGCTCGGGCGAGTTCACCAAGCTGTTCGACGACTTGACCGGCGCGGAGTCGCCCCGATGGATGCCCGATGGCAAAGGTTTTTACTTCACGAGCGAGCGCGACGGTTCACGCAACCTGTGGCGTTATGACTTCGACACGAAGAAGGTTCGGCGGCTGACCCAAATGGAGGACGACGCGATCGTCATGCCGAGCGTGTCGCGCGACGGATCGACGATCGTCTTCCGTCACGGGTTCGACCTCTATCGTTTTCACCCGGCCGACGGAAACCGGCCCGAGCGGATCGAAATCACGTGTCCGGGCGATCAGATGCTCGATCGGGTGTTTCGCCGAACACTGCGGACGGCCACGGAAGTGGCTTTCTCATCCGATGGGTTGGAGATTGCCATGATTGCCGGTGGCGATTTGTGGGTAATGGACACCGAACTGCGCGAACCGCGACAGATCACGAACACGCCGGAAGAGGAACGCGATCCGGTTTTTGCGCCCGACGGAAAATCGATCCTGGTGGTCAGCGACATGGACGGCCAGAGCGACGTGTGGCGCGTGACCCGAGCGGACGAGGACCGTTATTGGTGGCAAAACGAGGACTTTTTGCTTTCGCGATTGACGGTCGACGCGGATTATGAAAGCGGGTTGAAGTGGAGTCCCGACGGCGGATGGGTCGCGATGATGAAGGAGCGGGGTAGCCTTTGGGTGATGCGGCCCGACGGCAAAGACGCCCGTCGCATCATGCAATCGACCAACCCGATCGGTTTCGATTGGTCGCCCGACGGCAAGTGGATGGTCTACGGAGTCGACGACGCCGAATCGAACTGCGACATTTGGGTCGCGCCGGTCGACGGATCGCGCAAGCCCGTGAATATCTCGTGCCACCCGGACAACGACGAAAAACCCGTTTGGTCACCCGACGGAAAAATCATCGCCTTCACCGGCCGGCGGCGGGACAAGGAGGTCGATATCTGCTTCGTCTATCTGAAGAAGGACGACGATGAGATCGATCGGCGCGACCGCACGCTCGAACGAGCGGAGAGCAAGATGGCCAAGGCTCGCGGC
>JAFGIR010000091.1 GCA_016929515.1 Pirellulales bacterium | reverse complement strand
GTTGTGTTCGATGACGATCACGGTGTTTCCCAGGTCGACCAATCGCGACAGAACGCCCAGCAGTTTCTTGATGTCGTCGAAATGCAGGCCCGTCGTCGGCTCGTCGAGGATGTAAACGGTCTTGCCCGTGCCGACGCGCCCCAACTCGGTGGCCAGTTTGACGCGTTGGGACTCGCCGCCGGAGAGGGTGATGGAAGGCTGGCCCAAGGTGAGATAGCCGAGTCCGACCTCGTGAAGACTTTCGAGCATCCGGCGGATGATGGGAAAGTTCTCGAAGAACGCGACGGCGTCGTCGACGCGCGTTTCGAGAACGTCGGCGATCGACTTATCGCGATAGCGGATCTGAAGCGTTTGCTCGTTGAACCGTCGTCCGCCACACTCGGGACACGTGACGTACAGGTCGGGCAGGAAGTTCATTTCGACTTTGATTTGGCCTTGGCCTTGGCACTCGCTGCAGCGTCCGCCCTTGACATTGAAGCTGAACCGGCCCACCTTATAGCCGCGTTGTCGAGCGCCGCGCGTATTGGCGAAGACCTTGCGGATTTCGTCAAACACGCCCGTATAGGTTGCCGGATTGCTGCGGGGCGTGCGGCCGATGGGCGACTGATCGATTTGGATGACCTTGTCGATCAGGTTCATGCCACGGAGACCGTTGAAGGGACCCGGCTTTGGGGCGACACCCCCGAGCCGGCGTGCCAGCGCGCGGCTGAGCGTCTCGTCCACCAGGGAACTCTTGCCCGAGCCGCTCACTCCCGTCACGCAGACGAGCGCGCCGAGCGGGAACCGGACCGTAACATCGTTCAGGTTGTTGGTCCTGACGCCGTCGATCGTCAACGAGCGGCTCTTGGCCGTACGGCGACGTTTTGGGGGCACTTCGATTCGCGCCAGCCCGCTCAGATAGCGTCCGGTGGGCGAGTCGGGATAAGCCTGGACGAAGCCGGGGGTGCCCTGGGCGACGACGTTCCCGCCGTGACGACCGGCACCCGGCCCAAGATCGATCAGCCAGTCGGCCTGGCGCATGATGCTCTCGTCATGCTCGACGACGACCACGGTGTTGCCCTGTTGTTCGAGATCGCGCAGGGCGTCGACCAGACGCTGATTATCGCGAGGGTGAAGCCCGATCGAGGGCTCGTCCAAGACGTAGCAGACGCCGACCAGTCCCGAGCCCAATCCCGTGGCCAGGCGTACGCGCTGCAACTCGCCGCCGCTGAGCGTATCGGCGGGCCGGTTGAGCGCGAGGTATCCCAGACCGACCTTATCAAGAAAAGCCAATCGCGAGGTGATCTCTCGTTGAAGAGGTTCGGCAATCGGTGCGTCATCTTCGTCGAACGCGAGTGTTTCGAAGAAGGCTCCGGCCTCGTCGACGGTCATGGCCGTGATTTCATGGATGGCCTTTCCGCCCACCCGAACGCTACGTGCTTCGGGGCGCAGCCGCGAGCCACCGCAATCGGGACAGATGACGCTGCTGCGAAACGTGGCCAACCGGCGTTGGTTTGCCTCGCTGGTCGTCGTGGCGTACTCCTTCTCGAGCATTATCAGAATTCCGAGAAACCTCTTACCGTCGCCTTCGAGCAGACGGCGGCGCGTCTCGGGATCGATCTTCTCCAGCGGCGTGTTCCAGCGGAAACCGGCCGCAGCAACGAACTTCTGAAGCACCGCCTTGTGTTTTCGATTGGCGGCCGCCGGGCCGTCGCGCCAAGGCGCAACCGCGCCGCCGGCCAATGAGCGATTCAAGTCGGGCAGAACCAACTCCGGGTCGAACTGGACTCGCGACCCGAGACCTTCGCATACCGGACAGGCACCGTAAGGACTGTTGAAGCTGAACGTGCGAGGTTCCAACTCCTCGTAACTGATCTTACAGAAGGGGCAGGCATACTGCGTGCTAAAAAGCAACTCGTGCCACGTGGCCGATGCCTTGGCCGACTTGCCACCGCGTTTGCCCGACGCCTTCTCTTCGTAAACAGCCAGGACCAGCCCGTCGCCGTGACGGATCGCGAGTTTGATTGAGTCGGCCAGGCGGCTCTCGATGCCTTCACGAATGACCACGCGGTCGATGACAGCTTCGATCGTGTGGGCCCGCTGCCGGACCAAAGTGGGAGGGTCGTGCACGTCGATCACCTCGCCGTCAACCCTGGCCCGCACGAAACCCGCCTTGCGGATTGCCTCGAACGCGTCCTTGTGTTCTCCTTTGCGGCCGCGGACCATGGGCGAGAGAATCATCGTCCGCGTGCCCGGCGGCAGTTCCATCAGGCTGTCGAGAATCTGCTCGGGCGCCTGCTGGCGGATCGGCTCGCCGCAACGATAGCAGACCGGTTCTCCCAGGCGAGCCACCAGCAAGCGGAGATAATCGTACAACTCGGTGACCGTGGCCACCGTGCTGCGGGGATTCTGGATGCCCGAACGCTGGTCGATCGAAATAGTCGGCTGCAATCCGTCGATATAATCGACGTCGGGCCGTTCCATCTGGTCAAGGAACTGCCGGGCATGAATCGAAAGACTCTCGATGTACTGTCGTTGGCCTTCGGCATAAAGCGTGTCGTAGGCGAGCGAACTCTTGCCCGATCCGCTGGGCCCCGTGATCACGACCAGCCGATCGCGCGGGATGTCCAGGTCGAGGTTCCGCAGGTTGTGGGTGCGGGCACCCCGAATCCGAATTCGGTCGAGGGCATCCGCCGTGGAGAGTTGGGATCGATGGATCATCGGTTGCACAGCCGGGCATATTGGTGTGTTCCCAAACACTCCAATTTAACAAATCCTCGGCTCCGTCGCAACTATTGCCGATTTGTCACCGGCCGGCAGATCGGCTATCCTGGATCCCAAGTGGGTGGCACGTTCCTGAGGGACGAAGGGCGTGGTTGCCCGGAGAACCGCGCCCTTCGCTACGCTTCTCGGGGGCATGCCACCTTGTCATGCCACGCGGGGAACCAACGGAGCCACACGGCCATGACCAAGAACCGAAGTTCGGCCCGAAAAACCAAACGGATCGTCCGCGCGCCGGCAACCAAATTCGGCCATCTGCAAAAGAAAGCCAAGTCGATTCGTGATGCCGGCCGGACGACGGGCAAGCAACGCAAGCCGTGAGCAAGTAAGTCGATGGGTTATCGTACGCTTCGTGAATGTGTCGACGATTTGGCGGCCAGCGGCCAACTGGTTCGCATCGACGCGACGATCGATCCGCGTCTGGAGATGGCCGAAATCCAACGGCGCGTCTTTCGTGCCCAGGGCCCGGCCCTCTACTTTGCCGACGTTCGCGGCTGCCGCCACCCGATGGTCTCGAACCTGTTCGGCACGATGGAGCGGCTGCGGTATCTGTTCCGCGACTCGTTGGACGCTTTGGCACGGCTGGTCAAGCTTCAGGTCGATCCGGCCGACTTGCTGCGCCGCCCTCGGCTCTATTGGGATGCTCCGCGCCGAGCGTGGCATAGCCGGCCACGCAAGGTTCGCGCCGGGCCTGTGCTGGCCAACCAGACGACGATCGACCAATTGCCCCCGTTGGTGAGTTGGCCGGACGACGGAGGCGCTTACGTCACGCTGCCG
>JAFGIR010000090.1 GCA_016929515.1 Pirellulales bacterium | reverse complement strand
CCGACTCGGCGCGGCGCGAAATCGACATCTTCTTCAAGAGCGACGAAATCCACGCCTACGAGCCGACCATCGTGGCCTGGCTTCGCGCCGAGCACGAGCGGTGAATTACCGATTGCGAGACATGCCGATGAGCCGTTTCTGTTTCGTTGGCACGGTGATTTTCGTCGGCCTTCTGGCCGTTTGCGAGGGCCGTGCCGGGGGCGCGAAGTTGGTTCTCACGCCAAAACCGGCCCCAGCGCCGCGAATCAACGGGCCGACGGTGTATGGTTGCCGGCCCGGCCGCCCGTTTCTCTATCGTGTGCCTTGCACGGGCACGCGGCCGATCGAATTCACGGCCGACGAATTGCCCGAGACGCTGCGACTCGATGCGGCCAGCGGCATTATCACCGGAAACGCGCCGGCCACGCGCGGCACGTATCGCGTGACGCTCAAGGCAAGGAATGCCCATGGCGAAGACGCGCGTCCCCTGCGGCTGGTCGTCGGCGACCAATTGGCGCTCACGCCGCCGATGGGATGGAATAGCTGGTACATCCACTACTCGCGCGTCACCGAGAGGCACATGCGCGAGGCGGCCGATGCGATGATTGCTTCGGGCATGGCCGACTTTGGATATCAATACGTCAACGTCGACGATTGCTGGACCAAGCGAAAGGGCGACGAGCCCTATCGCGACAAGGACGGCCGGTTGTTGACCAACGCGAAGTTTCCCGACATCAAGGCGATGGTCGATTACATCCACTCGAAGGGACTCAAGGCGGGCACGTACACTTCGCCCGGCCCCTGGACCTGCGCCCGCTACGTGGGAGCCTACGGCCACGAGAAGCAGGACGCCGCGAGGTTGGCCGAGTGGGGGTTCGATTTTCTGAAATACGACTGGTGCTCCTACGGCTCCTACAAACACAATCAGGACTTGAACGTCTTGAAGAAGCCCTACCTGCTGATGGGTAATCTGTTGAAGACGGCCGATCGCGACATCGTTTTCAATCTTTGCCAATACGGCATGGGCGACGTGTGGAAATGGGGTGGCCAGGTCGGCGGCAACTGCTGGCGAACCACGCACGACCTGGGGCTCACGGCCGCCGGCCGCCTGCCCGGCTTCTACCACGTCGGACTGGCCAACGCCAGATATTGGCAATATGCCAAGCCCGGCCAATGGAACGACCCCGACTACATTCTCATCGGCGCCGTGGGCGACGCGCGGACCGGCGGGCGAGGCGCGCCGACCTCGTTGACCCCCAACGAGCAATACTCCTACATGTCGATGTGGTGCCTGATGGCGGCCCCGCTCATCTTCAGCGGCGACATGGCCCAACTCGACCAGTTCACGTTGAACGTCCTGTGCAACGCCGAGGTGATCGCCGTCGATCAGGACGCCTTGGGCAAGCAGGCCCGAATCGTCCGCCAGTCGGACAGCGAGCTGGTGCTGGCCAAACCTCTGGAGGACGGTTCGACGGCCGTTGGGTTGTTCAACCTGGGCGAGACGCCGGGCGAGCTATCCGTTGCGTGGTCGGAACTCGGGCTTGCCGGCAAGCAAGTCGCCCGCGATCCGTGGCGCCAAAAAGACCTGGACGTCGCCGAAGGCAAGTTGTCCGCGAGGGTCGGCCGCCACGGCGTCGCGCTCATCCG
Organism: Pirellulales bacterium; assembly: GCA_016929515.1. GTDB lineage: Bacteria > Planctomycetota > Planctomycetia > Pirellulales > Thermoguttaceae > UBA11386. Next base: position 1,636 of record JAFGIR010000090.1, on the reverse strand, counting down.
CCTGCGCCCGGCCGAGTAATCCCGGCCGGGCATGGTCCCGTTGGGCCCGGGCGGCGATTATTGAAACGCCCCCTGAGCCTCGACGCCCTGGGTTCCACTTTCGTAGGTGCTCTTCAGTTCGCTGACGCCCGCCTTCTGCTGCATCACGTTCGTCCGTTGCAGGTTTTCCAGAAGGCCCCTGTCTTTCACCGAAAAATCGAACATGTCTTCGTTGGCGGCGGCCGGCATGCCTCTGGCTTTCTTGCTGGGCGCCGCTTCCTTTTTCTGCGGCGCCGGCGCCAGTTCTCGCGTGCCGCGGAAAAAGGCGTAGCGGGTCGCATCGGCCTGGGCGATTACGGTCGACGTGCCGTGAATGCCGTCGGCGACGAACACCCCGCGCAAATCGGTCTCGCCCGAGACGAAATCCTGATTTCGGCTGCCGATCGCCTTGACGTGGACGTCGCTCACGTACTTATCGGCCGCCAGGTCCTTCACCGTGGTGCGAACTCGGCCCGAGGCCGTGTCCTCCTGAACCTCGATGGCCAGCGGGCTCACGAGCACCAGCCCGCTGGCGTGCAAGTTCTCGCCGCGACAAACGACCAGATAGGCCCCTTCATCCGTCAGCGGCATGGCCAGCTTGTGCTTGCGGTCGCGATAATCGCGCCCATCGCCCAGCGGGAGCGTCGCTTCGTGATGCGGCTTGATGCCCGAGAGGTTGATCTTCGTGATGCCGCCCAGGTTCCGCTTCAAAAGGCTGAACTTCATCAGGTCGATCCGGTAGACCTTGACGTCGCAGGTTGCGATGTTGCGGAATTCGAGATCGACCTCGGCCGCCTCGCCCGGCTTGACCGTGGTCACCTCGGGCAGGGCGATCGCCTTGCGATTGAAATACTCGATCGCCTCCTTGGCGTCGGCGAAACGGTCCTGAACACGGCGGTATTCGCGAATCGCGTCGGCCGCCTCGCCCAGGCTGTGGTGGACCTGGCCGAGGATGTAAACGGCCTGCCATTTGTTGGGGCTCTCCGTTTCGCGGCCCGTGCGGCGGTCGATCCGTTTGGCCTCGGCCACCTTGCGGCACATTTCCAGCGCGGCCTCGTGCTCGCCCGTGGCAAAGTGGCAATAGCCGATCATGTACCAGTAGCTGTCCAACAGATCGCTCTTTGGGTAACGCTTGGCGTAGCGTCCGCAGGCGGCGCTGGCCTCGTCGTGCTTTTTCAACTCCAACAGCGCGTTGGCCGCGCTGAAGGCGGCCTGGTCGGCGGCCGCGTCCTCGGGATAGGCCGTAAGGAATGCTTCGAGCATTTCCCACGCGCGGAGAACCAGATCGACCCGATTGATTTTCGCTCGGCGCAGCTTGGCGTCGGCGGCCGCCTCGGGCGCTTTGGCGTAAACTCGCTGGGCCAGGGCGTAGGTGGCCGCGGCGAGGTACGACTCGGGCGGATACTCGCGCAGCAGCCGGCCCATCACGTCGACGCTCCGGCCGAATTCACCTTGCGCGTCGAGGAACCCGGCCACGCCACTTTCGCGCCGGAAGCTGCTTTCGACCGTCGCTCGGAACACGAGATAGCTCCGCTCGAATTCACCCATCTCGTGGTACGCCGCCCCGACCTTGACGATCTTGGCGAACGGAATCCGCGCGGACGGCCATTTTTCCTTG
>JAFGIR010000089.1 GCA_016929515.1 Pirellulales bacterium | reverse complement strand
GAAACCAAGTATGGTTTCGTCAGGTCGATCATTTCGTGCAGATCGAGTCGCCGCTCGACGGTCCTTCGCACGCGGGCGTCGCCCGAGAGCCGTTCGACGAGCACGCGCAAGTAGTCGCCGCCATCAAGTAAGGGATTGGCTCGCTCGACCAGCGCCGTGCATTTCATTCCGTCGGCTTGGCGCGTGTACCAGCCGCTGGCCCAGCCCGCCCCGGCAACGCCTGGGAACTGGTTGGCACTGGCGTTGCCGTTGCCGCCGGAGAAGTCGGCCACGATCGATCGCTCGGCCGGTGTGGACGGCGACGGCAGGCTGCGCACGAAGCGGTTGGGCGCGACGGGGACCGGCCGGAAAATTGGTTTGTTGGAGGCGCCGGCCAGCTCGACCCGGGCGGCGCTCCCAGCCTTCAGGCGATGCTGGTCTCGATCTTGACTGGCGTCGGACGGGGCGGTCTCGACCGACACCTCCCCCAGAAACACCTCGACATCCGCCGCCGCACCGCCGCCGTCAACGCCACTGTCAACCGCCACGCCGAATTCGGTGCCGAAGTCGACCACGGTGGCGGCCGGGGTGTCGATCGTGAATCCGTGCGCCCGCTCGGGGACCCTGGCCACGAGTCGTCCGTCACGCAAAAAGCCCTCTCCACGCTCCCGTACATCGAAGGTCGCCGGTCCTTGCAGAATCACGGTGGCCCCATCGACGAAGACCATCTCGACGAGCCCCTTGTCAAGGCGCAGCCGCCGGCCCGGGAACAGTTCTTCGCCGATTGGCGGCCCCTGCGTGTCCTTGGCCCAAACGCACTCGTGGGTTTGCGTGATGGCGGCGACCGCCACGGGTGCGCCGGGCACCGCCTCGTGCAGAAGCTGCAGGACGAGCACCAAGAGAATCAACGCCGGCAGTCCGATCGCCAGCATGAGTGAAATGACAACCCCACGGGAGAAGAAATTAGCCCCTTGCTGAAATACGTTTCCGAGGAAACCAAGAATGGGCGAACCGGTCGCCTCCTTTGTGGCGGGGGGCAACAGCTCATTGGAATCCTGTTCCTCCATGTGGCGCCATCGCAGGTTGGCGTACAAGTGCGTGTACTCCACGTAGAGGAGACAGGCCAACTCGTCGTGGCAAACGTACTCTTCGAGCCGGCTCAACTCTTCCGGGGTAATCTTCTTGTCGTGCAGCGCCGCGATCAGCTTGTACACTTCGTCGAGTCGGTCGGGCGTGGGCAGATCACTCATAGGGTTCCCTCCCCAAGGCTGGCTCGGCGCACGCAATCGAACAACACCTGGTGGATTCGCCTGAGGGCTTCGTAAATAGCCTTCACGTTGCGACCTGTTTGGCTGGCCACGGTGTCGGGGGTGGCGCCAGGCTGATAGCGGCGTCTGATAAGATCCTGATGACGCTCAGGCAGCTTGCCGAGGCAGTTGGCCAGCGCTTTGCGTTGCGCCTCGAGTGCTTCGGCGTTGTTGGCCGTTACCCTGTCAACGGCGTCGAAGAACTCGGGGCTGTACAAGACCGCCTGGCGATGCTTGAGCCGGCGGAAGTTACGTACCTTATTCAGCGCGACCTGCCGCGCCCAAGCCAAGAAATTGGTGCCGGGTGTGAATTGATCGAACTTCTCCCACAACATCATCCCGACATCCTGGTAGATCTCGTCGGCATCGGCGTCGTTCGACGTCAGGGTCAATACGTGCGCGTAGATTCGCTGCCCATACTGCACCCACAGTCGAACGAACTCGGATCGTTCTGGTGGCTCGATCATGCGCGCAGACCTTCCCTATAACATCGCGCGCACCACCGACGGTACACGCTTCCAATAGAGTAAAATCTCTATTAGAGTAATGTCAGCAACTCGTTAATTTCCACAGACTTTCTTGGCATTTTTAATCAAATTCCCGCTTCTTGGGGGGAAAGGCGTCGGGTGTCTTTAGTTTTTTACCCAAACCTCTACCTCCGCGTTCGGGGCGTGAAGCAGCTTCTCGCGGACGAGACGCGATGTTCGGCCGGACAGCAAGGGCGTCTGGCTTCCGTTGGTCGCCCCGGGTTCACTAGTTGCGCTGTCTTCAGTATGATCGGTGGCTGATGGATCGCGATGCCTACTGGCGTCGCAGTTCTCGCGGAGTAAAGTTGACGCCCGGAAGACTGACGGCGAGTGCCTGCCGACGGGGCGTCGGTGAGCCTTGCCCCGACACTGACAGGTGGAAGCCACCCCTACTAAAGGAGAGTCGCTAATGATATTGGCCGGATCGAGGACCGAGAAGAACCTCTTGGGCGCGTTTGCGGGCGAGTCGCAGGCTCGGAACCGCTATAACTACGCCGCTGGGCAGGCCAAAAAGGATGGGTTTGTTCAAATCGCTAAAATCTTCGAGGAAACGGCCGACCAGGAGAAAGAACATGCCAAGCGGTTCTTCAAGTTCCTCGAAGGGGGCATAGTCGAAATCCAAGCCGCCTTCCCGGCTGGCGTGATCGGCTCGACGGCCGAGAACCTTCGGGCAGCGGCGGCCGGCGAGCACGAGGAGTGGAGCCTGCTTTACCCCAGCTTTGCCGCCGTGGCCGAAGAAGAGGGCTTCAAGGCCGTCGCCAAGACGTTCGAGGCCGTCTGTGTCGCCGAAAAGCAGCACGAGAAGCGCTATCTCGGCCTTCTGGCCAATCTCGAAAAAGACCTTGTCTTCCGCCGCCCCGAGCCGGTCGTCTGGCGATGCCTCAACTGTGGCTATCTCCACGAAGGCCCCGAAGCGCCCAAAGCCTGCGCCGCCTGCGCCCATCCCCAGTCCTACTTTGAGCTGCTGGGCGAGAACTGGTAGGGCACGGCCAGTGGGACGATTCAGAGCATGACCATAAGGTCGACCTAGGCAGAACGGTTTGACAAAACCGGTAAAGTCGACCACCAGCCCGGGTCGAGGATGGGACTACATCGGCGTTCATCGCATTCCAGCACTCCCTGGAGGAGGGGGAATGTGTCCTGAAACGCCCCCAGACGTGGTGTTTCACTATTGACGCAGAGGGGCCAATTCGACGATACTCCGCACGCCGCGTCGCTCAGAAACGTCTCGGCCGCAAAGACATGGAGTGATTCGGCTTTCGTTTCGGGCACATGGTTGCGATGCCCCCGGGCAGCTACGTGACACCCCGGCGAAAATGCCCCTCCGGAGAAGGGATTCATGACTCGCTTGGCCAGGACGCGCCAATCACGGCGGTTGTCGCCGGAGAATTCGTGTGAGCATCAGCAATTCGCACCGGCACGTGGCGCCGGGGCCACCGAGGTGATCGCGCCCAACTTCAAGATGCGGCTCTCGGGCGTCACCTCGACGATCATTCAGCTCGTGCCCTTGATGCGAAAGATGGGGCTGGCGATTGAAGCCCTTGGCCCGGGCTTGCCCGAAGCGATCCCCCGGCTGAAGTTCTGGCAGTACCCTCGGCTGTTGTTCCGCCCGACTGGGGGAATGTATCGCGTCTGGCACGCGCGGCGGAATACCGAGATGGTCGGAGGGCTGATCCTGCGACACATTTTTCGTTCCCCAGTAAAGCTCCTGTTCACGTCGGCCTCGCAGCGGCGCCACAAGTGGTTCACCAAGTGGCTGATCCGCCGGATGGACGCCGTGGTGGCGACGAGCCGGAAGACGGCCGCCTATCTGGAAGTACCCAACACGGTGATCATGCACGGCATCGACACCGACCGGTTTTGCCCCGTGGCCGACCTGGCCGCAGCCAAGCGAGCCCTGGGGCTCGATCCGACGAAGAAAATCGCCGGTTGCATCGGCCGGATCCGGCGTCAAAAAGGGACGGACCTGTTCGTCGATACGATGATCCGTCTGCTCCCGAATCACCCCGATTGGATGGGCATTATCGCCGGCCGGACCACGCCCGAGCACACGGAATTCGAGAACGACCTTCGCAAGCGGATCGACGCCGCCGGGCTGACTGACCGCATCCGCTTCGTCGGCGAACATACGTCGATCGAGCGGTGGTATCAGATCCTCTCGCTCCTGATCGCCCCGCAGCGGTGGGAAGGATTTGGGCTGACCCCGCTCGAAGCCATGGCGTGTGGCGTGCCGGTCGTGGCCACGGACGTCGGAGCTTTTTCGGAACTGATCGTCGAGGGTAAAACGGGCACGGTGATCGCGCCGGACAGCCTCGAAGCCATGGTCGCTGGCGCGGCTCCTTATCTGGCCGACGAAGCGATGCGCGAGGCATCGGGCCGTGCCGCTTTGGAACACGTTCACGCAAACTTCCCTCTCCGACGCGAGGCGGAATCGCTGATCGGGGTTTATCGCGAACTATTGGGAAAGGCCGCTTGACGGGCGAACCAAACGGGGCGGCCAGCCCCATGGACCTAACTACCGGGGCACGAAAAACATGATGCAGACGACGAATACTCGAAACCAGCACGGCGCGCAGGCGGCGGGGCCCCATTTCGACACGACGTCGTTCCCGGATGTCCCGGCGCTGCCGTTCCCGGCGAAGCCCGCGAGAATCAAAGATCGCTATTGGTTCAAGACGATCAAGTGGTATCTCTACAAAAAGCATTTCGGCAAGCCGACGTGGGCGGTGCGTTACCTGTTCGATCGAGAGGTTCGATCGCTTCGCGCCGGGGATCTGGTGATCGATTGCGGCGCGAATCTGGGAGAGTTCACGACGATGCTCGCCGCCACCGGCGCCACGGTTCACGCCTTCGAGCCGGATCCTTACACGTTCTCTCGGCTTCGAGAGAACACGTCGCATCTTTCCAATGTTATCTACCATAATCAGGCGGTCGGCGTGGGCCGGGCGATCGTCAAGCTCTATCGAACGCCCGACTTCGACGACTCGCCGGACGCCGCATCGATCAGTTCCTCGGTGTTCGCCGACAAGATCAACGTGTCCGAGGCCAACTACGTCGAAGTCGAGCAAATCGACTTCGTTTCGTTCCTCGAGAGCCTCGGGCGTCCGGTCCGGCTGTTGAAGATCGATATCGAAGGCGCCGAGGTTCCGCTGTTGGAGAACATGATCGAAAAGGACGCGTTGTCGAACGTGCGAATCACGTTCGTGGAAACCCACGACACGCGCATCCCGACGATCGCCGAACGAACGACCGCGTTGCGCGAGATCGCCGTCGAACGCTTTCACAAAAAGCTGTACATGGATTGGGAATGAGCTGACCGTCGTGACGCGTAGAAATGCCTCGGCAGGATGTAGCGAGATCGGGTGGCCGACATGAGAAAAAAAGGCGTCAGCTATCCGCTGCCACCCCGGACGGCCCCGCCGTGGAATCCGGGGCCGTTGCATCGGATCGAGCTCGCCTACCAGTATCACTTTCGGAAGAAACGGCCCGTGGCGCGAAACTCGCTTCAACTCCGGCCGGTCAAGGGCGCCCCCGCGCCGTTGACCCGGGAAGACATGCCTTTGGTTTTTTTGAGCCACAACGAACGCCGGTTCATGCCCTCCTTCTTCGCGCACTACCGCATGATGGGGGTGACGCGATTCATCTGCGTGGATGATCGGTCGACCGACGGCTCGTTTGAATACGTGATGGCCCAGGAGGACGCGGACGTTTTCGTCAGCAACGTTCGCTATCGCGAGGCGGCGCGAGGCAAGATTTGGCGAGAGAAGCTGTTTGACCTGTACGGCCACGATCGCTGGTATCTGAACGTGGATTCGGACGAGTTTCTCGTTTTCGAGTCTTTCGGGAAGGAGTCGGCGTGGAGCTTTTCACGGCGGCTTCAAGAACGCGGGATTCTCCGCTACCCGGCGACGATGATCGACCTGTATCCGGCGACCCGTCTCCGCGCGGCCGTGTTTGACGGTCGCGACGAGACGATGCCCTGGGAAGTTGCGACGCACTTCGACGGCGTGGGATATCGTTTATCGTTGGACAACAAGGGAATTCGCATCCGCGGAGGCGTCCGTTGGCGGGTGTTCGGCGTGGACGTGGAACTGATTAAATATCCTTTGATCCACTGGGACCACCGCTGTTCGTTGGGCACGTCGATTCATCGGCCGCTTCCCGGCATTTTCAATTTCGCGCCGGTGATGGGCTGCCTGCTGCACTTCAAGTTCTTTTCCGATTTTCGTCAACGAACGCAAACAGCCGTCCGGGGCGGACAACACCTCAACAACGCCGAGGTCTATCGCCAGATAAAACATTGCCTCGAAAACGACTCCAACGACGGCATCTGCTTCGCCTGCGAGGATTCACTCGCCTACGGAGGACCGGAGGACCTGATCGAGCGCGGCTTCGCGCTGCCGCTCGCGTCGTGAGCGAGACGTTAACCTACTACTAACGGATGTATTCTATCCCATGGAAATCGCCCGCCGAGGGCCGCGCCACGGCGCATTATTATTGAGGTCTGCATTGCCAATGAACGTTTTCCGCTAACCGGGGGAGCCGATCAGGCCGCGAAGCGGCCCATCGGCGGTGAAGCACG
>JAFGIR010000012.1 GCA_016929515.1 Pirellulales bacterium | reverse complement strand
CTACAACGCCCCAAAAAACCGCCCACCACCCCAAAAAAATCTCCTAAAAAAGCGACTTTCGTCGGCTCCTGTGGAACTTGGGCTAAGTAGGCAACCCAGGGCAACACGATCTGGCAGCAAAGAAGAATAAATCTTCACTTCTTCCCATCTCACCCAAACCCCTTACCTTACTGTCTTCTGCTAAATGAAGGTGTTCTGAACCATCGGAAAAGCCGGATTTGCAGCCGACCTCGAAAACGTGGGCCTTTGCTCCCAGTCGGCAGGACATGGCATACAGGCACTCCGCACGCGTCTTTGTTGTTAGGATTCAGATGCAGAAATTGGGGCACTTTCCCGAATGCGGGTGCTTCTTAGACCCATTGAGGATCCTGTCTTGCCCGAGTTGGGCGGTTGACAAGGGAGGTGTGTTTGTTAAGAATGGACGACCCGGCATAATTGGCCAAGAAGGAATGCTGGGCGATCCGGGGCGACTTATTTAGTTTTTGTTGCGGAAAGAGCAACTTGGCCGGATTGTCGCCTTTCGCTCCGCGAAAGTCGCGGTCAATCCACGCTACTTTCGCGGAGCGAAAGGCGACAGAACGTCTTCCGCAACAGAGACTATTTAGGTTCGTCCGATAAGGAATTGACATCTTTTTGAACTGTGACACCGATGCTGAAGCAACAGGGCTACCAAGCCGCCGAGCCGTCCCACAAAACCACGCCCGCCTCTGAATTCAAGATTTCTCTGGGACGCGCGACTCTTTCACCGTTGATGCTGTGGGAGTCTGCCCGCCGCGCGCTGACCCCCAACAACCGATTTATTATCGAGTACTCGGGCGAAGGACTCCGGCGGATCCGCGCCGCCGCCGACTTTCTGGCCAAACTGGTCGACGCGGAGGAGCCGGTTTATGGGGTGAATACGGGGTTTGGACATTTTGCCAATACGGTGATTCCGCCCGAGAAGATCGTCGAACTCCAGTACAATCTGGTCCGCTCGCATTGCTGTGGAGTGGGCGAGCCTCTCCCGCGCGACCTCGTCATGGCGATGTGGCTGATCAACTTGAACACCATTTGTCAGGGGCACAGCGGCGTCCGCGTCGAGACGATGGAGGCCGTTGCCAGGATTCTCGAGGCGGGAATTCTTGGCTGCGTGCCCTCGCAAGGCAGCGTGGGAGCTTCGGGCGATCTGGCTCCGTCCGCGCACGCCACTTTGGCGGCTCTCGGCGAGGGTCAATGCACAATGCCCCGAGGCGACGAGTTTGTCGAATTGCCGGCTGCCGAGGCAATCCGTCAGGCAGGTGTCAAGCCGGTCGAGTTGGGACCCAAGGAGGGGTTGAGCCTGATGAACGGGACCGCCTTGACCACCGCGCTGGGTGTCAAGGCTTGGTACGAGGGAAGCTACCTGCTCGAAGTCGCCAATCTGGCCGCGGCCATGAGCATCGAAGCACTCGGGGGAGCTCGCACGATCTGTGCCGAGGAAACTCTCCAGGCGCACGGGCACCCAGGTACCATCCATTGTGGTCGGGCGTTGGCGGCCTGGCTTGGCGGTTCCTCGGGGCTGGCAAGACTCCACTTGGACCGTTATCAAGTCCAAGATCCTTATTCGTTGCGGTGTGCGCCCCAGGTGCATGGAGCAATCTGGGATGAGCTGCAGCGCAGCGGGACGGTGTTGGAACGGGAAATAAATGCCACGACCGACAATCCGTTGCTCTTCCCCGAGGAAATGACGTCCAATTGCTGTGGCAATTTCCACGCCATTTATCCCGCGAGAGTGAACGATTGCCTTGCGTCGGCGTTGACCACGCTAGCCAGTATTTCCGAGCGACGCATCAATCTGGCCATGCGAGCCCCGCGCGGCCACTTGCATACGTTCCTGATCGACAACGGCGGCGTGAATTCAGGATTCATGATGGCCCACGTCACGGCCGCCGCATTGGTGAGCGAATCGAAGTCACTGAGCTTCCCCGCCAGCGTTGATTCGATTCCCACGAGTCTGAACCAGGAAGACCACGTGTCGATGGGACCGATCGCGGGCACGAAGGTGAACCGGATTGTGGAGAATCTTCGCCGCGTACTGGCGATCGAGTTGCTGGCCGCAGCGCAAGCTTTCTTCCTCTTGCGACCCCGGCGGTCGGCACCCAAGTTGGCGGAGGTCTATCTACGGATTCGTGAATTCGTTCCTCCGCTGGAAAAGGACCGCAATCTCTCGAACGATATCGAGCTGATCGCGGAGAAGATTCACTCGCGCGAAATCCTCCCCCAAGAGGGTTTGCCCTCCGAGACTCCGTAGCCGACCGTTGCCGAGGCGTTGCCGACACCGCTTCCGCGAAGCAACAGCACGCGCTTGCGGACCGTCCGTGGCTGGCGAGACACACAGGACAGAGCCGTGATTGAAAACTCATCGGCCGAAATGACGCCTGAGCCCATGCTTGCCGCGATCGACGACTATCGCGGCACGATCTTCGATCTCGATCACTCCCTGCGCATCGGGCCCGAGTTGTTTGCCGCCAGCCGGACGGCGCTGGCTCGACGAATGCGTTCGGCGGGGTTGAAAACGGCCGATCGCGTAATCGTCGCCGTGGGCAACGGACCGTTGTTCATTGCCGTCTGGGCGGGCATCCTGGCCGAAGGTGGATCGCCCTTGCTGGCCCACGTCGAGTCACCCCCCGCCGAATTGAAACGGATCGCCAAGCAGTTTCTCGCGCGGTTCATCGTCACCGACGCGCAAGACGAGTCCGATATGGAAGCCGTCGGGGCTCGGGCAAACGTGCTTTCGTACGACCTGTGGGCGCGAGTCATCTGGGCCGACTTGGCTGACCACGTCGATTTCCGCAGCGCCGCGCCGCTCGCGTTGCCGGGAGTTCCTTTGCATCCCACGTCGGGGACCACGGGCAAGCCCAAGGTGGCTGTACGGCCCGTCGCCACGGCCATCGCCGAGGCGAAGCACTATGTTGAGACAATCGGCGTCGATCGCAACGACACGTTGCTCGCCGTGGCTCCCATGAGTCATGCCTATGGCCACGGGTGGTACGTGATTACTCCGATGGTCACCGGCGCGAATCTCGTAACAATGCGGCGATTCAACGCAAAGACGGTCTTTGACGCCTGCAAAAAGCACCAAGTCACAATCCTGCCGGCCGTTGCCTCGATGCTTGACACGCTCATGTTTGGAGCGGGTCGCAGGCTCTACAACCCACAACGCCGTGTTATCACCGGCGGCGCGCCGATGACGCTGCGCACGGCGGCTAATTTCGAAAAGATCTCGGGCACCCGAGCTCGGCCCTTGTTCGGGACAACCGAGGCCGGAGCCATTGCCGTCGCGCGCTCCGACGAACAGACGGCCGGCGGAGGATGTGTCGGCCGGCCGTTCGACGGCGTGTCGATCGAAATACGCCCACCGGCCGATCCCTCGGAATTCGGCCCGGACCTTGGCCTGGTCCACGTCCGCTCGTCCTCGGTCATGGCCGGTTATCTCAACGAGGAGAAACTGGACACATCCGTCCTGCCCGACGGCTGGTTCAACACGGGCGACCTGGGATGGATCGACGAGCACGGCGCGTTGCATCTTCGCGGTCGCCAGGCCGAAGTCATCAACGTTTCGGGCATGAAAGTCCTGCCGAGCGAGGTGGAAGAGGTCATTGCGTCGCTGCCGGGTGTGGTTGAGGCGAAAGTCTATCCCGGCCAGACTCGCCAAGGGTCGTATTACGTCAAGGCGGCCGTGGTTGTCGACAAGGGACTCGACGCGGCGCGGATCAAGGCCCATTGTCAGGAACATCTCGTTTATTTCAAGCGCCCCGGACGAATCATCCTCATGGACGCATTGCCCAGATCCTCTCGCGGCAAGATCATGCGAGAACAGCTTCCATGAGGCTTCACGCGTCACTCTCTTCGATTCTATCCATGGAGACCGATCGGTGAATCTGGGCAGTTGGCAACTCGACACGGTCGACGGCGGCACGTTCTCCATCGACGGCGGTGTGGTCTACGGAGTGGTGCCCAAGACGCTCTGGCAAAACGTGAACTCGCCGGACGAGCAGAACCGTCTTCAATTCCGCAACAACTGCGTTCTTGCCCGGGACGGCAACCAGACGATTCTTATCGACACGGGCTATGGCGGCAAGCACCTTGCCTTGGACCGGCGATTTTACGAAATGGACGAAGGCGAACCGTTGCTGCGAAGCCTGGACGCGCTGGGGGTCGGCCCCGACGACATCGATCTGGTCGTGTTGAGCCATTTGCACTTCGATCATGCGGGCGGCGCAACGCGCAATATTCCGGGTCGCGGTTTGGCGCCGACCTTCGGGCGGGCTCGTCACCTCGTTGGCTGGATGGAATGGGAAGACGCATTGAGCGGAGCACCCGAGATTCAATCAGCCTATCCGCAAGAGAATCTCACTCCGCTTCTCGAATCAGCAAATATCGAACTGCTTCAAGGCGACGAGTCGATCGTTCCGGGCTTGCGCGCCAGGTTGACCGGAGGACACACGCGCGGTCATCTGGCTTTCATGTTTGAATCGGATGGTCAAACCGCCCTATACCTCGGTGACCTCTGCGCGACCACGACGCATCTTCACCCCATGTGGAATCTATCCTACGACACGTTCCCACTCCAAACCCGCACCGTGAAACCGAAACTACTGACCGAAGCCTGCGACGGCCAGTGGTGGGTTCTTTGGACTCACGACATGAAGGTGGCCGCGGGACGGTTGACGCGCCATCCAAAACGCGGTTTTCAGGTCGTCGAACCGCAAGAGCGACTGTGAAATCAACGCCCCACAAAATCCGGGTGTCCCACCTGCCGATTCGCACGGAACGAGAGACCCCGCCGGGCATCCTCCGTGCTGAAGATTTCAACGACGCGGTCGATCTCCATTTGAAGCCCCTGTGCGAGCGTTTGCCGCGATCCGTCTTCGATCAGCCGTTCGGCCAAACGCAGCGCGATGGGACCCTTCGCGGCGACCGGCTTCATTGCCCTCGCCAGCGCCCGATCATTGCCCGTGTCGGCCGTGCCCGCGCGGAGTTCATCAGCCCGATGGGACGCGAAGAACCGTTCCAGGGCAATCAGATCCGGCGACTCGCATTCAGTCTGATCGCTAGCGATATTGTTAAGCGCGGCAGACCGAGCGGTCGATTCCAACAATTCGTCGGACACAATCTGATCGACGAGCCCGGCGCGCCGCGCTTCGGTGGCGGAGAGCGTCTTGCCGGTGAAGATCAACCACTTGGCCAGGCCAACGCCAATTCTCCGAGGCGTCCGCTGAGTTCCACCGAACCCAGGATAGATTCCCAGTCCGGTTTCCGGAAGACCAAAACTGGCGCGAGGCGACGCCACGATCCGATCGCAAGCCAGCGCGAACTCGACGCCCGCCCCGAGCGCGACGCCGCGAACACACGCGATGACCGGTTTGGGACACGCATCGATCGTATTCATCAGCCGATGACCGGCCTCGGTGAACCGGACGATTCGCGCGAGGTTTCCCGAGCGGATATTGCGAAGAAAGAAACCCAGATCGGCCCCGACCACGAAGGCCTTTCCCTCGCCCCCGAAGATAATGCCGTGAATACCCGGTTCGGCAATGACCTCTTCGAAGGCCTGTTGGAGCTGGTGAAGAACCGCCGGATTGACGCCGTTGAGTTGTTCAGGCCGATGGATCGAAATCGTGGCGACAGTGTCGGTTCGCTCAACCCTAACCAGCGAATAGGAAGTCTGCGTCATGAAAGCCATGTCGATGTTGGCACAAAATGGATTGTGATCGCGAGCTTCCATTCTAATCGGGCCGCAGGGGTCTGCCAAGCTTCCTGTCGCCGGTTCCGAGAAGGGAAACAGCCTCGAATTCTTGCTTATCGCGGTCGATACGGCTATACTGGTTTCGAGTTTGACTGACGATCGCAGAAGTAGCATATGGGTGGTTCGGTATCCTTTGCCGAGAAGAACCGGTCTGCGATCAACGGGCTTGGTACAGCTACATTAGCGTAACGATCAAAACGTGCCTACATTAACGCACACTGCCCGAGGATAGTGATGTCGAAAACATCTCACTGGTTCAAATCGCTGATAGCCTCTTTTTACTGGTTGGTCTATCACGGACGTTGGAGAGTCAAGGACGTATTCGATGATCTCTACGGAGGCCAGCAACGGAGTGAGACATTTCGAAGGATCTTTCGCGAGGTGTTTGGTGATGAGTATGCGGAAGAAGCTGATCCGACGGGCTTTCTCACGATGACGGATCTGCGCAACATCGCCGAACGATTACGCATGGGGAAAGACCAGGCATTGGTTGACCTGGCATGCGGATTGGGTGGCGCGGGATTCTGGGTAGCTCGCGAGACCGGCTCGCGACTTACCGGCATCGACATATCGAGCACGGCGATCGAGAAGGCGAACCAACGTATTCCCGATTTTGGTCTCGAAGGTCGGGCGGACTTCCGAGTAGGTGATTTCGCCGCCACGGGACTTCCCGAGGCGTCTTTCGATGGAGCGATGAGCGTCGACTCGTTGTTTCTGGTACCCGACAAAACCGGCTCGGTGCATGAGACGGCCCGCGTTCTGCGTTCTGGAGCTCGCTTCGTCGTCATCACCTGGGAATTGGAGGCCGCCGGGGCGGTCAAGGATTATCGGCCGTTGCTTGAGAACGCCGGTTTTGAAATCGAATCGTACGACGAAACACTCGGGTGGGAATCACGCCAGCGTGCCGTCTATGAGCGAATCCTTGCCGAAGAGGCTGCGTTGATCAACGAGATGGGTGAAACCACGGCAAGAGTCTGGGTGCGAGATGCCCGGGCCGAAATGCCTCGACTCCCTCACATGCGGCGAGTCCTTGTTGCCGCAAGAAAGATCTGACCAAGCGTGCCTATTAGGGGGTGGGGACCGCCGCCGTGCAACTTTCCGTTGCTTGCCGAGGCCAGGCCCCGAGGGATTTCGCCGCCATGAGAGACGCTGCCGACTCGGATCTCTTTCCGCTGCCGCTGGTCGTGTTCGAGAAGTATATATTGCTCGACCATAGGCCGGACTATCCGATGACGTATTGTCTTACGTTCGACTTTCGCGGCCATTTCGACCGACCGGCTCTCGACGACTCGCTCGAAGAAGTCTTGCCGCGACATCCGCTCTTCACGGCTCGTGTGAAACGTCTGCCGTGGAAGGGACTCTGTTGGATAAGTGAAGGCGGTTCGTTTCCTCGGATCGATTGGGATACCCTCGATGTGCCCTTGGCGTGTCCTCATGGTGAAGCGATCGACCTTCGGCGAGAATGTGGGCTTCGCCTCTGGGTGCGACAGGACGACGGCCATGCTCGATTGACGCTCCAAGTACATCATGCGTGCGCCGACGGAATCGGTACCCTCCATTTCGTCGGCGATTTGCTGGCCGCCTACGCGCTTCGCGTCAATGGGCACGACAACGGCCGCCGGCTCGTCCCGCTCGATCCGGCCAGTCTTCAGCAGCGAGACAAGTTCGATGTCGAGTTGCCCGAGCCTGTCTCTCAGTGGCATGTCCTCAAATCGACGGTGATCGAGACGTTCAAGTTTCTCGGTCGGCAACCGGCGCCATTAGTAGTGCCCGGTACCATGCCTTTGTCGGCGCGGGATGAGCAAGACGTCCGTGGCACACCGCCGCGTCCCTTTCCAGGTATCTGCTCTCACACGTTCGACGCACGGAAGACCGAGGCGCTGCGCAACGAGGCCAAGCGTCGAGGTGTGACGCTCAACGACATCCTGCTTCGCGACGCGTTCGTCGCACTGGCCGAGTGGAACGCGATTCATGACCCGAAAAGCCGTCGCCGGTGGCTGCGGATCAACATGCCGACGAATCTGCGAGTGAGAAAAGACCGTCGGATGCCGGCCGCCAACATGATGGGCTACGCGTTTCTTACGCGCCATCGGGCCGAATGCGACGATTCCGACGAATTGCTGGAGGGAATCCACCGGGAGACGGAACTGATCAAGCAATGGTCCCTCGGGCTCATGTTTCTCGATGGTCTCGCGTTCATTTCGAGAATACCCGGTCTGCTTCGCCTGACCACGCGACGCCGCCGGTGTCTGGCGTCGGTGGTCTTGTCCAACCTGGGCGACCCGGCTCTACATTTTCACACGCGGCTGCGTAATGGAGACCGACGGATTCAGGCGGGCGGGGTGGTGTTTGAACGGCTGACCGGCTCGCCGCCCGTTCGACCGCTGACCCATGCCGCCGTGCTCGCCTCACGTCACGCTGGCCAGTTGACCGTTAGTCTCCGCTGCACCCCGGTGCTTTTCTCTCTGGCCGACGCGGAGGCTTTTTTGGCCAAGTATGTCGAGTTCCTCGAAAAAACGGCCGCCCCTCTTTAAGGGCACCATCGGCCTACCCCCGTCAGCTTCCCAACACGAGGGGGTCTTCCCCTACGATCCGGAAATTCGTCACAAACGGATCATGTCGAGTGCTCGGGCTGGACGAAAAGAGAGATACATTGGGAAATCCGATGGTTGGTGGTGTGCGCCGTCGTCACCCTCGCACGATCACCAAGCGACCGTGGAAACCAAGAACTTTCGTACATTGCGAGGATTTTTTGCGATGAGGATCCAACGCCGTCTACCGACTATCTCTGGTTTTCTGTGCTACTGCCTGGCCGTAATCGGCTTGTTCGTCGACTCGGCGTGGGCCGCTTCCCCGTCGGCAACGGAGGCGTTGGCTCTGAAACCCATCCAAGAGGAGGTCGATTGCGACCGTCCCTCGAAAAGCGAGATTGCCAAGTGCGAGATCGCGGCACGGAAGACAGGAGGTCGCGTCGGTTGGATCGTGACCTCTCCCGATGGGACCATCCTCCGGAGGTTTGTCGACACCAACGGCGACAACCGGGTCGATTGCTGGAGCTACTTCAAGAATGGTTTGGAAGTCTACCGCGACATCGACGGCGACTTCAATCGCAAGGTGGACCAATGCCGATGGTTCAACACGGCCGGTTGCCGCTGGGGCATCGACAAGAACGAGGACGGGCAAATTGACCGTTGGAAGACGATTTCGGCCGAGGAGGTCGCGGCCGAAGCCGTCGCTGCATTGGCCGCCGCCGACTGGCCTCGAATGAAGCGGCTGATCATGACAACCGACGAGGCCAAATCGCTCGGCCTCGGCAAGCAGAAGCAGGCCGAATTGCTCGATCGCCTCACCTCGCTACCCAAGACTTTTCAGACATTATTGCGAGCGCCGAATCGTCTAGATAGCAACACGCGTTGGGTCCAATTCAGCGGCACCGTGCCCGGCGTCGTCCCGGCCGAAACCGATGGCTCGAAGGGCGATCTCACGGTTTACGAAAATGCGGCGGCGGTCGTCCAGACCGGCGACAACCATGGCGAGGTGCTCCTCGGCACGCTGGTCCGCGTAGGTGATGCGTGGCGGATGATTGACGTTCCCCGACCGGTGGGTGGCGATCAGAACTCGGCGGTCGCCGGATTTTTCTTCGTCCCGCCGATTGCCGCTCGTCCCAAGGTAGGCTCGGCTACCGGACCCGACCAAGCCACGCAAGCGCTGCTGGCCCAATTGGAGCAAGTCGACCAGGCATTGCAAAAGGCTAGCGATACCCCGGCGAAAGCGAAGCTTCACGCCCAGCGTGCCGATTTGCTCGAAAGGGTGGCCGAATCGGCCGACACGCCACAGAACCGCGCGATGTGGTATCACCAATTGGCCGACATGGTCAGTGCCGCCGTGCAGACCGGGGCCTATGACGAAGGAGCCAAACGGCTCGGCACTCTCTACAAGAAGCTTGTTGAGAACCCGGAAGACAAGAATCTGGCTGCCTACGTCCGATTCCGCCAGATCATGGCCGACTATGGGTTGAGTTTCCAGGCACCCAAGCCCGACTACGAAAAGATCCAGAAAACGCTGATCGAGAACCTCGAGAAGTACATCGGACAATACCCCGACGCTCCCGAGACGCCCGAGGCCATGTTCCAGTTGGCCATGACCTTGGAGTTCCTAGGCGAGGAGAAGGAAGCACGGCGGTGGCACGAGCGGATCGTCCACGACGCCCCGGAATCGCCGATTGCCCAGAAAGCACGCGGTGCCCGGATCCGGCTCGACTCCGTCGGCAAGCAAATCGCCATTTCGGGCAACAGTCCCTCGGGCAGTCGGGTTGATCTGAGCGACTATCGCGGTAAGGCCGTGCTGGTGCAGTACTGGGCCACCTGGTGCGAGCCGGCCAAGGCCGACATGGCCGGACTGAAAGAACTTACCAGCAAGTACGGCGGCCAGTTTCGCGTCGTCGGCGTCAGCCTCGACAATCAACTGGCGGATCTGAAGGCCTACCTCAAAGAAAATCCTCTGCCTTGGCCGCAGATCTTCGAACAGGGTGGCCTCGACAGCCGCCCAGCCAATGAGTTGGGCATTCTTACCGTTCCGACGATGATCCTTATCGACAAGGACGGCAAGGTAGTCAACCGCAATGTCAGCCTGGCCGAACTCGACAAAGAACTGAAGACGATTCTTCGGTAACCCCGATCACTTCTTCGACGCGAAGAGTCGGAATTCCGAGATCGTCGGTCCATCGGTTGCTTCGAGGATGTTGAACCGGACTCGCCGCGCGACGACCGGCGCGAACTCAAGGTCCAACTTGTCGCCGATACGACGACCCTGGACCAACGTCTTCCATGGCTCGTCGTCGTTTTGAACGGTCAGCTCGAAGCGGCGCACGCGGGAACTTTTATCCTCGATGATCATGGCGCGATCGATCGTGGTCGGCTTGCCCAGGTCCACTTCGAGCCAAGCCTTCTTCGTGTCCGAGTCGGTAGCCCAGCGGGTGGCCGGATCGTCGTCAACGGCCATTTGCGGTCCGTAGGAGTCGACCCGTCGACGAAAGACGTTCGACGCCGTGGCCTTCTTCCAGGCGGAGACCGTCTCCGACGGTAGCGTGCCGGGGTTCGCCTCGGCCGCCGGGCCGTCGAGCTTCAACACGACGATCGCATCGACCTCATTTTGCGCGTCCTTCGAGAGCGTGACGGTGATCGATTCGCCGGTCTGCGCTACCGCGGCACGGCCGCCGGTGAGCACGTCGCTGGCAAGGATCTTCTTTTCGATTGGTGGAAGCGTGATCGGGGTCTTTCCACCGTTGAGGATGTGTAAATAAATGACGTTATCGCGATAAGTCGAGGCGCCCCACATGCCGGCGGCGAACGGCCCACCACGCGTATCGTAGATCGATTGTCCGTACTTCGCAAGCCACGCGCCCATCTCCTTGAGCCGTTCGACCTGGCGCGGTTCGATACGTCCGTCGGGCATGGGCCCAACGTTAAACAGGAGGTTGCCGTCGCCGCCGACAACCCGGACCAACGTCTGGATGCATTGCTGAAATGACTTCATGGTGTCGTTGGGTTTCCATGCCCATTGCCGACAAATGGTCATGCACGTTTCCCACGGTCGGTCGGTTTGCATCTTGCCGATGCGTTGCTCGGGCGTGTCGAAATCGGCTTTCACTCCGGCGCGATTGTTAATCATGATGCCGGGCTGAAGCTCTCGGCACATGTTGATCAAACGCGGGGCGTCCCAGTCTTCCGACTTGCCGCCCAGCCCGTCGAAGAAGATCATATTCGTCTTGCCGTATTGGGTCAGCAACTCGCGCATCTGACCATGGAGATACTCGATGTATCGCTTGTGACGTTCCTTGCCGTTACGGTAGTCGGGATGATGCCAATCGGGCTGCGAGTAGTAGACTCCCCAGATGAGATCGCCGTGATGGCAAGCGTCGGCTAGTTGGCGAACGATGTCGCGGCCATAGGGTGACTCGGGGCTCGTGATTTTGTAATCGGTCAATTTCGTGTCGAAATTACAAAATCCGTCGTGATGCTTGGTTGTGAAAACTATGTATTTCATTCCGGCGTCTTTGGCAATCTGGACCCACTGGTCCGCGTCGAACTTCGTCGGGTTGAACTGCTTGTAGAGGTTGTCGTAGACCTCGACAGGGACCTGATGGGTGCCGCTGAGCCCCTTGAATCCAAGTCCCCGACGCTCGCCGCCGCGCGACCAGCCGATTTCGGTTCCCTTGAGGCTGACCGGCCCCCAGTGGATGAACATGCCGAATTTCAGGTTGCGCCACGCATCGACATTCTCGGGACTGGCTTTCGAGACCGCTTCGGTTTCTCGATTCTCGTCCGCTGCCACGACGTGGGCCGGGCCCCGGAGTGAGGTCAACCCGAGGATAATCATGACGACCAGAAGGAGAGTTGATTGTCTCATGATGACCTTTCGTGAAGAGATCTTGCCGTCAAAGGAAGGCCGGATCGTTGGTGGGTGGGAAATCGCGCGATTGCCGCATGGCAGCAACGAAGGACAACGACCAATCGGAATAGGCCGGCCGCAAGCTCGTACCCCGTCTGTCCAGAGTTCTCCAAGCCGGCGCCAGCCCCGCCTCCTATCCATGTTCAATTATGGTGGTCGTTTGCGGGTGGCGCCAATGGATCATTGGGGCTGGAAAATGGATTTTATTCCGATTGGCGTGTCCATCCTAGCGAAGGACCATCGCAAGTGTCGAGTCGCCAAACCGGACTGGATTCCGCCGGAGACGACAGCCGCGCGTGCCGTTGGCGCCCTCGAAGAACGCTCCGCTTGGAACCTACTCCGGGACACTGGGGACCTTTCACGGAACCCGGCTCAACCTACCGTTCTGACATGTCTGATCGTTCAGGGTGACGCGTCGAAACGAATGTGGTTGCTCGATAGCGTCTCGGACTCACGTCGATCTGGCGATGCGTGGCGGGCAGAAGGCGAGGCGTCGCCAGTGATCAGAATAGGAAGATCAGATCGGCGGCCAGCGTGAACTGGTTGCGGTCGAGGAAGTCGTTGTACATGCCGCCCGTGCCTCGGGGGACGACGTCCGACCAGTCCCAACGCAACTCGGGACGGAACGTGAAGCGTGGGCTGGGGTGCCAGTTGAGGCCGACCGTCGCTTCGTAGTAGTTGCTGCCTTGGACGGCGCTCGCAATCGGATTGGCCAACACCCGGCTGTTTTCCTCGTCCCGGAACCATTCCAACCGCAGCCCGAGCGACGTTGCGTCACTGACGTTATAGAAGAGGTACTGGTTGATTCCGTACCAGTGGGCCGGCTCGACGTTAAACTGGGCATTGATTGCGCCGCTGTTTTGTGCGCCAAGATCATGTTGAAACACGTAGTTCCATCTCGCGTTGAATTGATGCATGACCACCAACGTGTAGGACGTACGGTTGTTCTCACCCCGAATATGCTCGTCGCCCGAGTGCACCGTGAAATTGGCATTGGTTCGACCGTCAAGACTGGTCCAGGAGATCCCTCCCAGAAATGCCGGTCGATCGGTCGAGTCTTCCCAACTGTCCCAACCTCGGGTCATGCCAGCGTGGATCGTGAATCGGGGACCGTATTGATAGCTGGTGAGAAAACCGGTGTGTGTGAACGGTTCCCCGTATTGCATGGTATAGGCATGCGAGTAGAAGAAATTCTTCGGCGCCGCCACCGATTCATAGCCCATGATCGTGTTGAAATGTCCTATTTTCACCGTGGTTCCATAACGCCAGGGCAAATAGAATTCGGCATAGAGCTGGGGCATGGCCAATCCGTAGAGGGCTGCCGTGCCGCCGGCACGAGGACCATTGTGCGAATTCCAGTGTTGCCAGCCGCTGCTGTACGTTTCCAGACCGGTCGCCGTCGTGAAGAAATAGTCGGTACCGTAAAGCAAATCGATCTGGCCACCCCAGTCCCACGTGCAGCCGTCCGCGTTCACGTGGCGTCCCATGGAGAGATAGAGTTGATTCATCTCGTATTCATTTGCCCGATCGTTGAACGTCACCGGCGTGTTGAAACGGTTGGCCGGAGTCGACGGGTTCCAGGTGTAACCTTGATCGAGCCAACCTCGCATGAAGAACTGGCCTACGTGGAAGAAATCCTCTTCGGTCCAGAGGTTGTCCACCTCTGGGCAACCACCCAACGAGCACGACACGTCGTAGCCGATCTCGCCGCTGCTTGTCGATGAGTCATCATTTGGTTCCAGTGATTCGGGAGTCACTCTTCCATCGAGGTCATCCTCGGCGATCGAATATCCCGCGGCAACAACAGAATGTTGGGCGTCGGACGGAATCGGCTCTGCCCCGATCACCGCGCACGAAAATCCCGATGTGCCAAGCAGAAAAACGCAAACCATCAGGCGGGCCGTCATTGTTCCAGACTCCTTTTGCGACATCGTTGCTATTGCATTCTCAGAGTCCGCGGAGCCACTGCTCGACGGTTCCTCAACGTGCTTCGCAACGATACGCACGTGCGGTTGTTCTACGCCACGGCTTGTCGCGGCCGCGCGTCTTTCTTGGGTCATGAAGCGTCTTTCGGGACGGCAGCCCGGGCGGGAACTCGCAACGGCCAAAATGCGCGAACAGGCGGCGCGCGAGGCCGCTGACCAGTGAGAACCCCCTGGGACAGTCGCTGTATCGATTGTTTCGGAATTTCCGGATAATCCGGTTGATCCAAATATCGCGATTCGCGCGATTTTGATAATTCGTCGGGCGGTTCCCCCCATCGTGCACTGACCGTTAACGATTTGGGGATTTCGCGCTATCACGGCGATTGTGCAGACGGGTAGCAATTCTCCCGGTTTGTCATACCGGCGGCCGTTTCACACGAATCGCGCAACGCCCTCGCACGCATTCTCATAAAGTGTCCTCTGATAACGTCTTGCGTCGCAGGGACTTTGCCGTTATTGCGTGTTTTTGCCAGGAGCACGCTTCCTTCGTACATCACTACCGCTTCCTAACTTACCCAAACGAAGTTCTTGACATTTTTTGTAACGCTGAGGACAATCAAGACTTAGGCCAGATGGGTAATTCTTGACGCCAAGGTACAGGAACATGAGAAGATTTGGTCATTTCTTGGGGCAAGTGCGCAGTTGGAAATCCGGCAAAGTCGCCCGGCAGGTTGGGACCTCCGCCGCGCGGCGGTTCTCCGCATGTTTCGAGCCGCTTGAGGAGCGGCAGCTTCTGGCTGCCAATATCCTTGCCTCGCTCGACGGTAACCTGCTGGCGGCGGGCGAAAGCAATCAACTCCAACTCGACGTTGCGGGCGGTCCGGCCATTCTCGGTTTCCAAATGCAGGGAACCGGTGGGACACTTGATCCGGACAGCGTGGTGATCAAGGACCTGTCGGGCCATACGATTGCCCCGGTTCTGGCCGACGCCGACTTGAACGGCAGCACCGACAGCCTTGTGTTGGCCGAGTTGGCACCCGGTTCCTATACGGTTACTACCCGTGGCGAGGGCAGCACCGCCGGTACCTACCACATCGAAGCCTGCTTGCTTGGCGACATGGACGGTGACGGTCAAGTCGACGAGCACGAGCTGCTCTGGACCGAGGCGGCCACGATCCAATCGCTCGGCGGCTGGAACCACGTCACTCAAATGTATTATGCCCAGTTCGGTATTAATCTGAACAGCAACCTGTATGCCGGGGAAATCGACTGCGACGTGGATGGACGGATCGACAATTTCGACCTTGGCTTGATCACGACCAATGCCTCCGGCGCTCAAGTCACCATCGAGTTGATCGGTGACATCACGCCGCCCGACATTCACGCCGATCTGGTTAACGACACGGGACAAAGCGACAGCGACGGAATCAGCCAAGAAGTGACCATTGCGGGCACCATCACCGACGACCATCAGATTGTGGAGTTCGCCGCGGGTATCGACGGAATGAACCGGGTTGATTACGTCAGCCTGCTCGGCGACGTCGACGCCGCCGGCCACTTCCAGCTCGACTTCGCAAAGCTTGAGGAGATTGCGGGCGACTCGTTGGCCAACAACGGCGCCCATTCTCTCTTCCTCGTTGCAAAGGACGAATATGGGAATGAATCAGCACTTTACGAGGTTCCTTTTGAACTCGACACCATCGCGCCGGCCGCGCCGACCGGACTCGATCTGACCGAGGCAAGCGACCTGGGCTTCTACAACGACGACGATATCACGTCCGACAATACGCCAACCATCACCATCGACGCGGAAACCGGCACGATGGTCGCCCTTCACAGCGACATCGACGGCATGCTTGGAGAATCGCTGGTCAACAGCCCGGTTTCGATCACGGCCACCATGATGTCCAGCGGCGTCCATCAATTGACCGCCGTGGCGACGGACGCGGCGGGCAATGTCAGCGCCGTGTCGGCTTCGTTGCCGATCGCGATCGACACAATCGCGCCCGCAGTGCCTACGCTCGATTTGGCCACGGCCGACGACACGGGCACGGTCGGCGACCAATTGACCGAGAAGACCAGCGTCACGCTCGAAGGCGTGGCCGAAGTCGATTCGCGGGTTACGCTTTCGGGCTACTCGACGACCACGGCCGATGCAACCACCGGCGCGTTCAGCTTTGCCGGATTGCCCTTGGTTTTCGGCCCGAACGCCTTCATCGTGACTTCGATGGATCTGGCCGGCAACACGAGCAACTTGACACAAACCATCCACCAGAACGACCCGCCCGCGATCGGCACGGGCGTCGGGCCAATCACGGTCGTCGAGGACCCAGGCGTCCAATCCTATGGTCTTGCCGCGTTGTTCAACGACCCGAATTTGGCCAGTGGCGACACGTTGACATTGAGTGTTCTGGCCAACACGAATCCGACGCTTGTCACGCCCTCGCTTTCCGGTGCACAGGGCCAGATTGTCAACTCGCAGCTGCAGCTCGCCTTCGGCGCGAACCAACACGGCAGCGCCACGCTGACGATCCGAGCGACCGATTCCTATGGCAGGACGGTCGACGCCCAGATCGTCGTCAATGTCACGCCCGACAACGACGCGCCGGCGTTGGTCAACAGCGCGACGTGGAACTGTGACGAGAACAGCTACGTCCAGAAGGATTTGTGGAACTATTTCGACGACGTGGAAACGGCCGATGCCAACCTGCTTTTCGAGATTGTCCCCGGTTCGGCTACCCTCGGAACGGTCGAATTGCTGACCGACGGCCACACCGTCCGGTTTACGGCGGATCAAGACGTCAATGGCACGGGATCGTTCGAGGTCAAGGTCACCGACACGGGTGACGGGAGCAGCCCGGCAAAGACCGTCCACCAAACGTTCGAGGTTGTCATCGCGGCGATCAACGACCCACCTCATGCCGATCCGACGACGCTGACGACCGACGAGGATGTGGCGGTCGACGTCGATCTGTGGACCCTGGTCGACGATACGGAGACACCGGACGACGAGTTGATTTTCAGTGTCGGCGGCGCGCAGGGCGGCTCGGTTACCTTGTTGAACGGTCACATCGCGCATTTCGTGCCTGGGGAGAACTTCAACGGCGCGGCGAGCTTCACGTATAGCGTGACCGACACGGGCGATGGAGACCAGCCGGCCGAGACTGCCGGCCCCGTCACGATCAACGTCACGGTGACCCCGGTCAACGACGCGCCGGTGGCGCAAACGGACAGTATCTCGACCGACGAAGACTCGGCCGTGACGATCGACCTTTGGGATCTGGTCGACGACGTGGAAACGTCCGACGCCAACCTGACGTTCACGGTCGGCGATGCCGACCACGGCATGGTTGCGTTGCAGGCGGACGGCCACCATGTGGTCTTCGTTCCCACGGAGAACTACAGCGGCGCGGCCAGTTTTTCGTACACCGTGACGGACAAGGACGACGGTTCCTCGCCGGCCGTCACGGTTGGCCCGACGACGGTCAGCGTCACGGTCAACCCGGTCAACGATGCCCCCCAGGCGGCGACCGGCAGCACGTCGACCGACGAAGACACGCCCGTGACCATCGATCTCTGGACGCTCGTGAGCGACATTGAGACGGACGACGCCGATCTGACGTTTGTGGTCAGCAATCCCAGCGGCGGCACGGCCGTGCTACAGGCCGACAACCATACGGTTCTGTTTACACCTGCGCAAGACTTCAACGGCGCGGCCGGTTTCGAGTACACCGTGACGGACAAGGCCGATGGTTCGTCGCCGGCCATCACGGTTGGTCCCAAGGCGGTCAGTGTCACGGTCAACCCGGTCAACGATGCGCCGGTGGCGCAAACGGATAGTATCTCGACCGACGAAGACACACCCAAGACCATCGACCTTTGGACGCTCGTGAGCGATGTCGAGACGGACGACGCCGATCTGACGTTTGTG
>JAFGIR010000011.1 GCA_016929515.1 Pirellulales bacterium | reverse complement strand
GTTTCTTCTTCTCCTCGGGCAGGAAATCGTAAGCGTTGGCATAGACCCGAGGCAGGCGACCCGGCGCCGCCTTCGATTCCATCATCGGCCGAATTGCATAGATGTCCGCTTCGTCGGCCGAGTGCCCCGTCGCGGCGACCGGGCGGTCGGCCTCAATGCCCGGCGCAGTCGTCAGATCGTCGTCCGCGTCGCCGGGCTTGTCGGTTTCGCTCGTCGAGCCAGCGGCAGTCGAGTCGGCCGGCGCCGGTTGCTCGCTTACGGCAGCCGGCGGACCCTCGGCGGACGAATCGGGCAGTTTGTCTCCAGTGTCCGAGGCGAGAATGAGTTGAGGAAGTGACTGAACGACGGCACTGCGGAGCGTGAATTCGGCAAGGCAATGCGGACAGCGAACCACCTGTTCCGAAGTCCACTCGGACAAACCGGCGGCAAATTTCCCGCACGCGGGACACTTGGCAAGCTCGAACATACTGTCATCCGAAATAGGGGAAAGCTGGTTGCGGAGCACCAATTCACCCAGAGCCTATCACCCCAGGACCGGGAAGACAAGCGAAGGCAGGCGTCGAGAAGAATCGTCATCAATGGTCAGACAGAGCGACTGGCTCAGCGCGCGCCAAGATCTTGCTCGATCTGCCGCGCCTTGTTGCTAAAACCAAAGCAGTCGACTTCGCGATCCGGCGGGCGGACTCGGCCGCTCCACTGGAACGTCTCGTCTGGGGCGAACGAATCGCCACGGAAAAGAGGGGAGGTGCAACCCCCAATGCAGAGGAATGCCGCGGCAACAAGCGAGGCAGCCACGAGCCGGCCGGTGGGCGGGCCCAATGACGGACGATTTTCGGATTTTCTTACAAGGCGGCGAAACATAGCGCTACCGCGAAGGGCTTGAATGTCGGGGCGGGAGTCTCGCAAGATTCGGCCGCCGTGTCTAGGCCAGTTTTTCCCACAAAATCGAAACCCGCGAGACCTCGTTTTCCATTGCCCGCACGGCGGCCAGACGACGCTACGCGATCCGCATGGTCAGACCGCCGTCGATCGTGACCGTTTCGCCCGTGAGATAGTCGTTGGTGGCCAGTTCGACGATCAACCGGGCCACCTGCTCGGGGGTCCCTTCGCGATGCAGCGGAATGCGATGGTCGCAATTGAACTGACGTTGCTCGGCCGTCACGCCCGCGTGGAATCGTGTTGAGATGATCCCCGGCGCCACGGCGTTCACCCGAATGTGGTCGTCGGCCAGTTCCCGGGCCAGTGCCCGAGCAAAATGGGGCACCGCGCCTTTGACAACCTGATAAGCCAGGAAGGCGGGCAACGCCCGGATGCCGGCCACCGACGAGACGAGCACAATCGCCCCCTCGCCCCGGCTCTTCATCCGGGGCACGGCCGCCCGGGCCAGGTGGAACACGGCGTGAACATGCACGTCGAAAGCCTCGTGCCATGCGTCGGGCGTGAGTTCGAGTAGCTTGCCCGCCACTCCGCCGCCCGCCGAGTGGACCAATACGTCGAGCCGGCCGAGTTGGTCGACGGTTTCGGTCACGCATCGAGTGGCTTGATCGGCTTGGCCGACGTCGGCCACCACCATCGCACACCGGCGACCGAGGGCCTCGATGGCTGCCCGAGTTTGCCTCGCTTCGTCATCGTCGTGCCGGCCGTTGATCGCGACGTCGGCTCCGCGACCCGCCAGCGCAACGGCCGTGGCCGCGCCGATGCCCTTCGTGCCGCCGGTCACCAGAGCCACCCTGCCTTCGAGTTCCATTAGAGCCTACTCCCTTCGATGTGGTTTGTATTTCGCCGCTTCAATGTCTACACTTGTGGAATCACGCTCGTCGCGTGACCATCGTAGCCGGGTTCGCGGGCCGCGTAAAGGACTTTCGTTTCCAATCGTTGCAGCAAGGAATCCTGAAATCTGATGAATGGCCCTCTATTGCACATCGTGCTTCACCAGCCGGAAATCGCCTACAACACGGGCAGCGTCGGCCGGACGTGCGTGGGCCTCGGCGCGAAACTCTGGCTGGTCCGGCCGCTGGGATTCCAGATCGACGACCGACGGCTGCGCCGCGCGGGCCTCGACTACTGGCCGTCGCTCGATTGGGAAATCGTCGACGATTGGAACTCGCTGGTTCGACAATTGGACGGCCGGCGTTTTTGGTTTTTCACAAAAACGGCCAAACGGACGTATACCGATGCGAGTTTTGCGCCGGGCGACGTGTTCGTTTTCGGCAGTGAATCGCGAGGGCTGCCTCGCGCGCTGTTGGCCGGCTGTGGCGAGCAATGCCTGCGGATACCCATTCGGCCCGAGGCTCGCAGCCTGAACCTCTCGGTCAGCGTCGCCGTCGCCGCCTTCGAAGCCCAGCGGCAAATCGGCGAAAGCGATTCGCCCTGAGGCCGTATTCTGACTCCGCCTCGCGGGCCAGCTGCAATAACGCGCCGTGTTCAATCGTGTTCGCCTATCGCGAAGGTCCGTGGAGACTCATCCTCAAAATGCCGGCCACCAACCACGGAAGCTCGTCTCCGGCAAGCCGGGCAACAAGGGGTCCTATCGCGTAACTCACGAACTGGAAACGGCACTAGCTTCGCCAGAAAGTTGCTTCCGGTCACCCGTGACCGGGGAGCACCAATCCCACAGGGTTTCGTGCGGTTCAACATGAAGCGGTTACAGGCAGATACTTCGTGCCGGTGGCACTAGCGGGGCCGTTCAATCTACTTTCCTCTACGTAACGTGGCGGCATCCACACAGCACGTTCGCACGACTGACTCCCGGTCGAGGTCAGTTTACATTGGGGTCGCCGATAGCGATCCTCGACGGCGTCACGAAACACCGAGAGCAACCGAAGACGAGCTTCGTAGACGAGAATTCGTGGGCAGCGCATCGTAAGCCCCGATAGCGTATCGCCTTAGGCTGACTTTTGGCCCGCCCGTGTGTGAGCGTCAAATCTGTGGGTAGGGATTAGTTTGGGGGAGAACTCCAGAACGATTCCCAGCACACGGATTCGCTGAGGTAGAG
>JAFGIR010000088.1 GCA_016929515.1 Pirellulales bacterium | reverse complement strand
TGGTCATGGCGATCAAGGCCGCGTCCTTTTGCTCGCGCGGCGCAACAGCGAGCCGCCGCGATGCACGTCGCGCGGACTCGGCCGTGGTTCGCATTTTTGCCGTCGACGATTTGAGGTGAGCGATGACTCTACTCCTGTCACACCGTGGGTTCACAGACCGGCCAGAGAAAAAGGGTGTCAACTTGGACGCGCTTGGGCAACGTGACGCAGAACAACGCCGTCTCGGCCAGGTCCATTGGCTGCAATCGTTCTTCGCGGGGCCAAGGAAGCTCCGCGCCAGCCACGTCGGCCCAGGCGGTGTTCACGGCCGCTGGGCAGAGTACGTTGACGCGAATGCCGTGTTTGCGTACTTCTTCGTAGAGCGATCGGCTGAAGCCCAGTACGCCGAACTTGGCGGCAACATAGGCCGCGTAGCCCGGATAGTGGTTCCGCGAGCAAATCGACCCGATATTGATGATGTGTCCGTCCTTCCGCCGCACCATGTGGGGCAGCGCCGCGTGACAGCCGTAGCAGACCCCTTTGAGATTTGCGTCGATCTGGGCATCCATCTCCTGGGGCGTGGTTTCTTGGACCGACTTGGCCACGGCGTGGCCGGCGTTGTTGACGAGAATGTCGATCCGCCCCAGATCACGGCAGACGGTATCCATCAGGTTCTTGACCTGAACGTAGTCCGTCACGTCCGCCGCGTTCGCGACGGCCTGGCCTCCGTCGGCTCGAATGTCTTGGGCAAGCCGCTGAAGCTTCTCGCGCCGCCGCGCCGACACCACCACGGTGCTACCGGCAACAGCGAAACGGCGCGCAATTGCCTCTCCGATCCCAGAGGAAGCTCCCGTGACAAGGGTGACTTTTCCGGTTAGACTTTGCTTAGCGGACACATGTCCCCCCAAGTGTGTGGTTGCCACTCAACCCAAATGTATTGTAAAGAAAACGCCGAGGCTTTGCAGAGGCCAACTGTGACATAAACTCTGTTGTGTAGGAAATAATGTTTTTTGCAGCGGATGCCGCGCAAGAAACTGTTATTCTAGCTAATTTGCAATCATTTGCAAGGCGCAAGCCGAGCAGGGCCTCGCTAGAGGACTGTTTTCTTGACGGCAAATGTGTTGCACAGAAAACAAACCTCTAGGAAGTTCTTTTTGCCCTCTCCGGAGAGATCCTCATATGTATGGTGCCCTCAGTCTCGAAGATCAGATTATCGCATCGTTGCGTCGAATTAGCCGCGCCATCGATCTCCGCTCACGATTGCTGTTGAAGAACCACGGCCTGACCGTACCGCAATTGGCCGCGCTCAAGGCAATCCAACGCGCCGGTTCAACGACAACCGGTGCGCTGGCCCGCGAGATTCATCTTGGACATGCTACGGTGACGGGAATTCTTGGCCGTTTGGAAAACAACGGGCTGATTGTCCGAACGCGAGGCAGCCAAGATCGCCGAAGCGTCTTCGTTGAACTGACGCAGGCAGGCGTCCAATTAGTCCAGGAAGCGCCCTCGCTGCTCCAAGAGCGTTTCCGGGAGGAACTGACGTGCTTGCAGGAGTGGGAACAGACGATGATTCTGGCTACGTTGCAGCGAATCGCGGCGATGATGGATGCGGAGGCTATTGAAGCGGCACCGGTCCTCGGATCAGGTTCGGTCAGTGCCCACGAGGACGACCTCTCGCGGTACCTGGAGAAGGCGGTTTCCCCGAACGGCGAGATGCCACCGATCGAAGAGCCGAGTGAGTGAGCCGATACGGCAGCACGGCGGCGGGAGAGTGTGCGGGAAGGCTCGCTACCGGGATTAAAGACCCGGTCGCGGTCGAAAGGCAATCCGTCTTGACTCTGGATCAGTGGCCGGTCGGTTGCTGGTGTCGTGCCGAGTCGAGAAGCACGGCCACAGAACGGCATCCATATCGGGAAGTGGCCTGGCAAACCATAACGTCTTTGGCAGCCAAGTGTTATGGTGAATTCTGTGATTCTTCGTGCCATGACGTGCCGTTTGGCATTGTCTGATTCGTTCACGTGGCCTGGGTCGCCAGACTCGGGCGGAGGCCCATGCGAATCAGGTTCAACGAGTGCAGACCGCATCGTCGGCAAGAAAAGGCTGGTGACGGACGGATTCCGGCTACTTAATTGCTCATGGCGAGGCCGCCTATTACAATAGGTGTTGCGCGTACTACGCATCGTCGTCAGGTGGAGTAGGAAGGTGGCGAGTGACCGGAGCCAAGAGTTTCTTTTGGACTGCAAAATGGGACAACAGAAGCCTATAGCTTTCGCCATGATCGTTCTGATGGTCGCCAGCCTTCTGCTGATCGTGGCCGATGATCATATTCTGCCTCAGGTCAAACACGAACCTGGTAGTTGTCCCATCTGTACCTTGGCACAGTGTCTGACGACAGCCCAGTCTCCTCCTCCCGTGCTTTGTGTCGAACCGTTGGAGGAGGTTTGCTGGTTGCGGCGAGCGAGGGTACCCGTCTTTAGGAGCGAGGTCTTTTCGCAAGATTTCTCTGCGCGTGCTCCGCCTCTTGGCGTCGTGATCTGACGGGTGGCCAGCCCACGGTGACTGCCTGTCTTGAGAGCAGCCGCCACCGACACACGGGACGCATTGCCGATGCCCGCGGTGGATTCGCGGTGCGGTGCTTCTCGCGGCAAGAGTGGGAGGCTGCTTCTCGTGCCGTGCCCCTTCCTTCTGGCTGAACGACCGCATCGGTTCACGAAGGAACGTGATGGGCGAGACAAAAATTCCCGGACGTGTCTGGTGCGGAATGAGGAATCGGTGAGCAGTAGCAATGCCATGACGCAGTTGCCCAACATAAGATGGTCCAGCCATTACGATTACCTAGTGAGATAAACCATGATCAAAGGTAGTATTGTTGCAGTTGTCTTTGCGGTAGGGTTGACGGGGGTTCACTGCAGTAGTGATTCGCCGCAGCCGTCCGCGGAGGATTCTCGCCAGCCCGCCGCTTCCACGTTGCCCGAGGACACCGTTGATCTCTCGGCGGAAGCGCATGAGATGGCCGGGATCCAAATGACGAAGGTGGAACCCCGCGCGTGCCGCTGTGTCCTAAGAGCGATGGGCAAGCTTCTGGCCCCGCCGCCGCGGACCGCTGTTGTGGGGCACGCCTTTCCCGCGCGCGTAACCGCCATTCATGCGAAGGTTGGCGATTGGGTCGAAAACGGGCAGCGTCTGGTCACCCTCGAAAGTCAGGAGGTGGGCATTGCTCGATCCGAGTTCTACAAGGCGCTTGCGGACCTGGAATTGGCAAAACTAACGCTTGCTCGGGAAGAACGATTGTTGAAGGAAGGCATTGGCATCAAGAAGAACCATCTTGCCGCGGAAACGGCATGTGAGATCGCGCAGTTGAACGCCGAGGCCGCGGAAAAGAAACTGCACGTGTTTGGTTTTACCGAAGAGCAGGTCGAGCAAATGGTCAAGACGCACCAGATCAGCCCGACCATTACGCTTCACGCGCCGATTGCCGGAAAGATCGTCTCCAACGTGCCCATCTTGGGAACGTACATTGACGAATCAACCGAGATTCTGAAGATCATCGACATCACAATGCTCTGGGTCGACGCGGAACTCTACGAAAAGGACATTGCCAAGGTCAGGATCGGGCAGAAGGTCGACATTATCGTTCCCGCCTATCCCGACAGGGTCTTTCACGGAACACTGAGCTACATTGCGGATGTCGTTCATCCAGAAACGCGGACCATCACGGTTCGCGCGGAGGTCGGCAACAAGGACCAGCGTCTGAAGCCCGGCATGTTCGCTAATGTCATTATTCATCTCAACGGCGATTGTCAATCCTTGACCGTGCCGGTCAGCGCCGTCCTTGAAGAGGGTGACCAGCGATTCGTCTTCGTTCGGCGTGATTCTCGCTTCGTGCGCCTCGAGGTCAAGACCGGGGCCATCGAGGGTGGCTATCAGCAGATACTCAAGGGATTGCGAAGCGGCGAGGAGGTTGTGATCCAGGGAAACCAGATTCTGAAGTCAAAGCTTCAGGAGGAAGTCCTGCATCAAGCGATTCACAACGACTGACGACTAACAGAGACCATATATCATGCTCATTCGCGCGATCATCGACCTGGCGCTGCGCCATCGGGTTCTTGTGCTTCTTCTCACCGTGGTGGTGTCCTTGGCCGGCATCGTTGCTTATCGGCAGATGCCCAAGGACATCTATCCCGACCTGAATGCGCCGCTTGTGAACATCATCACGACGTGTCCGGGGATGGCGTCCGAGGAAGTCGAGCGCGTCATCACGTTCCCCATAGAAAGCCTCATGAACGGCACGCCGCACGTAACGCGAGTCCGCTCCGAATCGACGACCGGCGAGTCGGTTGTCACGGTCGAGTTCGACTGGGGAATCGACATTTATCGAGCCCGGCAAATCATCGACGGCAAGCTTGACCTCATCGCAGGCCAGCTTCCGGAACAGGCGGAGAGCCCAACGATGGGCCCTGTTTCCTCGCGCATGGGCGAGA
This sequence comes from Pirellulales bacterium, assembly GCA_016929515.1. GTDB lineage: Bacteria > Planctomycetota > Planctomycetia > Pirellulales > Thermoguttaceae > UBA11386. The sequence continues at coordinate 3,692 of JAFGIR010000088.1, read as the reverse complement.
TTTTCGAGTTCGCCGTCGTCGGCGACGGTTCCGACCCGATGGAACTTCGGGGGGCAGCCGATTGGACGATCCGCTACCGGCTGCTGGGTGTCAAGGGCGTTTCGCACGTCATCAACCTGGGTGGTTTGGCTCGCCAGTACCAGGTTTCGCTGAAGCCCGAGATGCTGCATCACTACGGAATCACGGTGGCCGACGTGAAGGACGCCATCGAGCGGAGCAACCGGAATTTCTCCGGCGGCGTCATCAGAAAGAAAAATCAGGAATTCCTAATCAAGGGCCTGGGACGCATCGAATCCATCGAGCATATCAAGAACACGGTGATTACGTCGCGCGGCGACGTGCCCGTCTTTGTAAAGGACGTGGCCGATGTCGAGATCGGGACTGCGTTTCCACAAGGAAACGCTGGTTTCAATGGCCAGGAAGCGGTCTCGGTTGTCGTTCAGAAACAGTACGGCGGCGACACGCTTAAGACCATCGATCGCATCAAGGCGTTTCTTGCGGATATCAAGAAAGACTTGACGGGAACGATTGAGATTATTCCCTATTACGACCAGTCCATTCTCATTCTGAACTCGTTGCGTCATGTCGAGATCTCGATGCTCGAAGGCGGCCTGCTCGTGCTGGCGGTCATTCTTCTCTTCCTCGGCAACCTGCGCGCTTCGTTGATTGCGGCGCTGACGATTCCCATCTCTATTCTCTTCTCGCTGGGACTCATGTATTTCGCCGGGATCGCGCTGACGGTCATGGCACTCGGCGGACTGGCCATCGGGATCGGCAAGATGGCAGGCGGCTCGGTCATCATGGTGGAGAATATCTATCAGCAGCTTGAGGACGAGCGGGGTGACGCCACCGTGCTCGACCGCGTCGCACGGGGCGCCAAGGAAGTTGGCCCCTACCTTTTTTCGGCGAACTTGGTAATCGTGCTCGTATTTTTGCCCCTATTGACCCTTGAAGGGGTTGCCGGTCGCATGTTCCGGCCGACCGTGTTCGCCCTGGTTGCGGCCCTGGTCGGGTCGTTGATCATGAACATCACGCTGAAGCCGGTGCTGATGTCGTTATGCGTGGGGCGGGGCCGGCAAGGCAAACGCAAGAATCGCTTGGTCGCGTTCAGCACGGCCGTCTACGGCGCCGCGTTGCAACGCGCGTTTCGGCACAGGGCCGCCGCGGTGCTCATCGCCCTGGCTATCGTCGCCGTCGCCGTGGCGTGCTATCGGCGGCTGGGAAGCGAGTTCGTCCCGTTTCTTGACGAAGGGTCGATCGTGGCCTCAACCGTCATGTTGCCCGAGACGTCGCTCGATGAGTCGGTCCGCATGGGCAAGAAGGTCGAAGAGGTCTTTCGCTCCTTCCCCGATGTCGAGTCGGTTTGTCGCACCACGGGCATGGCGGAAGGAGAGGAACACGTCCATCCGGTCAACCATTCGCACTACATGATCAAGCTCAAGCCGCGAGGGCAGCGGCAGCGCGGCTACAGTGAACTGACCGAGGCAATGCGGAAGAAGCTCGATAACATGCCGGGCATCGTCTATATCTTCGAGCAACCCATCGCAAACAAGATGGCCGAGATGCTCACCGGCAGCGAGGGGCAGATCGCCCTGAAACTGTTTGGGTACGACCTCGATGTCCTCGATGCCAAGGCGAGTGAGATCGGCGACGTGATTAGCGGCGTTCCGGGAGTCGCGGACCTGCAAGTGGAAAAAACGACAGGTATTCCCCTCGTCGAGATCAAGCTCGATCGAGGAGCGCTCGCGCGACATGGCATTCAAGTGGACCACGTGGCCGACCTGATCGAGACGGCGCTCTGCGGGGTTGAAGTGACCGACGTGATCGAGAACGAGAGGATTACCGCCGTTCTGTTGCGGCTTCCGAAGAAGTATCGCAGCGACGTTGGCACGATACGGGACCTCTTGATCGACGCGCCCGCCGGGCACCGGGTGCCGCTCGCGGAAATCTCGCACATCGTCAGAAACGAAGGACCGCAAACCATCTTCCGCGAGAACCTGATGCGCCGCAAGACGATCCTCTGCAACGTTGTCGGACGAGATCTTGGCGGCTTTGTCGAAGAGGCCAAGGCGGCCATTGCCCACAAGGTCGATCTTCCCAAGGGCTACCACGTTACGTTTGGGGGTCAGTTCGAGAGCCAACAACGCACCGAGCGACAATTGGCGTGGATGATGCTCTTCGTGGGACTTGGCGTGCTCATCGTGCTTTTCGCCTCGTTGCAATCGTTCCGCCAGTCGCTGTTGTTGCTGCTCAACATCCCCATGACTCTTTCAGGAGGCATTATTGCCTTGTATTTGACTGGCCAGACGCTCAATGTCTCGTCGTTGATTGGCTTCGTTGCCCTGTTTGGTATCGCGCTGCAAAACGGAGTAGTGCTTGTCGGCAGAATCAACGATCTGCGCAACAAGGGGGCCGAGCTTCACGACGCGGTCGTCGAGGGGGCCATTAGCCGTTTTCGCCCCATCTTCATGACCGAACTGATTCTCATTCTCGGAGTCTTGCCCTTGGCGCTCGGGCAGAGCTCCGGCTCCGAGATCCATCGGCCGTTGGCGGTCGTCTATATCGGCGGGTTCATCGTCGCCATTTTCTTCGAGCAGATACTGCTGCCTGTCTTGTACGAGGCGTTTGCTCGGTTGAAGAAGGAGAGCGTTGTGGGCTAGGGCGAGAGCGGTGCGATCCTGTTACTCGGGCCTTTCAAGCCCACCGGTCACCAGCATGCCTTCGAGTTCGACGCTTTGTGCCCAGAGCTCGCCGAGATTACCGAGGTACTCCAGGTTTGCGCTGAAATAGGTCCGCTGCGCAGTCAACAGCTTCAGATAGTCGAACTCACCCTCTTGGTAGCCGATCTTGATCATCTGGAGCGACTTCTTGGCGTTCGGCAGAATCGTGTTGGTATACGATTGCACGTGCTGACGCGCGATGGCGTATTCCTCGAATGCCGCGATGAAGCGGGCATGCAGATCCAGTTCAACGCGGCGTACCTCGCGCACCGCCGAAGTCAGTTCGGCCTGCGCTGCCACGATGTTCCCTTGGTTGCGGTTGTAGATTGGAATAGGCATGACGAATCCAAAATCGGCAATGGTGTACTCGCTGCCAAAATCCCTTTTCACGGCCGTCGATATCTCGAAGTTTGGAATCCGCTCGGCGCATTGCAGGGCTACGTTGCAGCGTGCCCGCTTCACGGCGGCGCGGGCGGCAGCCAGTTCGGGACTCCCCTCCAAGATCTGGTTCAGCAATTCTTGCTGTTGCAGATTCGGAATGTCTCTCTCGATTTCGCCAACCAACGGTGTCGGAGCCATATCAGCATATCCGATCGTCGCCGCCAGCCGGCCCCAGGCGGTCCGATAAAGGTGCCTCGCCTTGATCAGATTCAACTCGGTCTCTTCCGCTTCAATGCGGGCTTGAAGTACGTCGGCCCGGCTCACTTCCTTGGCTGATCCAAGCTTTTCGGTGATTTGAGTACACTCGTTGCTAATGGCAACCAGCTTCTCGTTTACTTGAACGGCCTCTTGAGCTACCAGTGTCTCGTAGTAGCCGATTCGCACGGCGTTCAACACGGCATACTGCTGCTTGTTCAACCCAAACCTGGCCTGCTGGACCTCCCAGCTGGCCACGCCGCGTCCAAGGCGAAGCTTGCCCATGGTCACGATCTCTTGGGCCAGTCCCGCCCCTTGAACGCCGGCCCGGCCGTC
>JAFGIR010000087.1 GCA_016929515.1 Pirellulales bacterium | reverse complement strand
GGCACTCGTTCGCTCGACCGCAAACTCCTGTTCCACCCGCTGGGCTTCGGCCCGAAGTGTCTCGGGATCGGGCAGGGTGCCGATCCACTCGGGCACGTCGGTTTCAATCCGCTGCACGGCGGTTGCGGTCTCGTGGCGCTCTTGCTGGAGCGAATCGAGCGAGCCGGCCCCCAGCAGACCCAGTAGCTTGGCCTCGGTCTCGGCAATCTGCCGGTCTAACGCTACGGCTTCGTCGTGGAGCGTTTCGAGTTCGGCCGGATCCCGCGTGCCCAGTCCGGCCAACAACGGTTTGAGTTGGTGCTCGACGTCGGCCAATTCGGCGCGGATCGCCTCGACCGACCCGGTGGGTCCGGTCGCGCGAAACCGGGCAACGCCGGGAATGTGAAATTCGACGGAGGGCGAACCGGTGATCGTCAGCGGCCGGCCCTCGCCAAGCTCGTTTTGGCCCGGCTGTTCGGCCCGTTCGACTTCGATCGTGAAGTCTGCCTCGGGCTCGACGTCGACGCGAATCATCGCCGCGCGGAGCGTCGCCTCCAACGCGTCGCGGCGTTTGAAGGCGGCCTGAATCGCCCGAAGCCGCGCGGTGTCGGGGGCCGTCTGCCGGGCACGCTCCTCGGCAAGTCGCTCCCGGCGAGTCTTCAGTTCCGTTGCCTGGCTCAAACGCTTGTCGAGATCGTCCAGGCGGGCCCGATAGCCTCGATAACGTTCGGCCATTTCGGCGCGGCGCCGGGTTTGTTCGATTTGTTCACCCCGAGCGACCAGCGCCGCCAGCGACCCGGCGGCCTCGGTTTCTTCCTTCGTGCAGCGCTCGACTTCCTTGCTTTGTTTCGGAAGCTCACGTTCGAGGCCGGCAATCAGCTCGTTGGCTTCGTTCAGGTCTTTTCGCGCGGCGTCCCGCGTATCGAGGAGCGTTTTGAGTTGATCGTAGCAGGCCTTGGCTGCCTCGGCCGCGCTGGTTTGTTGCCGCAGTTGCGATCGGAGCCCGTTGAACGTTTCGACCTGTTGATCGAGCCGTTCGAGTTCGTCGGCGAGTTGCCTTTCGGACTCGGTTAGTTCGTCGCGACGGCGGCCCACCTCGTCGACCTGCCGGCTGAGCAACTCGAACTGGTCGCATTGTTCTTGCAGTTCATCGCGTCGTTGCCTTGCTTCGTCCCGTTGTTTCTCGAGTCGCACGATCGCGGCCGGGTTTTTCGTGCCGCCTTTCAGCTTGCCCTTGTCGGTATAGACGTCGCCGTAGGCTTCGCTGATTCTACTCTCGATCGCCTCGGCGACGGGGTTGGTCATCTGCGCGCCGAGCGACGCGCGAATCGCGCCGGCCACGCCGGTGGCCAACTCGGGCAGCGCGAGTTGACCCTGCGGGGCCCAAAACACCTGGGCCAGGCCCCAGTGACGCTGGTCGGTCAACCCGTGGCCCGGCAGACTGCCGTCGAGCATGGCCCGGACTTGGGCATCGGCCGCGCGACCCTCGGCCAGGCGGACCCAGCGGTCGTCTTCCCATCGGCTCAACTCCGACTGGGGCGAGTCGAGAAACTGCTTGGTCAACCGCAACCGGTTGCCGTTGTGGTCCAATTCGAGGGCAATTCTGGGCGTCAGCGCCCGATTCCAGGGGCGCAACGTCTCGCCCGACCGGCCTCCCAGCGCGTGGTTGTCCATCAGCCCACGGATCATGGCCCAAAGCAACGTCGACTTGCCGGTGCCGTTGGGGCCGTGGACGACGTTGATCCGTTCGCTCAACGGCCCCAGATTCAATGGATTGGCAAAGCACTGCCAGCCTTCCACCTTGAGTGTGCGGAGAATCATCGCGGCCCTCCGACACTCATCGCGTAGAGTTCGACCAGTGCCCGGGCAGCGACCTCGGGCGTGGCACAGTCGGGCCGCCCCTCGACCGGCTCCGCGCCGGCCCAGGATTGCAGTCGCCGGGCCGTCTCGCGAAGCGGTCCTTGCGGCAAGTCGGCCAGCCAGCGATCGTCCTCGGCGCCGGGCAGCAGTCGGCTTGCGTCGATCCGATGGAAGAGGAAACGCGCGGCCGCGAGTTCCTCGATTCTCACCAGTTCCGGTTGCTCGACCGCGTGCAACACGCCGCGAAGACACAAATCCAACAGGGTCCGGTCCGGGCTGTCAATCGCTTCGATTCGCTGGCGCGCGCGGCCCAAATCGCCCTCGGCACGGACTTCTTCGTCGAGCGACGTCCAGGTCAGTCCGCCGGTGCGGATCGGCGTCAGCCGCGGCGCGGCGCCTCGCCCGGCTATCTCGACCAGCAGCACGTTGCCGCTGTCGCGTTCGTCGAACTTGGTCGGCTCGTGCGCGCCCGAATAGGCCATGTGCCCGTCATACGTGACGGTCGAATGCCAATGACCCAAGGCCAGATAGTCCAGCCCGTGGCGAGCGGCCGCGTCGCGCGGGATCGGCAACTCGGGCCGCTCTTGGGGAATGCCCTCGACCGAACCGTGGGCCACGCCAATCGCAATCGACCCGTCGTCGACGGCCTCGATCCACCGGGTCGGATCCTCGGACGAGTGTTTTTCGAAGACGGGACATGGGTAAAGCCGACCACCGAGCAGGTCGATCGGCTCGGCCTTCTCGATGACGTGCAGATCCTCGTACGCGGACCAGGAACCATGTTCCCAGACCGAGCCAGGCACGAGCGGATCATGGTTGCCGGGCAGCAAGTAGACAGGCCCGCCGAACCCGGCCAGCGTGTCGGCCACCGTTTGAACCAGACGGCGGTCGACCCGGTTGTCCTCGAACGTATCGCCCGCGAGCAGGAGAAACTCGACCTGGTGGTGGCGAGCGACGTCGACCACGCGCCGCGCGGCAGCCAGTCGTTCGTCGCGTACTCGCGCGGCAACCCCGCCCACATGCGCTGCCCGCATGCCGATTTGCCAGTCGGCCGTATGGAGGAACTTCATGGGGGGAGCATCCTTTCGTCACCACGACGGCCCGGGTGGGTGGGCGGTCAATAATTGTGAACCTCTGTCTACTAGTGTCTCGATTCCCGACGCCCGGTCAAGCGGCCGTCGAAACTCAGGCGCTAGCATCGGTCGCCTCGGACGACGGCGAGCCGGTGTGACCCCTCGCACGGGTGTGTTTTTATTTGACGGCGGGGAGGTATTCCGGGTAAAGTAGAGGGATACGTTGGAATCTCCGGGCTCGGTAGGCACCCTCCGAGCAGGCCGTCATCGGTCGAGCACCGTTCGCCCTTTCAGCACGTCGCCGGCACCTTCCGACCGAGACACAGGCAATCCTCCTTTTGAGCAGAGACAGGCACTCACGATGAAACCACGACGACTGCGGTCGAAGTCGCTCGGGCGACCACTCCACGCGGACCGTTCCCCGCGTACCCGTTCGCGCCGGGCGTGTTTCGAGCAACTCGAAACACGCCGAGTTCTGTCGGCCCCGACGCTGGCCGCGATTGCCGACGTCGAACTGCTGGGCGGTTCGCCGTTGCACATCCCGCTTGACGGTTTCGACCTCGACGGCGACGCGCTCACGTTCACGGCCACGAGCGACAATCCCGACGTGGTGCCCACGATCACCGAAGGCAACCGCAGCATGCGAATCTCGGTGCTCAGCGACGACGGAGCGATCAACGGCGACATGGTCTTCGAGTTGTTCGAAGACCGCGTGCCGCGAGTTACCGGCCGGATTATCGAACTGGCCGAAAGCGGCTTTTACGACGGGATCATCTTTCATCGCGTGCTCGACGATTTCATGATTCAGACGGGCGATCCGTTGGGCGACGGCACCGGCGGCTCCGATCTGCCCGACTTCGACGACCAGTTCCACGTCGACCTGCAGCACAACACCAAGGGGCTGCTGTCGATGGCCAAATCGTCGGACGACACGAACAACTCGCAGTTTTTCATCACGGAAGTGCCGACTCGCCATCTCGACTATAATCACAGCATTTTTGGCCAGTTGGTCGAGGGAGAAGCCATTCGCGAGGCCATCAGCGAGGTGGCCGTCCACCTGCGACCCAACAGCAACCCGCCCGAGTATTCCGTGCCGGACGTGGATATCGTCATGACCTCGGCCGAGATCTTCGTCGACAACGAGAACGGCGTGCTGATGCTCAAGGCACCGGAGGGCTATACGAGCACGACCGACGTCACGATCACGGTGAAGGTCAGCGACGGCCAGAACGAGGACGAGGTGACGTTCACCGTCACGGTGACACCCGATTCGGCTCCAGGCGTCGATCCCAGCCAGGATCCGCACAATGCCGATCCGTTCCTTGCCGACGTCGCCGATATTCGTGTCGCGGCCGGCGCGACTCTGCCCGTTACCTTCCAACTCACGGCCATCGACGTCGAAGGCGACCAAGGCGTCTTTATCGACGACGATTTGCTTGAATATTACGGCCTCCCCATTCCGTTATACTCCGACACGAGCTTGGAGTATTCCGTCGATTTCGAATCGGGCCTGGGAACCATCACGTCCGTCGGCGATCTGGTGGGCATCCATCCGATCACCGTGGGAACCGCCATTTACGGCGATGCGATCGACTACCAGGTTGTGCCCGTCTTCATCGTGCCCGACACGGCGCCGACCGCCGAGTTGGACATGACGCTGGTCCGCGATTTGACCGAGCTCGGCGAGTACGGCGAAATCGACGCCCTGCCCGAGGATCAATGGATCGACGAATGGGACTCGTTCGCCATCGAGGTTTGGGCCACGGTGACCGAAGACGGCCAGTACGGCGTCCACACCGTCTCGACCGACTTGAACTTCGACAACGATCTGTTCGTGGCAACCGACATCGAGTATGGCCCCGCTTTCACGGAAGAACGGACGGGCCAAATCGACAACGCGAACGGTGTGATCGCCGGGCTGGGTGGCGAGACCGGGGCGTTCACGGTCAACGGCATCGCAAACGCCTATCCCTACTCGCCCGTGGATCCCAACAACGTGGGTCTCTACGGCGATCAAACGCCCATTCTCGTGGCCCGCGTCTATTTCGAGCCGAATATCGAGGGGCCGGGCGTGCCGAACAACGCCCTCGACGGTTATCTCACGCCACAGACCGAGTTGGGCTTCGCGTTTGACAATGCCCAGGTACTCTGGAGCAACGTCGACGCAACCGATCTGACCACCAGCACGCTCAGGAACGGCGAACTCTGGCCGGTCATGTACGATCTGAACGACAACGGCAAGATCAAGCTGGGCGATCTGTCTCTGTTCGTGGCCGCCTACGGCCATAACGTGGGCGACGCGGGCATCGATTATACTTGGGCTTCCGACTTCAACCACAACGGCAAAGTGAAGCTCGGCGACCTGAGCTACTTCGTGTCGGCCTACGGTCGCGACGCAACGAGCCCCGGCCGGCTCAACTATCCCGACAACTTCCCCGAAGACTGGCGGATGCCCGCCGGGGCCGCGTTGATGGGCACCGCGTTCGGCTCCGAAACGGGGGATTCGTCGGGCGATGCCTCCGCCTCGGACGGCGCGTCCGATCATTGGCGCGATATCGCGATTGAGCAGAGCGCGTCGGCTTCGCGTCCGACCGACGGCACGGCCCGTCGCAAGCTCGAGCCGGTCGATTTGATTATGCGTTTCTACGATCCGCGAACGTAGAAACGCGTTTCGAAATTGGCTACAGCCGTTCCAGCAGTGACACCCTTTTTCAGGACACGTTCTAGCGAACGACTTTGCACGCGGGCAGTGCTTTTCGCAGCTTCGTAAGCCCGTCGTCGGTCACCTGGGTCTCGCTGAGATCGAGCGTCTTCAACGATTTCAGGCCCGCGAGGTGTTCGAGTCCCGCATCGGTTACGTCCGTGCCTTTCAGGGACAGATACTCCAACTTCACCAGACCCTCCAGCGCGGCGAGCCCGTCGTCGCTCACCAGCGAATTCCACAGGTTGAGCCAGCGAAGCTTCGGGAAGTTCTTGACGTGGGCCAGTCCGGCGTCGTCGACGTCCGTTTCGCTCAGATCGAGTTTCCAGAGCTTCGAGGCCTCGTTGAACTCGGCGAGACCCGACCCGTCGATGCGAAGATCGCGAAGCGACAACTGTTCGAGATCCTTCATCCCGGCCAGATGGACAAATCCCTCGTCGTCGATGAATGTCCGCATCAGGTTCAAACTCCTGAGCCGGGTCAGCCCCTTCAGATGGCCCAACCCTTCGTTCGTGACGGTCGTATCCTCCAGGCTCAACGAAGCCAGGCCGGTCAAAGGCTTCAAATTCTCCAAGCCCGCGTCGGTGATCGACGAACGAAGCTGCAGGCTCCTCAAGTTGGTCAATTCCCTGACGCGCTTCAAACCCGCGTCGCTCACGCCCATGCACCCTCGCAAATCCAACGCCTTGAGCTTCTTCATCTTGGCCAAATGCGACAGACCCTCATCCGAGATGTTGTTGTAGAGAAGGTACAAATACTCGAGGTTGGGCAACTCCTTGAGATGGGCCAGGGCGCCGTCGGTCATGTTGGTCGTGCGTCGCAGATTCAGACGCTTGAGCGTCGAAATCTCCTTCAGTTCCGCAATTCCCTTGTCGTCGACCGCCGTATTGAACAACGTCAGGTCGACCAGCTCGGGCATTTTCTTTAGAGAGCCGATAGCTTCGTTGCTGATTTCGGCACCCCAGAGTTGCAGCTTGCGGAGATGGGTTAGCGCGACCAATTGGGCCACGTCTTCGTCCGTGGTCTGGCATAGCTCCAAATTGACTTCCACGATCTGGTCATTCTTGCCCCGCTTGATCTTGCCGCGCAAGCCCTCGACCGTCTCGATCGCTTCGGCCGCCGCTGTCTTGTTCTGTTTATCATTCGCCACCGGGTCCACCACGGGCTCGGCGGCCGATTCCTGTTTCGCGCCGCGGGCCGGGCTCGACGTCCGCGCCGATCCACAGCCGACGATCATGAAAACGCTCGCAACGGCAAAGAAAACTCGCCAAGATCTCATT
>JAFGIR010000086.1 GCA_016929515.1 Pirellulales bacterium | reverse complement strand
GGGCGACGACCCCGGCTACCCATGGCCCGACTGGATTCCCGGCGTGACGGGCGTCTCCTTCGTGCGAAGCCGGATCAAGGTCGTCGATATCACCGACGGAACGAACAACACGTATCTGGGCGGCGAGAAGGCCATTCATCCCGACCAATATTTGACCGGCCGATCATGGGGCGACGACAACAACCCGTTCGTCGGCCACGACTGGGACATCATGCGTTGGGCCAGCAGCACGTACCACTTGCAACCCGACCACCGTCTCGACAACACGACGGCCCAATACGCTTTTTATTTTGGCGCCGCCCACCCGACGGTTTGTCACATGCTCTTCTGCGACGGGTCGGTCCACGGCATTTCCTACGACGTCGACCCGGTCCTCCACGCCCGCCTCGGCAACCGCGCCGACGGCTACTCGGTCGACAAGTCGGAAATCGTCCCGTAGGATACCCCATCAAAGGGAAATCCGGCGGAATCGACCGTCACACTCCGCTCGCGACGACGAGTCCCACTCCGACCTCATCTCGAAGTCCGGTAATCGACGGATCTCGCGCAATTTTTGCGTTGATCCAGTGTGTTCATCAAGCAAAGACCGCCCATCTTCCCCGCGGGAAAACAGGCGGTCGTAGAGCGCGGGATCGATCCACAATTGGTATTAATAGGTCTGTGGTAAACTCGGACTCGGCTCGCTTGACGTGGGCGCATCGGTCGGAAGCGGTTCGTTGCGGCGATCGGCCGTTTCGATGGGGTTGGCCTTCATGGGTGCCGGTTTCGGCGTGGGCCGCGCAAGCTGGGTTTCCGGCCCGCCGAAAACTGCGCGATAGAAATGCGTGGTCTCCTCGCCGACCAATTTCGTGCCCAGCGGCCGGCAGTATACCTCGGCGCGGAACATGTGGTTACCGGGCATTTCGGCTTTGGCTTTGATCTTCAAGACGACTTCCTTGCCGGCTTTCACGACGCCGAGCGAGTTGAAGAGGATCTGGCCGGGCCGGATCGTATAGCGACCGCCCTCGGCCGAAACCGGCTCGATCCCCTGCGAGAAATAGACCACCGCCTCGACGCCGTCCGCGTCCTTCGATCCCCGGTTGTAGATCCGCACCGTATAGTCGGCGTGCTGGCCCAGCGGCACCGGACCCGACGGATCGGTCACTTCCAACGCCAAATCGGCAATCGATTCGACGCGTGTCACGGCCATTGCCTCGGCCGCGACTCGCGCGCCGGCGGCCTCCACTTTGAGTTGACTGTATCCTTCGCGTGCCAGCTCGCAAGTCAACACGAGTTCCTGCTCGGCACCCTCCGGCAGCCGGTCGAGCTTCCACTGGACCGATTGGCCATCGACCGACGCCTTGCCCTTTTGGCCGGCGCTGACGAATTTCGCCTCGGGCGGAATCTTCGCCGTCAGCTCAATATCGTCGGCCGCCAAGTTGCCCGTGTTTCGCACGCGAATGCGATACGTCGCCACGGTGCCGGTGAATTGCATTTGGGGGGCGTCGATCTTCATTTCGACGTTTGCTTTTCGGACGAGGAGCGTTTCGTTCAGGCTGGCCCGGCCCGGCCCGTCGCATCGCAACTCCATCTGGACGACCAGCGCGCCCGGATGCCGCGCGGTCAACTCCATGTCGATCGTCTTGTGCGCGCCGGCGGCCAGACTCCCGAGCCGGTGTTGCGTCGGGCCGCCTTCGCCGGCGACCAGCGGCATCATCGTTAGGATCACGTCGTCGGCGCTTCCGTTTCCGCTGTTGCTGATTTCGAGCTGGAAGACTTGGGGCTCGCCGAAGTGGACTTCGCTCGGGCCTTCGAGCCGCATGGCCAGCTTCGGCTCCTCGACCTCGATGACTGCCTGCGAGGCGATCGGCGTGAACCCCCACCGCACGGCCAGATCGATCGGCCGGCTCTGACGCGGAATGATGCCCAGCGTGGCCTTCTGACGTGATTTCGCCTCCATTGGGCCAACTCGCCAGAGCAGTTGTTTTCCTCCGCTTGGCTCCTGCTCGGCCAGAATCGCCCCGACGCTCCCTTCGGCACCCACCACGTCGGCCCATTCGGGCAACACCATAGTCACTACGACTGCCTCGGCGGCCACCTCGCCCAGGTTCTCCACGAGAACCTCGAAACTCGCTTGCTTGCCGACCGCGATCCGCGGCGGCCCAAGGGTCTTGACGTTCAAAATCGGACTTCGCCGCGTCAATAGAACCTGTCCGGCCCATTCTTCCCGGCGATCATCCCCGGCCACCACCAAAGGCGTATGGGGCTCGGCTGCCACTTCGGCCCCAGGCAACTCAACGATGGGTGGCTCCGCCTTCGCCGTCGATTTCGAGTCATCCGGCTCGCTCGGCGACGGCTCCAAGACCGACTCTGGTTCTGTTGTGACGGCCTCGTCGGTTTGCTCGGCCGGACCGTTGTCCAACAACACACCATCGGTCGAAGGGTCGATCGTCCTCGCCGGCGCGCGCGTCGGTTGCTGTAACCCTGCTGCATGCGCTTGCGTGCGTGTCGGCTGTTGCGCGACATGCGGCACGGGCGGCTCCGCCGCCCGGCGCGGTGCTCGGGTCGGAACGTTTTTCGCCGTGCGGCGTTCCGGCGCCGTCGCCGTGCTGGTGGCCATGGGAGTCGTAACACTCGGTTGACGAGCCGCCTGGGTGGGCGCGGAGGTCGTGGCGCTTGCTCCGGACGTCGTGTCTCCAAAAACCGATGTACGAAAATGCTGCAATCGCTCGTGCAGCAGCTGTGAAGCGGGGCCGGTACTTGTCGACGGCGCGGTTGTCTCCTTTGCACCCGCCGGCGCGGGCGTCGCGACGTCCGGCCTCGCGGCCAGACGCGTTCTCGGAGGTTCCGTCGTCTTCGGCACAGCCGTCAGCGGACTCTGTTCTCGTACGGCAACGACTGCCTGCTGACTCGCATCAGCCGGAGTGGCTTCCGGCCGAGACCTCGCCAGGGTTGGCGATTGGGTGTAGCCCGGCACAATTGGCGAGGCGGGGCTCATCCGTCGGCTCGGCGTCTGGGCACGCCGCTCGCCCGTGAGTAGCTCTTGCAGCGTCGGCGGAAAGGATCGTTTTTTCTCCGGGCTCGCTGCCGGAGTCTGGCTGACAGGCAACTCGTCGGGCGTGTTGATCGCGCTGCCCGCCCGCGTCGATCGACTCTCGGCAATGGACGGCTCTTGCGACGCCTGAGCATTGGTCGGTTTGGTCTTTCGGCCAAAGATCCCTGTCTTGAGACTCTGTCCGAATTGGTCGAGCCGTTCGGTGAGCGACGGATTCGAGTTTCCATTGATCGTCTGACCCACGGCCTGGGGGCTGTGGAGCAGCCACACGGCCGCTATCACGGCAAACCCGATAAGTATCTGCTTTCGGTACATGATCGTTTCCCGCCATTGCATATTGGGACATTCGGATTGGGCACAATCGCATCATCCTGTATCGGTTGAAACGATTTGGCGGATTCAGTGAACTTTTCCGAATCACGCAAGGAGTGAAGTGGGGATACGTGGGCATTTTGCATAAAAAAGAACTCTGGGTGGTGTGCATAAACCAGGAAACTGATCGGCGATGCCAGGATTCCCCTAACGACATCGGTGGCCGCCGGCTACTGCTTTCCGCCCAGGTAACCGCTCAACGTTCGCAGACGTTGAACCAGGTAGGCGACGATCGTCGCCTCGACCAGCAGAGCGACGAGGAAATCGAGGTGGCGGATGATGAAGGGATCGAAACCCCGTGCCAACCACGGTCGCCAGAAATAGAAGTCGGCCATTAAAACGCCGTAGGAGATCACCGACAAGGCCGTCATGTACCAGACGAACCGCACCCGAAACCACAGGCCCGACGCAACGATCAAGAGCGGATAGCCAATCACCAGCGGGCTGGCCACGCCGTCGGCCAGAAAGAGCAGGATGGCCAACAACAGGCCCGCATCGAGCGTCCCCCAGCCGAAGCAGGCGCGTATTCTCCATTGCTGGCTCGACAGAAGCCGCTGGAAAAACACCGAGGCCACGGCCCAACCGATCAGAAGCAGCGAAACGCGACGGAAAAACGTCGGGTCGCTCGTCGACGTGAAGTGGAATTCAAAGAGTTCGATTGCGTAGAACACGCCGAACGCGCCAAGCCGCAGGATCAACGCCGGTTGGCGTCGGGCCCATCGCGACACTCGTTCCCCCAAGCCCGGCAGCTTCGCTTCGAGCGGTTCGCCCTTGGCAAAATGTTCGAGGTCGTCGGCCAGATCGTCGGCCGAGGCGTAGCGCGCGTCGGGCGATTTGGCCAAACACTTCAGACAAATCCGCTCCAGCGGCCGAGGCACTTTGCGATTCAACCGCCGAGGAAGCTCCGGCTCGTGCGAGAGGACTTTCAGCACGGTTTCGACCGGCGTGGGCTCGCGAAACGGAGGTCGGCCCGTCAACATTTCGTAAAGCACCGCGCCGAGGCTGTAGACGTCGCTCGCCGGCCCGACCCGCTCGTTGTGACCCGAGGCTTGCTCGGGCGCCATGTAGCTGGGCGTGCCGGCAATCACGCCGGTGGCGGTCCGTAGCGAATCCGACTCGAACATCTTGGCCAGCCCGAAATCGGTCACGTAGGGATTCGCCTCGGCGTCGAGCAGGATGTTCGACGGTTTCAGATCGCGATGCACGATGCCATGGCGGTGCAACTCGGCGATTGCCCGGGCCGTGGCGGCCAGGAGCCGGACCGCGTCGGCCGTGTCGATCGGACCACGTCGGAGCCGTTCGGCAAGGCTCATTCCCTCGATCAACTCCATGACGAAGAAATGCCGCCCATGGAGTTCCCCCACCTCGTGGATGTGGACGATATTGGGGTGCTGCAATCGGGCGGCCGCTCGGGCTTCGGACTGAAACCGCCGGAGATGCTCGCTCGATTCGAGGTGGCTCCCGAGAATCATCTTGACGGCGACCGTCCGGTCGAGCCTCGTCTGACGGGCCTTGTAGACGATACCCATCCCGCCACGACCGATCTCCTCGATCAACTCGTACGCGCCGAACTGGCGTTGGGCTGTGTCCGACAGCTCATCGGCGTCGTCCGTGCTGGGCAATTCGGTCGCGTCCGGCTCACCGGGCAACTCCCGCACGAAGCCGTCGAGCACGTCGAGACAGTCGAGCGCCGAGCCCAGCTCGGGGTGCTCGCGCACGATCGACTCGCGATCGACCGGCTCGCCGGCGTGGAGGCGGCCGAGATACTCGTCCAACAGCGAGAAGAACTTCTCGTCCGGCGATTTTTTCGACATGGGCGCGTCCACCCCGGGTTCGTGTCACTCGTTTTCTTCCAGCACCGGCGGCAAGAGGTCTTGGTGCGTGCGAGCACGCACCCTACGCATTTTCGTCCTCATCCATCGCCTCTTGGAGCCGCTTAATCGCTCGCATCCAAAGCATTTGCACGGCCGGCCGCGAACGATCCATTTTCACGGCGATTTCCGAAAACTGCAGCCGCTGGAAATTTCGCAGCGCGATCACGTCGCGATAGTCGTCGGGCAACTCGGCCAGCGCGCCGGCCAGCCGCAGCTCGTCGTCCATCCGAACGACTTCCTGACTCGGCGTCGCGCCCGGGGCCGCCGGCTCGGGCGCGCCGTGAAGCATCGTGCTCGCGGCCGGATTGCGCAAGGGCACCTCGCGGCGAGCCTGCCGCTTGGCCGTGCCGCGATAATGTCGCACGAAGTCGGCCATGTTGTGCTTCAAGATTCCCCGCAGCCAGCCGAGCCACTGCTTTTCCGACTGGCCCTCGAAACGCTCGAAATCGCGGTGCGCTTCGAGCATGGTCTGTTGGACAACGTCCGAGGCGTCGACCTTGGCGCGGAGCCACGTTTCGATTTGCGCCTGGGCGACCACGCCCAAATAATTTCGGCACAGCCCGAACAGCGCGTCGCGGCACGCGGCATCGCCGTCGCGCGCCTTGCGGATCAATTCGGAGACGTCCTGCTTGTCCATCAGTGCACCCCGTCGACCACCGGCTCGAAGCCGAGTGCCTCGATCATTTCGAAATCCGCCTCGGGCGGTTGTCCTTTCGTGGTCAGGTAATCGCCCACGAAGAGCGAATTGGCGACGTAGAGCCCCAGCGGTTGCAGCGGGCCCAAGCTCCGTTCGCGCCCGGCGGCAATTCGCAGTTCGCATTTCGGATTGGCCATGCGAAACATGACGAGCACCTTCAGACACCACCGCGGCGAGAGATAGTCGACCTTCTCCAGGGGCGTGCCGGGGATGGGAATGAAGAAATTGACCGGGACGGCCTCGACCTTCAAGCGACCCAGCCGCAGGGCCAGCTCGACGACGTCTTCAGCGCTTTCGCCCATCCCGACGATTCCGCCGGAGCAAATTTCGAGCCCCGCGCGGCGGACCGCCTCGAGCGTATCGAGCCGCTGCCGGTAGCCGTGCGTCGTGCAGATTTTCGGATAGAACGCCTCGCTCGTGTTCAGATTGTGGTTGATCCGGTCGATGCCGCATCGTTTGAGCCGCTCGGCTTGCTCCTGGTTGATCAGCCCCGGCGAGACACACAACTTCAGCGGATAGGCCTGCTTGATCCGCGGAGCGACCGCTTCGATGGTCGCCAGATCCGACTCCAACGGCTTCCGGCCCGACGTGACCATGCAGTAGGTCTTGGCCTGGTGCTGGGCAGCCATGCCGGCACCCTCGAAAAGCTCGTCGGCCGAGAGCAGATTGTGCGGGGTAATCTGGGCGGACGAGACGCGCGACTGGCTGCAATAATGGCAATCTTCGCCACAGTGGCCGCTTCGGGCGTTGATCAGAAAGTTCAGGTGCATCCGGTTGCCGAACCACCGGTAGCGAATCCGATAGGCGGCCGCGAGCATATCGAGCAACTCGGCGTCGTCCGATTCGAGAATCGACAAGGCTTCCGATTCATCGAGGGCGTGACCCTGCAGAACGCGATCGGCCAAGACGTGCCATCGGCCGGCGGAGGATGGGTTGGTTTCGATTGTGGGATTCTGGCTCATGGTGCGACAACCACGTCTTTTTCGGTCAGTGTTTTCTGCGATTCTCTGATGCACGCAAGCATACATCCTGCACACTATCCATCATTGTCGGGATATGCTCGGGTTTGACAAGACATGCGGGCCGGGCGAGGACCGTCGTGAACTCGCTGGGGTTGTCGGCCCTGATGAACGAGGGTCGTGGCAGCGGCAGAGACGCGCCAAGGCTCGGGGACGTGCCACCAAGCCGCTCGGCCGTCAGCTGCGTCGGCGGCCGGCCAGTCCTCCGAGGGGGATCGGACGAAAACGAAACGCGAGACGTCAAACCTTGAATCGAGAGACGATGGTCCGCAGCCGATCGGCGTTGGCGCCGAGTTGTTCGCTGCTGGCGGCCATCTCCTCGCTGCCGACCGCGACCTTTTCGGTAATATCGCCGATTTGCGTAACGACCTTCGACACTTCATCGGCAATGGTCGCCTGTTCGACGGTGACACGGGCGATTCGGCTGATGCGATGGGCCGTGGTTTCCACGCCGTTGATGATCCGCCTGAGCGATTTGCCGGTCTGGTCGCTAAGTCCCGCACCTTCCTCGACGCGTTGGGTCGACTGGCGAATGAGCTTCGCGATTTCGTCAGCCGCTTGATTCGATCGCTCGGCCAGTTTTCGGACTTCGTCGGCGACCACGGCGAAACCGAAACCGTGTTGACCCGCCCGAGCCGCTTCGATGGCCGCATTCAACGCCAGCAAGTTGGTTTGGTTGGCGATTTCGGAGATGACTTGAATGATTTCGCCGATCTGCTTAGCGCTCTGCCGCATCAACTCCATCGCCTCGGACGATTTCTGGACCGCTTGGCCTCCCTCTTCGGCCAGATAAGTCGTCTCACGGGCCATTTCGTCTGCCGTCGTGGAATTCTCTCTCACCGACTCGATCGATCGCATCAATTCCTCGATCGACGAACTCATTTGGGTGAGACCCGTGCTCTGCGACTGGGCTCCCACGGCCAGCTCCTGCGTGCTCTGAGCGATCATATACGAACCTTCGGTAAACTGTTCGGCGCTTTGCGTCACCTCCAGAATGATGGCGGACAATTCGCGAAGCATTCGTTGGATGCCGGCGGCCAGTTCGTCGACGGGTTCGTTTCCCTCAACCCGAATCTCTCTTGTCAGATCGCCCTCGGCCGCGGCCGCGACGACTTCCAGAAGATGATCCACCTTTTGACGGAGTACCCGGGCCCTCTCTTGTTCGAAGGCCGCGCGGCGACGCTCCTCATCGGCCAACCGTTGTTCCCGTTCTCGCTCCTCTTTCAATTGCTCTTGCTCGCGTTTGGCGGCTTCGGCCTGGCGGTGCTGCTCGGCTTCGGCCTGGCGATTTTTCTGCTCGACCTTTTCGGCCTCCGCAACCTTTTCTCGCTCGCTGGCATCCTTGATATCCTGCATCATCTGGCCGAGACCCTTGGCCATTTGATTGAGGGAATTCGCCAATCGGCCTACCTCGTCTTCCCGGTCAATTTCAAGCCTTCCGCTAAGGTCGCCTTGTGCGATGGTCTGGGCAAACGTCGTGCATTTCTGAATCGGTTTGACGATGGTTGGGGGAAGCACAAAGGCCAGAACGAAGGCGACCAGCGCGCTGATCGCACCGGCGAACATGGCTACCCTCGTCAAGAACTCCGCACGCGTTTTTGCAACGTTGGTCTTCTCGATCGTCAGCGTCTGAGCGGCCACAGCCAGCTTTCTGATATTCGGCTCCAGTTCTCCGACGATTTGATTCATCTTAAGCGTGCTGACCTTGATAACCTGATCCTCGGCCACCAACGCGTCGAAAGCCATGCTGTACTGCCGCAGGTCCATTCGGGCTCGCTGAAGATACTTCGGATCGATTTTCGACTGTTCGAAGGCTCTCAGCAGCTTGGCAACGGCTTCGTGCGTCTGCGCTGCGTAGCTATCGTCGCCGCGTGCCAGATAGTCCTTTTCACATTGCCGGATGGCCAAGACCATTTTTCCGACCTGAGGGATGTTCATGCGAACGACTTCGTATTCCATGTCGGCGATCAGACTGTCGAGCTGCTTGTCAAGTTCGTCGGTCGCGACCGTTCCGGATTCGACATTCTTCGATTCATCCTCGGGGCCGTCGGGGGTCTTGTCTTTCGACGTCTCGGTTGACACGGCGCCGTCGACCGCCTTCCGCTGCATGTCCAAGTACTCTTGTTGGAGTTTCTGATACCGTGCCAGACGGTCGGTCAGAAGTTGCCGCGTTTCGGTGCCGCATGAGCTAGCGCTGATATCTTCCCGTAGCGCCTCGGCCGCCATTTGCCACGATTGGCCGTTCGCGACAGTGGGATTACCAAGGTACTCCTTCGCGCTACGGCAGAGTCGGAACAACGAGTCGTTAACCGTGTCGATATCGTGCTCGGCCATTTCGCCGTCCACGCGTCGGATGACATCGCGAAATCGCCCTTGAAGACCCGTATCGTAGTCCAGCCCGCGCCGGCGCGACGCGGCAACGACCTGCTCAAAAGCTTGCGCGTACTGATTCGCGCGACCAGCGGCCGACGCGGCCTGCTCGGCCAACATCAGAAGCCCGGCATCTTTAGCTTGATTGTGAACCGCCTGACATTGCGTGTTGAGTCGCGCAAGCTCCTGTTTGAACGTGGCGACGTCCTTCATGTCGCGGTGGAAGAGAAAGTCTTTCTCCGCGCGACGGCATCGCAGCAAGGACGATTCAGCGTGGCTCACGTCGCGATCGATCCTCACTTCGGTGCGTAGTAGCTGCCTGAACGCATTGGCTGTCGTCGTCGTAGCATACTGATAGCACATCAGGCTGGCAACTAGAAAGACGACGATCCCGCCGACTCCTATCCACAGCCTCACGGTCAATGAACAGCTGGGCCAACGCATGCGCGGATAATCTCCCGTGGTGTCTCCGAACGGATACCCCCTGTCGGCGCCGGGCACCGTCTCTATTGTTTGCCCCGCATTTGCATACTCGAAACGTGCTTCTTGTTCTGTCCGTCTCCCTGTAAGAAACGAGACAAACCCGTAAAACCATAGGATATGCGTCAATATGGCGAAGCGCGTCCGAGGGGGTTTTCCCGAAGCGGGCAAGTTGGGACGGGCAGCTACGCGGTTCGCGTTGATTCCACGGAACGTGCCGGTTGCTCCGGCAGCGCCACTCGGTTACGAGAGAGTCGCCAGAATGGCCGCTTCAACCGCCTCGCAGATCCGGTCGAGTTCGCCGAGCGAGACGGCCAACGGCGGCATGATCACCAGCACGTTGCCCAGCGGGCGAATCCACACGCCACGACCCAGCACGTGCTCGCAAACGCGGATCCCGCGCTTCTTCTCCCAGGGAAAAGGCTCTTTGGTCGCCTTGTCGCGGACCAGCTCAACCGCCCCAATCAGACCGCATTGGCGCGCGTCGCCCACCTCGGGCAACTCGGCCAACCGGGCCAGATGCTCCCCTAGCCGGGCAATTTTCGGCTGAAGTCGGCTGAGCGTCTGCTCTTCGAGGAACACGTCCAACGTGGCCAGCGCCACGGCCGCACCCAACGGATTGCCTCCGTAGGTATGACCGTGAAAGAACGTTCTTCCCTCGGCATATTCCCCCAGAAACGCCCCATAGATCTCGTCCGTTGCCAGCGTGGCCGCCAGCGGCAAATAGCCGCCGGTCAACCCCTTGGCCAGACAGAGCAAATCGGGCACGACCTGCTCGTGCTCGCAGGCAAACATCTTGCCGGTCCGCCCCATGCCCACGGCCACTTCATCGGCGATCAGCAGAACGCCGTAACGCCGCGTCAGATGGCGCACGCCTCGCAAATAGCCCCTTGGGTGCATGACCATGCCGGCGGCACCCTGAACCAACGGTTCCATCACCAATGCGGCAATCTGCTCGTGCCGCTGGCGGAGCAACTCTTCCAGTTCGCCCAGGCAATGTTCGAGCACGCCGTTTACCGGAACGCCGGCTGGCGGCCGATAGGAATTCGGCGTGGCCAGCCGCAACACGTCGAACAACAGCGGTCGGAACATGGCGTGAAACCGCTCGACCCCGCCCACGCTCACGCTTCCGAGCGTGTCTCCGTGATAGGCATCACCCAGCGCTACGTAAGCCGTTTTTTCGGGTTTGGGCTGCTTGCACTGGTGCCAGTACTGAAATGCCATTTTCAGCGCCACTTCAACCGACGTCGCCCCGTCGTCCGAGAAGAAGACGTGTTCGAGTCCCTTTGGCGCGATTTCAACCAGCCGCCGGGCCAACGTGATTGTCGTCGGGTTCGACTGGCCCAGCGACGTAACATGCGCCACCTTGTCCAACTGTCGGCGAATCGCCGCATCGAGCTTCGGGTGGCGATGGCCGTGCACGTTGCACCAGAGGCTGCTCACTCCGTCGAGAAACTCGCGGCCGTCGACATCCACCAACGTGCAACCGGCGGCGCGCTCGATGATCATCGGTTCATACTCGGCCATCTGAGTAAATGGATGCCAGACATACCGCCTATCCCATGTGCGGAGTTGTTCCTTGCCGACCGGCGATTCACTCATTGTTGGTTTCTCCTAACAGAACAAGTCGGAACGGTATTTTCCGAAGAACCGGTTCAGCCCCCCCTCTTACCCCGCGACATCCTTCCCCTGAAATGACGGTCAACGCTCGACTTCCAACCCGATGTCGACGGAACACGTGATATTCCCGTTCGCGATGCATGGGGTGTCATATATTACCACAGAGGCCCGACTTGCCGAAGGACACCCCATTGAACCGTTGCAGCCGGCCTTGGGCCAAAGCAACTCGGGGGCAGCTGTCACGCACGTGGAGACAAGAGTACGGGAAAACGCAAGCCCGGGGTTAAATATCGCGTATCAATCATTAGGGGAGAGAACTCTCATGGCGTATGCGTCCAGTGCTGAACAGGGACAAGATTCCAGTCTTCAACAACCACACCGGCGAGGCTTCCTCGCTCAAATGACCGGCAGCTTTTCGGGAATCCAAACAACCAGCGGGGGCACCGCCATCGTTCTGGCCATCCTGGGACTGGCCGGCTTCCAGCCCATGTACATGGCCACCGCCGCCACGATCGCGGTGGCCTTGGCGCTCGCTTTTCAGGGGCACGCGGTTGGCGAATGCTATTCGAAGATCGTTCAAGAGACGGGTCTGAAGTTCCCCGTCGCCGATCTCCAAACCGGCTTGACTGCCGAGTTCGTCGCCGGTGCCATCGGCGTTCTGCTGGGTATTCTCTCCTTGTTGAATATCGAACCAGCAACCTTGACGGCCGTCGCGGCGGTCATACTCGGGTGCGGCGTGCTGCTGGGCGCGGGCATCGCCAACCGGCTTGCCCATTTCGCCAATCAGAGCGCCTCCAATCATCCCTTCTTCGAACACTTGGTTGCCGACGCCGTGACGGCGGCTGCCGGCGCCGAAGTGCTCGTTGGCGGTGGGGCAATCGTCCTGGGTGTGATTACCCTGGTCCATCCGGTCTCCTACACGCTACCCCTCGCCGCAATGCTGGCTTTGGGTTCGTCGATGGTGATGACCAGCACGGCCGTAGCTGGCCGAATCGCGGGCATCTGGACTCATCCCTAGAGACCCGGTTCACGCGGAAGAGACACTCACTTTCAGAGAAGAGGGCGGAGATAGGGATCGGGGCAGTCGTTTCACGGCTTGCCCCGATTCCTTTGCCCCTCACCCGACTTGCGATTCAAACGGCGCCGGGGCACGTCGCCCGCGAACTAGACGAGCGTCGGTCGTTCGTCAAAATCGGCCGGCTCTATTTGGATGGTGAGGTGGTCGATTCCAAACCGTTCGTGAATCGCCTGGCGCAGCCTCCGGAGCAGGTCGCTCCGCGATTCCGTGTCCTCATCGGCGACCACGTGGGCCGACAGCGAATCGAGCCCGCTGGTGATCGTCCAAACGTGCAAATCATGAACACCCAACACGCCAGGTGTTGTCAAGATCGTCTCGCGAATCTCGTCGACGTCGATGCCTCGCGGCGCACCTTCCATTAAGACGGTGGCTGATTCCATGACCAGCCGCCATGCCGAGTAGATGACCAACAACCCAATCAGTGCCGAGATGGCAGGGTCGACCCAGTTCCATCCAAGACTCCAAATCAACCCACCCGCCACGATCGCCCCCACGCTGCCCAGCGCGTCGGTCATTACGTGGAGCCAGGCACCTCGGACGTTAAGATTTTCGTGGTACCCAGCGCGAAGAATCCACAAGCCGAGCACGTTCACGGCGAGCCCGCCGACAGCAATCCACATCATGGCGGCGCCCATCACCTCGGGCGGGTGGTGGAGCCGGCCGTATGCCTCGACAAAGATGTAGACCGAAACGGCGATGAGTGCCGCCCCGTTGATCAGCGCGGCAAGGATTTCGCTACGATAGTATCCAAAAGTGCGTTGCGACGTTGGCGGGCGTTCGGAGATCCAAAGCGCGAACAAACTCAGCCCCAGGGCGGCTACGTCGGAAAACATGTGGCCCGCGTCGGCCAACAGCGCCAGCGAGTTGGTCAGCAACCCACCCAGAATCTCGGCCACCATGTAGCCGCCCGCCAACACAAGCATCAGCGTCAATCGGCGACGATTGTCCAATCGCGCGTGTACGTGCCGATGACCTTTACGAACGTCACTGTCCACAGCCGTGCTTTCGCGTCATTCGAATTCGTTTCGCGTCAAACGCCCAGGAATCGAACCTCGCGGCGGAAGGAAGCGGTTTTCTCACGCAGCGCTGCCACTTCGCGATGTCCTTTTCCGATTTCTTCCCGCCAGCCACATCCACACGCCGACGAGCAACGTCACAACCGTCTCCGGCTCTGGCGCCGACGTCGACTGGCCGCTCTCGTCAACCACACAACCCCAATGGGCCGCAAGAATGGCCGCGTCGCGAGGGCCAACAACACCGTTGCTGTCTCACGTCGAGTCGGCGCCGCCAACCGTCACGATGCCCGTCGAGAAGCCTCCGAGCGATTGCCGCAGCTTGTCGGCGATGCGTCGCGCGGCTTTTTCGCCGGCGTGTTGCTTGATCAACCCTTCCTTGGCCGTGCCGGTGACGGTCACCCGAGCCCGATCCGCCGCCAGCGGCGCGACCTCGACGGTCACGACGGCCGGGTTGAGATTGAGAAAACCCGAGCCCACGACGGCGGCCACGGTCGGCGCGGCGTCGGACGCAACCACGTCGTCGCGAATTCGGCCCACCTCGTCAAGCACGTCGCACGCCACGCGAAGCACCCGGTCGGCCGACTCGGCCAGTTCGAGTTCGACCTGGAACATGTCGTTGGGTAGTTTTCGGGCAACGCGTCCGACGACTTTCGTGCCGATCTCCACGTCGCTCGCGGCAGAGGCCAGCTTCTCCAGTTCCGCGGCCAGGATTGCGTCGGTCGAACGTTGCATGGCTTCTGCTCCTATTCTCGGCGAGCCAGCGGTGGCCTTCGACGCCGCATGGCTTAGGCTTGTGCACAATTCGACTCAGAACTTAACGATCAGATCGAACCCATAAAGGAACTGCTGATCGCAATGGCCTGCGTCGTACGGCCGATTCCCGCCGACACTGTCGCCGTGGAACCAGTCCCAACGGACCTCGGGCCGAAAGACGAGGTTCGGTCCGGG
This sequence comes from Pirellulales bacterium, assembly GCA_016929515.1. Taxonomy (GTDB): domain Bacteria; phylum Planctomycetota; class Planctomycetia; order Pirellulales; family Thermoguttaceae; genus UBA11386. The sequence continues at coordinate 6,213 of JAFGIR010000086.1, read as the reverse complement.
CTTCCAATTCAATCCCAGACTGAGGTCGTAGAAGCTGCCGATGTAGGGCCCGGTGGCCAGATTGCCCTGGCCCAAGCCGTGAACCACGGTGCCGTCGACGTCGCAGAACCACTCGATTCGGGCACCGACGTCCCAGGTTTCGGTCAACTGGTAAACCACGTACTGGCTCAGCCCATACCACTCGGCCACGCGGACACCCTGGCGGTTTCCGCCCGTGCTCTGTCCGAAGTTGTGTTCGAGAACCCAACTGAGCCGGTCGGTCACTTGGAGCTGTCCAACGAGGCTGTAGATCATCGTGCTGTTGCCGGGCCCTTGTTCGCCGCTGCTGAGGGCGAACTGGACCGAACGTCGCCCGTCGGGGCTGGCCCAATCGATCCCGCCGATGAAACCAAGCTGGTTCCGCCCGTCGGTGTCGTCGAACTGATCGCTTCCCCGGCTGAATCCGCCCGAGAGCGAAAGCCCGCCGCCCAATTTACGGCTGGCCAACATGCCGGTTTCGGTTTTCGGCTCGCCGTATTGGAACGCGTAGCTGTGGGAGTAGAAGAAGTTGTCCGGCGCGGCCACCTGTTCGTAGCCCATGATCTTGTAGAAATGGCCCAGCCGAACCGTCCAGTCGTTGAACCCAACGTCGAGATAGAACTGGGGCAGGGCGGCCTGATAGAATCGTTCGCGCTGTTTCCAGTCCGATTCGAGCCCGTCGTCGGCCTGGGCAAACCGGGCGTCGGTGCCGAAGAGGAAGTCGATCCGCCCGCCAAAGTCCCAACCGCAACCGTCCGTGCAAACCTGGCGCTCGACGAAGAAGTTGAGCTGGTTCAATTGGTACTCGCCGCAACGGTCGTTGAACGTGACCGGTCCGTTGTAGCGGTCGGTTGGGTTATTGGCCACGGCGCTGACGCCCTGGTCGACCCAACCGCCGAAGGTAATATCGCGGCACGTCAGACAGGCAGGCTCCAACAGCCGCCGCGGTCCGGGTTTCAAGGGAACACACACCGCGCCGTAGCCGCTGCCGCAACGCGTGTTCCGCAAGTGACACGGTTCGCCGGACTCGGGCACCAACCCTTCGAAATACTCCTCCGCGGGCTTCGGCGGCGGCGACGGCCGTCTTTGCTCCGGCGCCGACGGATAATAGGGTTCCTCGGGAATCGGATCGATGTGGCTTCGCGGTATTCGCGGCGTCGGCCGGCGCGGCGTTTCTCTCGGTTCCTCGCGGACCGGCGCGGGCCGGACCAGATCCAGCAAATCGTCGTGAGTCGAATCGGACGAAAGCGCGGCGCGGGGCGACGGCAACACGCGAGGCACCGCCGGCGAGGCCTGCGCCAACTCGACCGGTGTGTCTTCTTTGTCTTCAAGAATCGCCAAAATCCACTGAATGTCGTACGGCCGCCCCGGACGACCGACGGCTGGTCTTGGAGCGTTTGGCTCGCTCGGCACGACTTCCACGATCCCACTCGCGGCGATTGGCTCGACGCGGACTTTCTCGCGAGAGGGCTGGCCCGGCTCGGTTTCACCGTGGGCCGGATCGTCTTCGGCAAAACACCATGGACCCTCGGGCGGCGTGTCGTTCACCGGCGTTTTGGAATCGGCTTGCTTCTTGCTCTCCTTTTCGATGAGCCGCAGCTGGCTCTGGCCCACGCGGGGCTCATCGGACGGCTCGCCGGTCAGCAGCCGCACCGTCGTCGGGGGATCCGGCTCGGCATGGTCAATCGGAACCAACACGGGCGTCACGGTCGGCCTGAGCATCGGGGTGGCCGGTTCGTCCGCCCCAACCATTTGCGAAACGCCCAGGCAAGCCAGGGCAAGCAGCGATGCACGCAGGAATTGTCTCATGAGTTCTTCTCTCCGGCTGAACCAGAGTTCATTTTCAGATTCTCGAACGACGGATGTTTGGCTTGCTGATGGTAGATATACCGTCCCCCCAAGAAATTGGTGGACTCCTACGTGACCGTTATCGTCGGAACAATCGGAATAGTTTGCACAAATTACGGTATTTCCACGCTGGGTATGTGAGCTTGGGATATTTACAGCAAATGCGTACCTCCAACGAGAAGGTGGGGAAAATGCTGTCGTGAGCATTTGTTGCACGAGCTCACACCCTTGGTAAAATGGCGAAATATTGTCGGATACGGTCCCCTCGTGCCGATTCCACTTCGAACCGGCCCGTCCAGGCGCGGCGATTCCCGATGCCTTTCCGTCGTGACTAGCGTGGCGTTTCCACCGTTTCGAGGCTGCGGCCTCCCACACCCATTGCAACGGATCCTGATATGTCCGAACGAATCAATCGTCGTGAAATGCTCCACGGAACGGCCGTTGCGGGCGCTTCGATTTGGCTCTGTGGTCGAAGCGTGGGCGCGGACGCCAAGTCGCCCAACGACAAACTCGATATTGCCGTCATCGGGCCCGGCGGTCAGGGCAAGATCAACCTCAACGCCCTGGCCCAACAGAACATCGTGGCCATCTGCGACGTGGACGACCAGCGGGCAGGCAAGGCCTATCAGCGATTCCCCAAGGCCAAGAAGTACTACGACTATCGACGGCTTTTCGACGAAATGGAGTCGCAAATCGATGCGGTCGTGATCAGCACGCCCGACCACACCCATTTCCATCCGGCCATGATGGCGATGCGGATGGGCAAGCACTGCTACTGCGAGAAACCGATGGCGCACAACATGACCCAGGTTCGCGCCATGACTGAACTGGCCGCCGAGAAGAAGGTGGCCACGCAGTTGGGCGTGCAGCGTCATGTCTATCCGAACATGCATCGCATCGTCGAGTTGATCCGCTCCGGGGCGATTGGCCCGGTCAAGGAGTGTTACGCTTGGGTCGCGACCGATCGGGGAATGCCACCGATGCCGACCGAATTCCCGGCCGTGCCGTCCCATCTCAAGTGGGATCTCTGGCTCGGCCCGGCTCCCGAGCGAGCCTACAGCCCTGACACCTACGCTCCCTACAAGTGGCGATTCTGGTGGGATTTTGGCACCGGCGAGATGGGCAACTGGGGATGCCACATTCTGGATATTCCGTACTGGGCGCTCGGGCTTCGTTATCCGAACCACGTGGCCGCGTCGGGGCCACCGGTCGACGCCCAACGAACACCCAAGTCGATGGACGTTCGCTACGAGTTCCCGGCCCGGGGTGATCAGCCGCCCGTCACTTTGCACTGGTTGCACACCAAGAAGGGGCCTGCCGTCCTGGCCGAGAACAACCTATCGCATCCCGGTTCGGGCGTGCTTTTCGTCGGCAGCGAGGGAATGCTGCTTTGTGATTTCAAGAAGCGGAAACTCTATCCCGAAAAGAAATTCGCCGACTTCGAGCCGCCGCCGCGGTCGATTCCCGACTCGCCCGGCTTCCACCAGGAGTGGATTAACGCCTGCAAGGGCGGCCCGCCGGCAACCTGCAATTTCGACTACTCGGGCCCCTTGGCCGAGACGGTCACGCTGGGCAACGTCGCCTATCGGGTGGGCCATGAGTTCGCCTGGGACGCCGCGCAAATGCAAGCGCCCGGCAGCGACGACGTGCAGCCGTGGCTGAGCGAGCCGTACCGCGAAGGCTGGGAGATCTGAGCCCAAGGTAGCAAAGAAACGGACGCCACCGATATCGTGGGGGGGTTGCAGGTGTTTCCTCTCATGATACAATGTCTCGCATGGATGAACAGACCATCGGTGCGAACATCCGTCGCACGCGTCAGGCCGCGGGCCTGACCGTCACGGCCCTGGCCGCGCGCTCGCAGTTGACCAAGAGCACGCTCTCGAAGGTCGAGAAGGGGCAAATCTCCTCGCCCATCTCGACGTTCATGCGGATCGCCGAAGCCTTGAGCGTCCCGGTGGCCGATTTCTTCGTCGAACAACCGGCCGCCAAACCGTTTGTACTGACCCGAAAGGGCGACGCGACGGTCATCACTCGCGACGGTTCGCGTTTTGGCTACGCCTACGAGGCACTCGCCCTCGATATGCGCAACAAGCTGGCCGAGCCGTTTGTCTTGACTATCTGTCCAGGCGATCCGGCCGGCGAGTTCTCGCACGGCGGCGAAGAGTTCATCTACATGCTCTCGGGCCGGATGGAGTTCACCGTGGGCGAGCACCGCATGATTCTCCGAGCGGGCGATTCACTCTATTTCGACCCGACGAACAAACACACTACCAAAGTCCTCGGCAAGCGACCGGCGAGATTCGTCTGTGTCTTCATCGGAAACCGTCCCTAGAATCGAACTGAACTAACCCGCCAGGCAGGAATCATGATTCGTTTCGATCTTACCGGGAAAACAGCGATCGTCACCGGCGGCGGACAGGGCTTGGGCCGGGCGACCGTCGGACGATTGTACGCCGCGGGCGCTAACGTTGTCGTCAACTATTTCGAGGACGCTCAGGGCGCTAATCGTGTCCGGGCCGAAGAAACGGTTGCCCAATTCGACGGCGGGCGGGCCGTCATCGCGGCGGCCGACGTCCGCGATCGCGAGGCGGTCGCGCGGATGGTCGAAGCGGCGATCGGCCGATTCGGTGCCTTGGATATCCTCGTCAATAATGCCGGCATCATTCGCGACCGAACGGTCAAGAAAATGTCGCCCGACGAGTGGCAGGACGTCATCGACACGAACCTGACCGGCGTGTTTCACGCGTGCCAGGCCGTCGTCGAACGGTTGGCCGACGGCGGACGAATCGTCAATCTGGCGTCGATTGCCGCCGCGATTGGATTCTTCGGCCAGGGTAACTACGCCGCCGCCAAGGCCGGCGTCGCCGCGCTGACGAGAGTGCTCAGCCGGGAGCTTGCCAATCGCCGAATCACGGTCAACGCCGTGGCCCCCGGCGTGGTGCTGACCGAGATGGGCAAGACCATTCCCGAAGAGGTCCAGGCCGAAATGCTCAAGTCGATTCCCCTGGGCCGATTCGGCCAGCCCAACGAAATTGCCGACGTGGTTCTGTTTCTTTGCAGCGATCTGGCTTCGTACGTCACCGGCCAGACAATCCACGTCAACGGAGGCTGGTGGGGATGACCGTTGTGCGCGACCGCAAGCTGACCTCCGCCGCCGAGGCCGTCGCCCGGGTCCGCGACGGGCAAACCGTAGCCACCGGCGGATTTGTTGGCGCGGGCGTGCCCGAGGCCTTGCTCGCAGCCCTCCAACAACGTTTTCTCGATACCGGCTCGCCGCGCGATTTGACAGTCGTCTACGCCGCCGGCCAAGGCGACGGCCGCGACCGTGGCATCAACCACCTGGCCCACGAAGGGCTCCTCCGGCGCGTCGTCGGCGGCCATTGGGGATTGGCGCCGCGGATCGGCCGAATGGCCATGGAAGGCAAGATCGAGGCCTACAACTTTCCACAAGGAGTCATCAGCAGCCTGTTTCGCGACACGGCCGCCGGCCGGCCGGGATGCATCACGCACATTGGGCTCGAAACGTTCATCGACCCCGCCATGCAAGGCGGCACGCTCAATTCGCGCACCCCGCCGGGCCTGGTCGAACGCGTCGAACTCGGTGGGCGAACCTGGTTGTGGTATAAAGCCATTCCGATCGACGTGGCGTTGATCCGAGCCACGGCGGCCGATCCATTCGGCAATCTCATCATGGACGAAGAAGGCCTTTTTGGCGAGGTGCTCCCCATTGCCCAGGCGGCCCACAACTCAGGCGGAATCGTGATCGCCCAGGTCCGCCGGCTCGTCGAGGAGCCGCTGCCACCGCAACACGTCCGCGTGCCGGGAATCCTGGTCGATCATATTGTCCAAGCCACGGAACACGAACATCCGCAAACCTTCGACCGCGAGCAGTTCAATCCCGAACTGGTCACGCCGCCTCCGTCGGCCGACATGTCGGGCGTCCGGCTCGACGTGCTGCCGATGAGCACTCGGCGAATCATCGCGGCTCGGGCCTGCGACGAGATCCCCGAGGGAGCCATCGCCAATCTCGGAATCGGAATGCCCGAGGGAATCGCCAACGTCGCGGCCGAGCGCGGCTGGCTCGATCGTTTCGTGCTCACGGTCGAAAGCGGGCCAATCGGCGGCATTCCGGCCGGAGGGCTTAGCTTCGGAGTCTCGCGCCACCCACAAGCCATCATCGACCAGCCGGCCCAGTTCGATTTTTACGACGGGCGTGGGCTCGATTTCGCCGCGCTGGGGGCTGCCGAAGTCGACATCCACGGCAACGTCAATGTCTCCAAGTTCGGTCCGCGATTGGCCGGTGTCGGAGGATTCGTCAACATTACGCAAACCGCCAAGCGACTCGTC
>JAFGIR010000010.1 GCA_016929515.1 Pirellulales bacterium | reverse complement strand
TTATGATACAATTCGTCCTTGAACGCATGGCTTCCTCCGTGTGAGGATCTGCTGACACAAATCCTTTACACGAGGAGCCTTGCGTTCGCCTATAGCAATTCACCTTCACTTCCAACTACTGTAATCCCATCAAACGTGCTGAAATTACGCCGATCAGTTCTTTTGCCACGTCGGCCTTGTTGCCGGTGATCGTGGCCAGCACGGTGCCCTCGGGGTTGAGCACTTCGACGCTCGTTTCCGGTGAATCGATCGCCTCGGAACCGTTCACGACGATCAGATCACACTGTTTTCGCCGGAGCTTCTTGAGTGCCCGAGCGTGTTGATCGTGGGTTTCCAAGGCGAACGCCACGACCCAGCGCGATTGTTTGTCCGCGGCGAGCGAAGCGACCACGTCGGGCGTTTCGACCAGTTCGACGGTCATCGATTGGCCGTTCTTGGCGATCTTGTGCGAGGCGACTTCGACGGGCCGATAGTCGCAGGGCGCCGCAGCCGCGATCAGCCCATCGCACGTTGGAAAAATCGCGAGACAGGCATCCCGTAGCTCCTCGGTCGATTCGATGCGGACCAGTTCGGCGTCGGACGGATAGTCGACGTCGACCGGACCACTGACGACGACCGCTTCGTGGCCGGCGGCCAGCACGGCGGCGGCCAGCGCGCTGCCCATCCGGCCGCTCGACGCGTTGCTCAGGTAGCGAATCGGGTCGAGGTATTGCCGCGTGGGGCCGGAGGTGATGAGAATGCGTGCCATCGATATGAATCAAAACACGTGCCAAGACATGGTGCGTGCGAGCACGCGTCCTAAGCGGTCGAGTTGAGCAGTGATTGGATAACCTCGAAAATCGCCGCGGGCGAGGCCATTCGTCCGGGCCCGCGAGCCCCGCAACTGAGATAGCCTTCGTCCGGATCGACGAGCACGGCGCCGTCGTCGCGAAGTTGGGCAACGTTTCGCTGGACGGAAGGTTTTTCCCACATCCGGTCGTTCATGGCCGGCGCCATGACGACGGGCCCGGAAAACGCCAGGAGGGTCGTGCTGAGCAAGTCGTCGCCCAAACCACAAGCCGCCTTGGCCAGGATGTTGGCGGTGGCCGGCGCGACGCAAAGCAACTCGGCCCGATCGGCCAGGTCGATGTGGGGATGGGGGCCGGGCCCAAACATCTCGACGGCGACGGGCCGGCCCGTGAGCGCTTCGAACGTCTTGGGGCCGACCAGTTGGGTGGCCGATCGCGTCATGACGACCGACACGCCCGCGCCGGCCTGGACGAGCCGGCTGACGAGCGAGGCCGTTTTGTAGGCGGCAATGCCGCCGGTCACGCCGATGAGTAGTTCACGACCGTTCATAGCGCGTCGAGGTCCAACTCGGGCGGCCCACCCTCGCCGTATTGCGTGTCGGCAATACGGAGGTTGGCGTCCATGTCGAGATAGATCTTGTCTTCCAAGATTTCTCGGATGACAATTCCGAGTTTTTCTTCGTTGTCTTGGGTCTCGACCAGGGGGCGGCTGCCGGCATTCAAGGCGACCAGCCGTTTCTGGATCAAGGTGGAGAGGCGGAATCGCCCCCCGACTTTGTTGATGATTTCTTCGTCGCGAAGCTCGTCAAGCATCTCTATTTTTCTCCGATTGGATGAGGATATCGCAGATTTCCTGAACCGCCCGCTCGACCTCGTCGTTGACCACCTGATATTGGTATTCATCGGCGGCGGCCATTTCCGAGCGAGCCTGTTTGAGTCGTTGTCGGATGTGTGGTTCCGTCTCCGTGTTTCTTCCGCGGAGGCGAGCCTCCAGTTCTTCGAGCGACGCGGCGCGGAGGAAAATGGTCACCGCGTCAGGGAATTCTTGTACAATCCGTCCGGCGCCCTGGACGTCGATTTCCAGAAGCACCCACTGGCCCGCCGCCAACCGAGGCGCCACCTCGCTCCGCAACGTTCCATACCAGTCGTCCTTTCCAAAAACCTGAAAGCATTCGAGAAATTCGTTCGAGTCGCGAAGCTCTTCGAATTGCTCCACCGACATGAAGTGATAGTCGACGCCGTCGACTTCACCGGGCCGCGGGCGCCGCGTGGTCGCCGAAACACTGCTGCAAAGCGGAACCGGAGCACATTGCAACAACCGTCGAAGCACCGTGCTCTTTCCGGCCCCGGAAGGACCGGAGACCACGACCAACCTACCCGGCCGCTCATTCGCCATGGTTACTCGACATTCTGTATCATTTCGCGAATTCGTTCCAGGGCCCCCTTGATCTCGATGACTTCCCTGGCAATCTCGACGTCGTTGGCCTTCGAGCCAATCGTGTTTGCTTCGCGGAACATCTCCTGAGTGAGAAATTCGAGCTTTCGTCCCGAACTCTCGGGCAACTCCATGATGGTCTCGAATTGCTCGAAATGACTTCGCAAACGGACAATTTCCTCGGAAATGTCACTTCGCTCGGCGAACAGCCCGACCTCCTTTATCAGATCGCCCGGATCGAGCGTAAGCTGGTATTCGGCGAGCGTTCGTTTGATTCGTTCTTGCAGTCTCGCGCGATACGCGTCGACCACCAGCGGAGCCCGCGTGGCTACCCGGTCGAGGCTTTCGACCGCGCTGCGGCAATTCGTCCGCAAGTCGGCCGCCATCGCCCGACCTTCCTCGGCGCGCATCTGTTCGAGGTTCTCGATCGCCCGATTCAGCACGTCGTGAATCAAGGGCCAATCCTCTTCCGGCCCGCAACCGGCCAGGGGGTCATCGTTGATCACGCCGGGCAACGCGAGCAGCGCCGCCAGCGGAACCTTTTCGTCGATTCCCGTTTGCTCGCACCATTTGAGCAAGGCGTTTCGGTAGTTTTCCAGTATGGCCGTGTCGAGTTGATAGGCGTCGGTGGAACGCGTCCGTCCGACGAGTACCGCGACCTGAACCGTGCCGCGGCGCAACTGTTTGCGGACCACGCTTTCGATCTGGGGTTCCAAGGCGGCGTAACCTTCGCCGCAGCGGATCGAAATTTTCAAGTAGCGACTGTTGATCGATCGCACTTCGACGGCAACCGCGAGTCCCTCGCTGTCTCGGCGCGCCTCGCCGAAGCCTGTCATGCTCAGTAGCAAGGTAGTGGCACTCCCGTTACGAGGAACTTGGATGTTTCGATGGCCGGTCGCGAAATACCTTGAAAAACACTCCTGATCGCCGGTCCTTCACGTGATCAAGGACAAGCGGCGGGCGCGCCGCGAGCGACGGTCGTGGGCCCATGCAAAACACGCAGAAACACGGCATGGCCACGCGCTTGCGTGGCCATGAAACCCGATTCTCGTCACATTTCCCAGGGTTGGGTATTACTCAGGAACCACTCTTTTCCGGCGGGGGCGTCGTGACAGGTTTGTCCGAAGCCGGTTGATCGGCCGGGGTACCTTGCGTCGCCTTATTGGCATCACTGGTCGCATCGCTACCAAAACGATCCTCGGGGCTCAAAAACGCCACGCAACAGAGACAAAGTACGATCCAAAGCGAAGCCACACCGATCGTGATCTTGGTGAACAAGTCGCCGGCCTTGGCTCCGAACGCACTCTGGCCTCCCATTCCCCCAAAGGCACCCGCCAAACCGCCACCCTTGCCGCGCTGGACCAGGATAATCAAGATCAAAAACGACGCGGTCAACAGCAACAACACCATAAACACGGTATTCATGACTTCGGCCTTGTGAACAAAGGACTCTTTCGGGGGAAGCCGATTCTGGCTTGCCGACACCTACTCCGACGAGCGGAATGCAAGCTGCTTTTTCAGCTTGCTAGCCTACGGCCTTGTCGACGATGCCCATGAAACTATCGGCTTCGAGGCTTGCTCCGCCGACCAGGGCGCCGTCGATGTTGGGTTGGCCCAGCAGATCGGCCGCATTACTCGGTTTAACGCTCCCCCCATATTGTATACGAACGGATTCGGCAATCTGGTTATTATAGCAGTCGGCCATGATCTTGCGAAGGTCGAGATGGACTTCTTCAGCCTGCTCGGGCGAGGCCGTTTTGCCGGTCCCAATAGCCCAAACCGGTTCGTAGGCAATCACGACGGTGGCCATTTGCTCGCCGGTCAGTCCGGCCAGAGAACCCGAAAACTGGGTCCGAATCACCTCGAGCGTCTTGCCTGCCTCGCGCTGGGGCAGTGTTTCTCCGACACAGACGATGGGAACCAGCCCGGCGGCGAGCGCGGCTTTCAGCTTTTGGTTGACGGCCGCGTCGGTTTCGCCCAAGATGTGACGCCGCTCGCTGTGTCCCAAAATGACGTATTGGCAGCCGACGTCCAACAGCATCGCGGCACTGAGTTCACCGGTAAAGGCTCCCTTGGGCTCGTGGTACATGTTCTGGGCGCCGACGCCCAAGATCGAACGGTCGACCGCCGTCGCCACGGCGTCCAAGTAGCAACTGGCCGGACAGACGGCCACCTCGACGTCTTGGGCGGCGCCGAATGCTTTCAACTTCTCCATGATGTTGGTGGCCAGCGCCACGGACGAGTTCCGATCGAGGTTCATCTTCCAGTTGCCGGCGATAAACGGACGTCGCATTCAACTTGCTCCTTCATCACAGGGCGCCGAAAATGCGCCAAAAAACCTAATGGACCGCAGCCTTTGCTGCCACAAGCCAAACTACTTATTATTGCGGCCCCGGCCACTTCACACAAGGTGCGGGCCGCAGGCCCATTGAAAGGCAGACTACTCCACGGGAGGTATGGCCGCAAACGAACCGAGCGTCTTCATCTGCAGCGTTTTCTTGGCCAGGGCGGTGGTGGCACGTCGAACTGGAAGATCGCTTTGGTGCCCTTCCATCTCGACGAAGAACAGGTAGGCGCGTTTGCTCCCGGGGATCGGGAAGGACTCGATCCAGGTCAAATTGACGCGGTTTCGCTTGAAAATGTTGAGTGACTCAGCCAAGGCGCCTGCTCGGTCCTCCAATTGGAACATGATCGCTGTTTTGTCGTTGCCCGTCTTTTCGGCCGTTTCTTTGCCGATGATCGAAAACCGAGTGACATTATCGGGGTTGTCCTCAATCTGCTCGGCCAAGGTGTTTAATCCGAAATGGGCACCTGCTTCAAGGCTGGCAATGGCAGCCGTTCCGGCCTTCTCGGCGGCCAGTTCGGCGGCCAGCGAAGTACTGGTAACCTCGACCGGCCGTGCTGCTGGAACGTGTTTGGCTAGCCAATCGCGGCATTGCGATAGTGCCTGAGGCTTGCTGTATACTTCGCGAATCTCGCCTCGTGGACATTTTGCCAAGAGTGCGTGATGTATCGGTAACTCCACCTCGCCACAGATTTGCATGGGCAGCCGGGTGAACATATCCAACGTATCGGCAATTCTCCCATCGGTGGAGTTCTCGATCGGGACCATTCCCAGATCGGCGTGTCCGCAGCTGACCTCCTCGAAAACGGCCGCAATCGTGCCGACTGGAACCCACTCGACGGACTGGCCAAATCGCTGGATTGCCGCAAGATGGCTATAGCTGTAGATTGGTCCAAGATGGGCCACGCGGGGCTTCTTCAGAAGCGAGCGACAACCGCTGAGAAGCTCGCGAAACACCGCACGGACGGTCAAATCGGAAAGCGGCCCTCGATTGTGCCGCTCGGTCCATGCCGGATTCGCTTGGAAGTCTTTCTCAATCAGCCGCAGGCCGCTGTCCGGCGGTCCGAGCTCGGCAATCTGCTGGGCTAACGCCGTTCGCCGATTGATCGCCTTGAGGATCTCGGCGTCGGCTTTCCGCAGCTCCTTCTGAAGCTTGGTGATGCCGGAGGAGAGATCCACCGTCGCTTTCTTGGAAACGGCCGGCTTCTGCGCGACTTTTTTTGCCATCGATTACACCGCAGCCGGTCGGCACCGACTTTCTTGGACCCAAGTATTCACGGTAAAGCCAATCCCAACATCGCGTGGGCCTATTCATTATATATCGAATAATGTTTCGTTTCCCGGGTGCGATCAGAAATCGGCACAAGAGCATGACTTCTTGTACCGGTGGGGAGACTGTCTGTCAACTGACAGAACACAGAGGGGGATTCGACCCCATATTGTGACTCGGCATGTCAAAATGGCAGGCTTCCAGATTGGCCCATGCCGGCAATTTGATCATCGGCAAGACTGCCAGGGCTACAAGTCATTGTTTGATATATATTTAGGGAGAGACATCTTGGCCCCGCTCAATCGGCACGAGCTTTGCACTCCCCCTTTCGATGTGGCATTGTGTTGTCACGGCCGGGCAAGTCGGCCTTCTCCTTCGAAGGAACGGCGACTTGCTCCGCAAAACACAACCACTGGAGAATCAAATCAACGACGGGTCGCACGATTGACACCCAAGCGACGGGAGCGAATCGGCGACACCGTGTATTTTTCCGAGAAAGGAGCTCGCAATGGTTCAAGGCGAGAAGATTATTGGAATCGATCTGGGAACCACGAATTCCGTCGTGGCCGTAATGGAGGGTAGTGAAGCGAAGGTCATCGCCAACGCGGAAGGCAACCGCCTCACGTCGAGTGTCGTCGCGTTCACGGACAAGGGCGAAACACTCGTCGGCGAGCCGGCTCGACGCCAGGCCATTACCAACCCCAAGCGAACCGTCCATTCCGTGAAACGCTTCATGGGACGGCGACATAGCGAGGTGAGCGTCGAAGAGAAGATGGTGCCGTTCGAGATCACGGGCAACACGGAAGACTACGTCAAAATCCGTGTCGACGGCCAGGATTATACGCCGCCGGAAATTTCGGCAAAGATCCTCCGCAAGCTCAAGGAGGCTGCCGAGGCTTACCTTGGCCATAAGGTGAACAAGGCCGTCATCACGGTCCCCGCCTACTTCAACGACGCCCAACGCCAGGCCACGAAGGACGCCGGACAGATCGCGGGCCTCGAAGTGGCGCGAATCATCAATGAACCGACCGCCGCGTCGTTGGCCTACGGTCTCGACAAGAAGAATGTCCACAAGATCATCGTGTTCGACTTGGGTGGTGGTACGTTCGACGTTTCGCTGCTTGACGTCGGTCGCGGCGTGTTCCGCGTGATCAGTACCAGCGGCGACACGCATCTCGGCGGAGATGACTTCGACGAGTGCCTGATCAACTACGTCGCCGATGAGTTCAAGAAGGAGCAGGGCATCGACCTGCGCAAGGATACGATGGCTCTGCAACGGCTGGAAGAGGCCTGCGAAAAAGCCAAACGCGAGCTGAGTTCGAGCCAACAGACCGACATCAATCTGCCGTTCATCACGGCCGATGCCAACGGGCCCAAACACCTCCAGCTCACCATTACCCGAGCCAAGTTCGAGCAACTTGTCGACGGGCTGATCGAGCGTTGCCGCGGGCCGGTCAATTCGGTCATCGAGGAAGCCAAGCGGAAAAACTCCGACTTCAAAATGGAAGATATCGACGAAGTCGTGCTGGTCGGCGGTTCGACGCGCATTCCGAAAGTCCAAGAATTGGTCAAGTCGATCTTCGGCAAGGAGCCGAACAAAGGCGTCAACCCCGACGAAGTCGTGGCGCTCGGCGCGGCCATCCAGGGGGGCGTGCTGACGGGCGACGTGCAGGACATGGTTTTGGTCGACGTGACGCCGCTTTCGCTGGGCATCGAAACGCTCGGTGGAATCCTCACAAAGCTCGTCGAGCGAAACACCAACATCCCGGTCGAGCGGAAAAACGTCTTCAGCACGGCCGACGACAACCAGACGGCCGTGACCGTGAAGGTCTATCAGGGCGAACGCGAAATGGCGGCCAACAACCGGCTGCTCGGCCAGTTCAACCTCGAAGGCATTCCCCCGGCGCCGCGCGGCGTGCCCCAGATCGAAGTCCGCTTCGACATCGACGCCAACGGCATCCTCAACGTTTCGGCCAAGGATCTCGGGACGGGCAAGGAGCAAAAGGTCCGCATCGAGCAATCGGCCGGTCTGGACGAAGCCGAAATCGAGAAGATGCGCAAGGATGCGGAAGCGCATGCCGACGAGGACAAGAAGCAACGCGAACTGGCCGAACTTCGCAATCAGGCCGACTCGATGTGCTTCCAACTTGAGAAGCTGATCAAGGAGAACGACAGCAAGCTCAACGACGCCGACAAGGACGCTGTCAGCAAGGCCATGGAACGGACGCGCGAAGCAGCCAAGGGAGACGACGTCCAGAAGATCAAGTCGGCCATCAGCGAACTCGAACAGGCCTCGCACGCCTTGAGCAAGACGCTCTATGCGAGCGCGACGGCCAGCGCACAGCCCGGCGCCGAAGGCGCCCCCGGCGGAGCGGCCCCCGGCGGAGCAACCTCCGGCGCGGCCGACGAAGGCGACGACGACACGATCGACGCCGAATTCGAGGTCAAGGAATAGCGTGTCCCCTCTCCCAAAGGGAGAGGATTAGGGTGAGGGCGGGAGGTAATCCAGAGGGTAACACCGATGATTCCGCGGGGCAAACCTTGCCACTCGGACAAGACCACGCTGCGAAATCGTCGGTGCCGCGCCAGCGGCAAGAGACGCTGGACCGTTGACCAATAAGATCTCTTGTTGCTTCGCAACACCGACGATTCTCCGAAGAAACGACCAAGAAGTCGCAATGTCGTTGGTGGAAAATCATCGGTGCCACCCGGAACGTGAATTCCCGGGCGGCCTCGAACAGGCCATCCGTGGCACCCTGGAAAAAACCGTAACCAATTTCCAAACACGTTTTCAGAAAACTACCGGCTCTTGCACATTGAATGAACGGAGGGCGACCAACGGGAGCCCGGCTGCAGACCATTCGGTTATGAACAATCGTTCAATAACAATGCAAACATCAATAAAACCGGATTCACCAGAATTCGAGACCTCTAAATCAAGGTGACAAAGCCCTCACCGTAGCCCTCTTCCACAGGGAGAGGGGAGAATCACATGACCTTTCGATTCGATAAACTCACCATCAAGGCCCAAGAGGCCGTTGCCAAGGCCCAATCGTTGGCCGCCGATCGCGGGCACCCCGAGGTCGACGCGTTGCATCTGCTCGCCGCGCTGCTTTCCGAGAAGGAAGGCGTCGTTCGCCCGGTGCTCGGGAAAATCGGCGCCGACACCGCGCAGTTGGCCAGCATTGTCGACGCCGAGTTGAACCACCTCCCGAAGATCTCGGGCGGTGCACAGCCTCAGCCCAACCAACCGTTGGGCCAGGTGCTCGAAAAGGCGCTCGCGGTTGCCCGCGAGATGAAGGATGAGTTCGTCTCGA
>JAFGIR010000085.1 GCA_016929515.1 Pirellulales bacterium | reverse complement strand
GAACAACAAAAAGCCCCTATCCAAAACCACTTACAGACTGCATAGCCAATGAAACAGGAAACGGCATTGGGTGGCACTCGATAGCGTACCCTCATTCGACAGTGGCACCCGCCCGGGCTGGTCACCAGCACTTGGCCAAACATCGGTCTACGACGGCCATTGCTCGCCGTCCCGCCGGGCGACGTAGTCGCCGTGGAGCCCCATGCCGCCGAGGTCGACGGGCATTGGATTTCCCTGGTAGGTGAGCCCAACGTCCCGACAGTCGATCCACCAGGACAGGACCGCCAACAGATCATGGATTGCGCCGTCCCGTTCTTCTTGGAGCATTTCGGACAGGAGTTGTCGTTGGGCCGGGGACAAGGCCGCAATGAACTTGTTGAACTTCCTGTGAGCCGGAGCTTTCGAGAAAAGCCCGCTTTCGACGACGTGCGAACTGGATCCGTATTGGCGGACCTTGTTGACGAGTTCGTCGATGATCGCCTTGTAGACGTCGAGTGCGGTTCGTGGTTCAGTCATGTCGGAAATGCCCTTCGTTTGTCGAGCGGCCTCGAATGGATCACCAGACACGCAATCGCCGAATAGCGTCCCAGTCCGATTGACATAACCTTGCCGGATCGCGGATGGAAACGGACGCGGAGTTGATTGTCTGGCCCTGCCACGTGTCGTCGTAGGGTTGCGGTCCAATTATCGGAACGCCGAACGCACGCGAGGCACTCGCCGGGCGTGCGGTTTCCGCCACGCGGCACCCCCCAGTATATCGCGTTCGGCACGCACGGCGAAACACCCCCGCTTGAGTGTGTTGGCTTGGGTGGCGGCCACCCCGCCGCGAGCGTCCACGTCGACCGGGTAACACCTCCCTTCCGCGAAATGAAGCGCGCCACTTGCGTGAAGCCGCGCCGCGGAATCGTGCCACCCAGCCGGCTTCCGAGGC
Source organism: Pirellulales bacterium (assembly GCA_016929515.1). Classification (GTDB taxonomy): domain Bacteria; phylum Planctomycetota; class Planctomycetia; order Pirellulales; family Thermoguttaceae; genus UBA11386. Next base: position 10,000 of record JAFGIR010000085.1, on the reverse strand, counting down.
CCAACTCCGCGCCCCGGCCGTCGAGAAATTCCAACCACCGGCCGTCTTCGAGCCGGGCCAGCCAATCCCCATCGAACCGGGACGAGGGTGGCTCTTGATTCTCGAACGCAAACCGGCGGAAAGTCAAGGCGTGGCCGCCACTGGCGTCACCGGACCCGCGGGGCTGGGGTCTCCGTTGTCGAGATAGTCGCGCAGCCGAGTATGCAGGATGCGCCGTGCGTCGTCCGGGCCGAGGACGCGCAGGCGGCCGTACGCGTCGAGGACGATCGTCTTCTTCGGCCCCGCAAGATCGATCCGCTGGGACTCGATGACGTGCGTGCGTCCCAGCCAGTCGAGCAGTTCGGCTCGCTTCATCGTCCCGTCGCGGCCGAGCCGGGTCACCAGTTCCGTGCCGCGCTTCTCGACACGCACGTCCGGCCAGTTGTCGAACACTTGAGTTTCGAACCATTGTTTGTACGCGACCTCCGGCCAACGCGGGACCGGCGAGGTGGGTCTCGGGAAGGGCGCCCAATAAACGCCCCGGCCGCGAGCACCGCCCACCGACACCGTGTAGGCCGAGCCGAACGGGCGTTTTTCGGGCGAAACGTCCTTTGGGCGATACCAACGGTCTTCTGAATATCCCGCGAGCACGACGCCGTGGGAGCTGAACCACTCGATTCGGCGTTGGTGCTGCATCGTCGGTGGAAACGGCCAGCGGTAGTCCCAACGGCCGCTGCAACCGTCGCAACCGTCGCTCGCCCCGCAGAAGCCGCCGCCGACGCCGAAGCCGCCACCATAGGCAACGGGCATGTACGGGACATGGAGAAAGACGATTACGACTCCGGCATCGGAACGATACTTGAGGTCGAGCCGCGAAAACAGCGGCATCGGCCCGGTGTGCGGCCGCTCGGCGTCGACGTATCCCCAAACGAGTTTTCCGTTCCATTCGCCGAAAACGCGGTAGTTGACCGTCGGGGCAGGGCCCTGGCCGTCGGCCAGGGACCGGCTCGCGGTCGGCGGCGATTCGAAAGACGGACTCTCCGGCATGGGATCGGGCGGAGCCGCTGGTTTCAACGGCTTTTCGAGCCACGTCCGACTGGGACTGTCGAAACGGAGCGAGAAGTCGGCCGGCCGGATCTTGCCGTGACCGTCAACCAGGTACGTGCGCGCCGGACAGCTTATGTCGAGCGTGGTGTCGCCGACGGTGACGGCCGAGATTGCCCGATCGCCAGGCCTGACGTGGCACGCAAATCGAAATGTGAACTTGCGACCTTCGGTGTCACGGCGTTTGTGATTTTCGTCGCCGGGCACGAAACGCGTTCGAGGTTTCCAAGCTGGCCCGGAAATTTGAAACTGAGCCGATTTTTGGAAACCGGAGGGCATGAACGGGAAGTCTTGAATCAGATTGAATCGCGGCGTCCGCAGCAACAGCGCATGGTCGAACTCCTCCCAGGTCACGTCCCACAGGCGAACGGCCTCGAAATTGGGGCGCACCGATTCGAGAGCTGCCAAGCCTTGCTCCGTGACCCGGCTGCGATGGGTGACCAGCGTCCGGAGCTTCTTCATTCCGCGCAGATATGGCAACCCCGCGTCGGAGACCTGAGTGTCGGACAGATCGAGCGTCTCCAACGCGCCGAGCCCGGCGAGCCGCGCCATGCCGGCGTCGGAGATGGCCGTGCGCGCCAGCAGCAGCGTCTTCAGCGATTTGAGCGGCGTCAAGGCCTCAAGATCTTTGTCCGCGACTTCCGTCCCGGACAAATCGAGCGAGTCGAGCGAGTCGAGCCCTTGGAGATCCGCGAGGGCCTGAGGTTTCCATTGACGAGGTTTCGCGACCAGACGGCGCATTGGTTGGCGGCTGGCACGCGTGATAGCCCAGCCTGGGCCGAACGATTTTCGTGGCGCCGCATGGTCGGCGGCCTCGCCCAACGGCAGCCAGACGCTCGCGACCACGACTGCCAAACCGAACCATCGTCTGCGAATGCTCATGGTTTCCGTTTCCCTACGGCGACCCGTTGGCAATTCATCGTTGGGTTCACAATGAGAAGAGCCGGGTCTCGGTTATTGAGATGTCCGCGATTCTCCGTGCCTCCGCGGTGCAAAAATCCGGCCCCGGTCAGTCGGGCGTTTTCGTGTCGGGGCTGGTTACCCAGAGCTGGCCGTCGCGGACCGTGTAGACGAGGCCGCACTGGTCGAGGGCCGCTTCCAACAGCCGGCCGACGGTCGTTCTCTTTTGCTCGACGCTCAGCGGCGTGTCGAGCGAGATGCCCACCGCGGCCAAGGCGGCCTGGTCGACTCGGATTTTGAGCGTGCTCATCTCCTCCACGAAATGGATCACGTTGCCCAGCTCGACGTCGTCGAACTGGGCGGCGACCAATGGTCGTTCGAGTTGGGCGAGGATCGCCGGCGGGATTTCGACCGGTTCCGGTTCGTCGGGCTCGGCCGGCTTCACTTCGTCGTTTGCGTCGGTTGGCTCGACCGGTTCGGCCGGCGGTTCGTCGGGCACGGCGACCGACGGTGGCGGCTCGCCCCCGTTGATCGTCACCAGGTGTTCGATGATTCGCGGGTCGGCGTCTTTCGACAGAAACCGAGCCGAGCCGTCGGCCATCCCGACGTACATTCCGTCGGCCTGGCCCGTGCCGAAGCCGTCGGGCCCATTGACGTAGGGCTGCTGCGTGAGTCCGCGCGTGGTGGGCCGTCCGCCGGCTGCCCAGGGGCCAGGCTCGCGGCAGACGCCGAGAATGGCGATCGTGTTGCTCGCGCCGTCTTTGATCTGACGGGGATGGGTTTCGCGTCCGAAGCCGAACACGCCGGCGCGGGGATCGTTGGCGGGGAGTCGGGCGGCTTCGGCGCCGAGCCCGGCCGAGCCGACGTAGTGGGTCACGGGAAAGCCGCCCTCGGTCGTGGCCGGGCCGAACGTCGGGTTGACTACCTCGGGCAGGACCTGCCGGGTGACGGGTTCGTTTTTCGCGTCGTCCCACGGATAGCCCGGCTTGAGCCGTTCGTGCCAGTCGCGATGGTCGCAGTAGGGCAGTAGCGTGGCGATCCAACTCAGCCGGGTCTCGGGCGGTAGCAACGCTCCGCCCACGGCCGCCGCCGGAAAGACGCCCTTCGCCCGGCGATAGTCGTCCAGCCCGTCGACCAATCGCAATTGCTGCCGCTCGACAAACGCGGCCGCGACCGCCAGCCAATCGCGGCGGATGTCGTCGCGGAGATCGAGTGCCAGCGGCCCGATGCCCGAGAAGTCCTGCCCCCAATCGGTCTCGACCCGAACCATGGTGTCCAACGATTCCCAGCGAGTGGCGTCAAGCGCCGCGACGCCCTCTTGAAGCAACAGCAGGTAGGCGCCGGGCTGCTCGACGGTTGCTCGGATCTGGGGCTTTTCGGACCACGCTTGTGCTTTTTCGGCCAGCGCCGTTTTGGCGGCCGGCACGAGACGCTCGACGGCCGCCAAAATAGTCTCGGCCGCCGCCGCGTCGCCACAGACCAGGTCGATCCGGCTGTGCATCGTCGCGCCGTCAAGACACAGATCGACGGCGAACCCCTCGGGCAATCGCCACAAGGTCTGCCACGGCTCGACCCCGTCGGGCCAAACGTTGAGCGCCCCCTCGGGCAGCCGCCAACCGGCGCGGCGGGCCGCCTCCAAATCAACAAGCACCGAAAGCTCGCATTCGCGCGCCGGCGCGCCCAGGAGCTTGGCCAACGGCTGGCTCGCCAGATGCGGTTCGATGCGGGTGCCCAACGCTTTGAGCACGTCGGGCCGACCGGTGACGAGCGTATGAGGTCGCACCAAGGCAAACGGTTGCGTCCAAGTCGCCTCGTTCAACCGGCGGCACGTCGTCCGCCCAAAACGAGTTTTGGTTGGCGTGCTCGCGCCGGCGAGTCGGGTCAAGTCGCAATCGGGCTCGACCTCGATGACCACGACGCTTTGAACGGCCAGGTTGCTCAGATTGCCCGTGCTCCACGTGACCCGCTGCAACTCGTCGGGGCGCAGCTCGAACGCGGCGAGCACCTTGTCGACGACCGGTTTCCAGAAGAACGCGGAGGCCTTGGCCAATCGGTCCTTGCCTGAGCGATCGGCCATGCGCGACGGCGCGAGGCTCACGACCAGTCGGGCCCCGTCGGGCACCCAGGCGGCGTCGAGCGTGCTGGCCGAGGGCAGCTCGGGCGTTGGCGTGTCGGTCGTCGCCCGTGTGTCGGGCACGGTTTGAACCACCTTGTCGGTCGTCGTGGCTGGCTGTTTGCCGGAGAAGACCATCATCAGCAAACCCACCACGACAATCAACACGGCCGCCGGCAAACCGACCCAAAGAAGCCGTTGCCGCCAAAGCTGTTCGGTCGGCGAAAGCCCGACTGCCATGTCGACCGGCGGCGCGGCGGGCGAAGTACTTGCGTCGGCGGCGGGCCGCTGGCGGGGCAACGGCGGCGGCACAACCCCGGCGGCTCGCGTCCAACGCCGGTCGTTCGAGCCCGGCGCGGCCGGCTCGGGTGTCGATGGCGGCGCCTGGTCGAGGCTGCTTGGCTCAGTCGCGGGTGGCTCGACGGGTGTCGGCGCGGGTGGGGCTGCCGCGGGAGACTCGGCCGAAGACGCCTCGCCGCGAGTCGACTCGGGCGGGGCCGACCGATCGGGCTGCGTCCAACCAGCCGGTGGCGTCACCTGGACCATGCTCCCGCACTTTGGGCAGGACACAATCTGACCGATGACCGTCTCGTCGCGCACGGTGAGACGGGCCTGACACGTTGTACAGGTGATCGAAAACAGACTCTGTTCCACGGTTCGCCGGTAAAAAAGGTGGAAGGTCTACCTGTTCGTTGACGACGTAAACCTCTTCAATTGTAGTACGTCTGGGGCTTCGACCGCTACCGTCGGACGCGCGAAATCCGTTGGAAATCGCGAAGTTTGCCGGCGAGAGTGACGTCCTAGCGATCGTGGGGGCTTCCGCTGCCGGCCGGCAGGGAAGAGGACCATGGTTCTATATGCCCCTAAGGAGTAGGGGGTCGCTAGCGAACGAGGCCTTCGAGTGCCCGACACAGCTTTTGAAACGAAGGCGATCGTTCGCGGGCCGTGGACAAGTCGAACACACTGGTCACCGACGCTTGGTCCGCGGTCGGTTTGTACACGTGATTCGAGACCAGAAGCTCGCTCAATTTTCCCTTGGCGTCTCGAACGGACTCAGCGTTTTCGAACACGGGCAGTTCCGGCGGAAAACCATGCTTGCCACGGAGGCCTTCGATTCCCGCCAAGAACCACGCTTCAAACTCGCCTTTCGCAAGAACGACGGTGATGGGCACGTCGGAACGCACGCCTCTTGCACGACAGAGCAACTCGGGGCCCAACTCCGCCGGACAGTCGTCATCGGCATCGATCAGAATGAGGATTCCCTTGGGCGAGGAACAGTCTCGCAAGTTCAGCACCGCCAGGCGGATCTTCTTCGCGAGTTCCGTGTCATCGTCTCTTTTGATCAGCCGATATTTGTTAGTCCTCAAGGGAGTCTTGACGAGGTTCACCCAGAACTTGCCGGCTGATTCGGTGGAAAGGCGCTCCATCAACACGCGTACCGCGCCGACTTCGCCTTTTCCTTCGACGATGCAGCAGAGGTTCAGGACCAAGGTGTCTTCAACCACCAGCTTCTCCGAGTCGAGACTCATGCTCAAGGAAGGGGAAACCGAAATTCACTTGGGCGTTGTCGTAGTTCCGGGCTTCAACTGATCCAGCCTTAGCAACTCGCCCGCCGTATAGAGCTTGTCCCTGATCGCCGACATGCTGGCCTCGTCGGCCTTCGCTACGACGGTCTCTCCGCCGGAGGCGTCGAAAACGAGCAAAGACTCCGGATTGAGATCCGGATAGTCCAGAAAATCGGGGCTGTGCGTGGTTGCCATCACCTGGGTGAAACTCGTCGCCTCGGTCATCGCGTCCATGAGCACCTCGGCCGCGCCGGGGTGCAGGTTAGCCTCCGGTTCTTCGATGGCGACCAGTGGAATAGGGGACTTCGCCGGCAGATCGCGACATTGAAACAGCGCGACGAGAACGCCCAAGGCGTGCAATGTGCCATCGGACATGCTCGCCGGGCCGAACTCGATCGTCCCCCGGTCCTCGTCTCCAAAAAGGAAATGGACATGCCATGAATTCGTGTTGGTGCGCACTTCCCTAACCTTGCCGGTCTTGTCAAGCATAGGGGATATCTCGGGCAAGGGTATCAATAGACTCTCCCGCAGAGTCGGGAGGACGGCCCGTAAATAATCGTCGATCCGGTCCTTGACTATTGGTCGTTTCTGACCAATTCTGCCAAGAATGCTGGCGAGACCAGAGCCTTCCGAAGCCAAGAAATCGTGTATGGTCGTTGCTTCCTTGGCTATAGAATCGGGTTGGATACTATAGAACCGCATGGACTGAAGCGATTGAAAGACGGAGTCGAACGGAGGAAACGGTGCAACGCTTGTGAGATAGGGACGGTCTTTGAAGGCCGGTGGTGGAGTCTCCAAACTGTTCGAGATGATCTCACCCCGTCGCACATGATAATGGGCAATTGACTCACCAGACCGATCCGTGACCTCACAGCGCTCTTCGCGGACGGACAGCATGAGTTCCAACTCAAGTGAGTATTCCGCCGTCTCTCCAGAGGGTAGAGTCACGTTCAAGTTTACTACCAGAGGTTCAACCGACCCTATGGTCTCTTCCAGAAACTCGTCAACCGAGCAGGCATGCTCATACTGCGTGGGCTGCTGGCAAAAAACCGCCGGAAAGCTGAACGGCTCGATTGTACCGCCGAAGACTCGAATCACTTCTTCAGGTGGCCGCGTGAGCAACTCCCGCACAAACCGCAGCGCATCCAAGAAATTCGTCTTGCCCGAGCCGTTGGGACCGACCAGGAGCGTCAATGGCTGCAACTCGACGTCACAATGGCGGATGCTCTTGAAGTTTTCAATATGAACCCGCTTCAAAAATGGGGGTTTTGCTTCGGGCATCATGCACCTTCGACCTTCAGAAATGGACTACCCCACGACTACTTGGAATCATAGCAGCTAACGGCAAGCCAGTGCAGAGCGAAAACCCCCATATTGGCGTATTCACCCGGCCATGTCGCGATTTTCTTGGGACAGGCCTTTTGGGACGGCCCTGCAGGGAACACAATGACCGTTTCGCGTGTCCTTTTTTCGGAGTTGCTCTCCGTGGGCGACTTGCGTTTGGGGCACGCTACCGAACCAACCAGAAGAGGGGCACAGGAAACCGTTGCCATGTCCGACACGCCAACCCTGAAACTCCTTCGCATCGACAGCCGCAAGGACAACATCCGCCAGGCCATGGACCAGTTGCGCCACCGGCTGAGTCCGCAGGGCAACGTCGTCAGCCAGGCCGGTCGGCGGCGAACGATCGAGATCTTCGGCGAGCCGCTCACCCCGGCCCAGGTCGTCGAGCGAATTTGTCGCGACGTGGCCGAACAAGGTTTGCCGGCCGTGTTGGATTATTCGGCCCGAATCGACCGCGCCGAACTCTCGGCCGACACAATCCGCGTCGGCGCCGACGAGCTGGTCGAGGCCCATCGCGGGGCCGATCCCGAGTTGCTCGCGGCGGTCCGTAGCGTGGCCGAGCGAATCCGCGAGTTTCAAGAGGCGATTTTGCACAAGGACGTCCGGGTCGAACGGCCGGGCGGATACCTCGCGCAGCGTTATCGTCCGCTTCGCCGCGTGGGCATTTGCGTGCCCGGTGGAGCGGCCGCGTATCCGTCGAGCGTGCTGATGACGGCCGTCCCTGCCCAGGTGGCTGGCGTCGAGCAATTGGCCGTGGTCGCTCCGCCGACCGAGTTCGGCTCGTACAACCGCGACCTGTTGGCCACGTGTCACGAGTTGGGGGTCGACGAGGTCTATCGGCTCGGCGGTGCCCAGGCCGTGGCCGCGTTGGCCTACGGCGTCGAGGGCGTGCCGCGGGTCGACAAGATTGTTGGCCCAGGCAACCTGTTCGTCGCCCTGGCCAAGCGTCAGGTTTACGGCGAAGTCGACATCGACTCGATTGCCGGGCCGAGCGAGGTGGTCGTGATCGTCGACCGGTCGACCCGTCCGAAGTACACGGCCTACGACCTGATGGCCCAGGCCGAGCACGCCCCGGGCGCGAGCATTTTGATCGGCTGGGAAGAGGACGTGCTCGAAGCGGCCGTCGCCCAAATCGGCCGCGAGCTGGCCCAGGTCGAGCGGGGTGAGTTGGCGCGACAGAGCCTCGAAGATTTCGGCGCGATCATTCTCGCGCGGGACGAGGACGAAGCGTGCCGGCTGACCGACGAAATTGCCCCGGAACACCTGCACATCGCCACCGAAAACGCCGAGGCCCTGGCCGAGCGAATTCACTATGCCGGGGCCATGTTCCTGGGCAACTTCACGCCGGTCGCGCTGGGCGACTACGCGGCCGGCCCGTCGCACGTGCTGCCGACCAGCGGCACGGCCCGATTTGCCAGCGGGCTGTCGTCGAACGATTTTCTGCGGACCAACAGCATTTTGCATTTCGACCGCGAGGGCATGACGGCGATGGCCCGGGACGTCGAGGTCCTGGCCACGAAGGAAGGACTGACGGCGCACCGAGCCAGCGTCACGGTGCGGAAAGAAGAAGCGTAGAAGGCACACGGTGTGTCGTGCCGATAACCCAAGAGGAGGTTGGCGCGCGCAAGCACGCCCCCAGCCAATTCACGAAATCCCGAAATCCCCAATCCCGAAATCCCGATGTCGTACTTCCGCCCCGAAATCGAAGCGATGGCCGGTTACGTGCCGGGCGAGCAGCCGCGGACCGACGACTGCATCAAGCTCAACACGAACGAGAACCCTTATGCGTGTTCGCCGGCCGTGGTCGAGGCCATCCGCCGGGCGGCGAGCGACCGGTTGCGGCGTTATCCCAACCCCATGGCCGAGCCGTTTCGCCAGCGTGCGGCCGAGGTGCTTGGTGTTGAGCCCGACTGGATCCTCTGCGGCAACGGCAGCGACGACATTCTGACGATTGTGACGCGGGCGTTGGTCGGCCAGGGCCAGCTCGTTCGGCTGCCCTACCCAAGCTACATCTTGTACAAGACGCTGGCCGGGCTTCAAGGGGCTCGGAGCGAAGAGGTCTATTTCGAGCCCGACTGGAGTCTGCACGACGTGTTCGCCTCGGGCCGGAACGACCTGCGGGTCGTGTTTTTGGCCAATCCGAACAGTCCGTCGGGCACGATGATCGCGCCGGAACGGGTTTTGGAGATGGCCGAGCGTTTGCCGTGTCCGTTGCTGGTCGACGAGGCGTACGTTGATTTTGCCGAGACCGACTGCATGGATTTGGTTGCCCGATGCGAGCGAATCATGGTCTCGCGGACGTTGAGCAAATCGTACGCGCTGGCCGGTTTGCGTTTTGGCTACGTGGTCGCGCAGCCGCACCTGATCGAGCAGTTGGTCAAGGTGAAGGACTCGTACAATTGCGACGCCCTGTCGATCGCCGGAGCGACGGCGGCGATCGGCGAGCAAGCCTGGTTGGCCGAGAATCGGGCAAAAATCGTTGCTACCCGGGCCCGGCTGGCCCAGGCCATGCGTAAGCTAGGCTTTAAGGTGGTCGATTCGCAGGCCAACTTTGTCTGGGCGACCCACGGCGAGCGGCCGGTGAGCCCGATTTTCGAGCGGCTCAAACAAGCGCGGATTTTCGTCCGATACATGAACTACGCCGGCTGGGGCGACGGTTTGCGGGTCAGCGTCGGCGCCGACGAGCAAATCGACCGGTTCCTGGAGGAGTTGGAGAGGATCGTATGACACGCACCGCCCAAATCGAGCGACACACGAACGAGACTCGAATCGAGTTGACCGTGAATCTCGACGGCTCGGGCCAGTCGGACGTGTCGACCGGCGTCGGGTTCTTCGACCACATGCTCGCGCTGTTGGCCAAACACGCGGTGATCGATCTATCGATCAAAGCCGCCGGCGATCTGGAGGTCGATCAGCACCACACGGTCGAGGACGTCGGCATTTGTCTGGGCCAGGCGGTTCGCGAGGCGCTCGGCGACAAGCGGGGCATCCGGCG
>JAFGIR010000084.1 GCA_016929515.1 Pirellulales bacterium | reverse complement strand
CTCCACGCCGCTGACCGGCACCGCGTGCCAGCCCTCGACCACTCCCAACTCCGTCCGCCGGCGTCGGATTTCCACCTCGTCGATTCCGAGCAATTTAGCCAGGTACCGGTCGGCGAAACCGTCCTGCTTGGCGCGCCGGAGCAAATCGTCGGGCAACGTGCCGCCCTTGTGCTTCAGGATTTCCTCTTCGAGCTCGACGAGTTCCTTCATCTGGTCGATGAACCACGGCTTGATGTGCGTCAATTCGTAGAGCGCCTGCACGTCGGCCCCCTTGCGGAGCGCCTCGTACATGATGAACTGCCGCTCGGAACTCGCGACGGCGAGCATCCCAATCAAATCTTCGAGAGACCGCTGATGAAAGTCCTTCGCAAATCCCAAGCCGTAGCGGCCGATTTCCAACGACCGGATCGCCTTTTGGAAGGCTTCCTTGTAGTTTTTGCCGAGACTCATGGCCTCGCCGACGGCCCGCATCTGCGTACCCAGCTTGTCTTCCAAACCGGCGAATTTTTCGAAAGCCCAGCGGGCGAACTTCACCACGACGTAATCGCCCGACGGCGTGTATTTTTCGAGCGTGCCGTCGCGCCAGTAGGGAATCTCGTCCATCGTGAGCCCGCCCGCCAGTAGCGACGACACGTAGGCGATCGGAAAACCGGTCGCCTTCGACGCCAGCGCCGAACTGCGCGAGGTTCGGGGGTTGATTTCGATCACCACGACGCGGCCCGTCTTCGGATCGTGGGCAAACTGGACGTTCGTCCCGCCGATGACCTGGATGGCCTCGACGATGTCGTAGGAATATTTCTGAAGTCGCTTCTGCAACTCGACGTCGATGGTCAACATGGGAGCCGTGCAATAGGAGTCGCCCGTGTGGACGCCCATGGCGTCGACGTTTTCGATGAAGCAAACGGTAATCATCTGGTTCTTGGCGTCGCGGACGACTTCGAGTTCGAGCTCTTCCCACCCGAGCACCGATTCCTCGACGAGAACCTGCCCGACAAGGCTTGCCGTGAGTCCCCGGGCGACGACCGTGCGAAACTCCTCGATGTTGTAGACCAATCCGCCTCCGGTTCCGCCCATGGTGTAGGCAGGCCGAATCACGCACGGCAGGCCGATTTCCTCGACGGCCGCCTCGGCCTCTTCGAGCGTGGTGGCGATCTTGCTCCGGGGCATTTCGATCCCGAGCCGATTCATGGTGTCTTTGAAGGCCTGGCGGTCTTCGCCTCGCTCGATGGCGTCGACCTGAACGCCGATCACGCGGACGCCGTGTTTTTCGAGCACGCCGGCGCGCGACAACTCCGACGAAAGATTGAGCCCCGACTGACCGCCCAAATTGGGCAACAGCGCGTCGGGTTTTTCGCGTTCGATGATTTCGGCCAGCGCCGCGCAATTCAACGGTTCGATGTACGTCGAGTCGGCCGTTCCAGGATCGGTCATAATGGTCGCCGGATTGGAATTGACCAGCACGATCTTATACCCGAGACTTCGCAACGCCTTGCATGCCTGGGTACCCGAATAGTCGAACTCGCACGCCTGGCCGATGACGATCGGCCCGGACCCGATGATCATCACCTTCTCAATATCATTGCGTCTTGGCACGTTCAGTTACTCCTTAACCGTAAAAAACCCGATGGACGTGAAGCTGGCGGTCCGCCGAAACTGGATAGCAACGCTAGCGATAGGCTAACAAAGCCCGCCGCAAATGAGAATCCGGGGCCAGGACCCCCCCCGAAGAATGATGCGTCCGGAGACTCGACGATCCGAGCCTATTTCGTGCCGAGTTCAGCCAGGACGATCCGGGCCGACGCGACCGTGGCGTCGATGTCGGCTTCCGCGTGGGCGGCCGAGACGAACAGGGCCTCGAACTGGCTGCAGGGCATGTACGTCCCTCGATCGAGCAATCCCCAAAAATAAGCCGCGAAACGCTCGGTGTCGCACCGGGCGGCCGTTGCCCAGTCGGTGACCGGCTCCGGGTTGAAGAACAACGTCATCATCGACCCGCAGCGGCCGATCGTGTGCGGAATGCCCGCGTCGCCGGCCGCGCGATCGAGCCCCTCGGCGAGCCGGGCCGCGAGCGTTTCGAGCCGGTCGTAGGGGTTTGTGTCGCGGAGCACGCGGAGCGTGGCGAGGCCCGCCGCCGTGGCCAGCGGATTGCCGCTGAGCGTGCCGGCCTGAAAAACCTTGCCCTGTGGAAGGATGTGGTCCATAATCTCGGCCCGCCCGCCGTAGGCCCCGACCGGCAGTCCGCCACCGATGATTTTTCCGAGGGTGGTCAGGTCGGGCGTGACGCCCAATCGGGCTTGGGCGCCGCCGTAGGCCACGCGAAAGCCGCTCATTACCTCGTCGAAAATCAACACGGTTCCATGGCGAGCGGTCAGTTCCCGGAGCGCGGTCAAAAACTCGCCCGAGCCGACCACGCAGCCCATGTTGCCGACGACCGGCTCGCAAATCACGGCGGCGATCCGGTCGCCGTGCTCGGCGAAGGCGTCGGCCAGCGCCTGGGTGTCGTTGTAAGGCAACACGAGCGTGTCGGCCGACGTGCCCGGCGTCACGCCCGGCGAATCGGGCACGGCGAGCGTCGCGGCCGCGCTCCCCGCGGCGACCAGTAGGCTGTCGACGTGGCCGTGATAGTTGCCGGCGAATTTGACGATGAGATTCCGGCCGGTGTGGCCCCGCGCCAGCCGAATCGCGCTCATCGT
>JAFGIR010000083.1 GCA_016929515.1 Pirellulales bacterium | reverse complement strand
GGCGCCGCCGGTCGCGCTGCACGAAGCATGCCCCGGCCGCGAAAGCACTATCGACGTTTCCGCCCCTATGAAAAGCCTGTCCGTGCCCTGATTGTCAAGCCCTACCGCGAGTGTCTGATTGATTTGCTGGGCTCGATGCTGCTGGCCGCGTTGGTCGCGGCAGTCCTAACGCTGGTGGTCGCGATCGCCGCTTCGTTCGGCGGGCCGGTGCCGGTTTCTGCGCAATCGGTCGCCTACGTGTTGTTGGTCGGCATTGCAGGATCCTGGGCGGTCCTGGTGCCCGCCAAGTGTTGGGAAGGCGTCCAGGGCGACACTCTGATTCGCCGTTTCGTGATGATGATCATCGGTCTGGCGCTCGGTGCGTTCGGCTGGGTCTGCACGCAGTGGCTAGCCATCGAAATACCCAACAGCGGCAACGAGGTGCTGGAGAAAGACTTCGGCCTGCAACTCTGGATGCACATGCGGGAGCTTTCTCCACTTTCGGCCCACGTCGTTGTCTTCGGCGTGCTGATGCTTTTGATCCGATGGTGGCGTCAGGCTGATCCGCTGCGCGACCGACGGCTGAGCCTCTGGTCGGTGGCGGTCACGGTGATCGTCGCCGGCATCGTGGTCGGGATTGCCGACTCGCTTGGTTGGGCCATCATCGTCATCGCCGCCATCATGTCCATTTCGGTCCAGATCGCCAGCCCCTGGGTCAACCCGCGGCTTCGCCGGCTGGGCCCGGAGGAATAGGCGAGTGACCGTGGAATCGTTAGCATCGGAGCCTACCATGAGTTATGCCGGATTGCTTTTGTTGACAGGATTGTTGATCGTCGGCATGCTCGTCGTCGGCGCGATCGTCGCGATGTTGGTCAATCCAAAGACCCGCTGGTGGGCCGTCGGGCTCATCGTGGTCGTGCCCGTGCTATTGGGGTTATTTTTCATATTGCCATTTAATGAGTGGAGGTCCTATCACGATCAGCCCGCCACAATCGAGCACAGCGTGGCGCAAGAGGCTGACGGGGACGGGATTCGCGAGTTCGAACGCGTCATGAAGCCGTATGTTGAAACGCCGGCCCACGCCGAAGCGACGCCGGCCGCCGGGTCGGTTGCCGAAGAAGTCAAGGCATTGAAGCAAGAGATCGCGAGGTTCCACCGGGAAGTCGAGGAGGCCGAGCGACAAATCAAGGAGGCGGCGGGGACCGGCAAGGGCAGGGCGGCCGCGGTGGCCGCCGCGCAAGCGCGCGTCGAGAGGGCTAAGAAACGCATCGAGGCAGCCCAGCGGAAAGTCAAAGCGGCCGAACCGGCGTCGAAGGTCAAACACGGGACGGCCGGCACTCCCCGAAAGGCCCCAGAGCCGCCGTCGGCACGTCCGGAAAAGACGACCAAAAAGGCTGCCGGCGATCCAACACAACGAGAGACCGAACCAGCAAAGGACGACCCGCCCGAGGAGCAAGCCAAGCCGGCCGAGGAAAACGCCCCTTCCAAGATTGACAACGAAGATGCCAAGCCGGAATTGTCCGATTGGCTCACCCAGGCACGAATCAAGAGTCTGATCGACAAGGTGACTCAAACGATCGCGTCGAAGGTGCCGGGCGAGAGCGATCGGCCCGGCGCGGTGCGAGGGGTTCTCGTGGTTTCGCCCGTCGTGGTCATGGTCGTGCCCAACGCGACCGATCAACCCAGCGCGCGGCAGACATCCGAGAAGGGCGGAGAATTGGCGGTCGCCGAGAAGACAAGGCCGAACGTGCCCGAGAAGCAGCCCGCTGCTGAACCAAAGCCCGTTGTCGACATGAAGCCCAAGGTGAAATCAAGCCCCGACAAGACGAGGCTCGTCTCGACCAAGGTCGAGTCGCCCGAGCCGCCGAAGGACGACCGGCCCGACTGGGTTGACCAGTCGCCGGGCAAGGTGGGCGACGTGTATCAGACGGTCGTCGTGGTGGGACCCTACTCGACGCGGGCGGAGTGTGATGAAGCACTGCCGCGCGCGCTGCGGGCGGCGGTTGCCCAGTATGTCGATTTGTATCTCGGTCCCGACGCCAAGTGGAATGCACGGCTGCCGGACGGCTATTTGTTTGAGAAGGTCGTCAGAGCAACTTGGGTAGAAACCCGGCAACATTCGTTCGCCCCGATGAAGAAGCTGTACGTCCTTTTGGAATTCGACCGAAAAACGAACGACTTGCTCAAACAGAGACTGGATACCACGCAGGTCGAAGAGCGGATTGTATGTGTCGGCATCGGCCTGGCCAGCGTCCTGGCCGTTCTGCTGGTTCTCTACGGCGCGCTCAAGATCGACCTGGTCACCGAAGGCGCCTGGCGGCGGTACGCACTGATGGCAATCGTGGTCTGTATTCTCGCGTACGTGGCTCTCGGTACTTTGGCTTACTGTGATTATATCGCCGATAACCTGTACAAAACCCGGCACAATATTGGCGGCATCAGGGTGTCCAGCAGCGATGTCCAGGAAGCCTACCGAACTTACGACTGGCTGTGCACGTGGTTGTGGGTCATTTTGCCGGCCCTGGTGGCCGGCACGATCGGCCTGAGTGTCTACAAGAAAACGCGTGTTTGGGGCCTGATTGGTCTGTTTTTCGTGGTCGTGGTTGTCGTCGGATCGTCGGTGATGTTATCCTGATAGGCAGTGGCTGGAGGGATGGATATGAGATTCGTGATATGAGATTCGTGATGTGAGATTTGTGATCTGGGGTTTGAGATCTGAGATTTGAGATTTCAAATCTCACATTTGAAGGGAATTGGTTTGATGAAGTACGATCGCTTCGAGGATCTGCCCGTCTGGAAGGCGGCCATGGATCTGGCGCGGCGGGTTTATGGCCTGACGCGCGATCGTTTCTTTGCCCAACCTGGCGACCTTCGCGATCAGCTCCGCCGTGCGGCCTTGTCGGTGTCGAACAACATTGCCGAGGGTTTCGAGCGCGGCTCGACGGCCGAGTTGTTGGCGTTTCTCTACATTGCCCGGGGCTCGGCCGGCGAAGTCCGTTCGATGCTACACTTCGTCGACGGCAACGGGGAGGCGGATCATCTGAAATCTCAAGTCTCGGATCTGAAATCACTTTCGGAAAGCTGCTCGCGTCAGATTCGCGGCTGGGCCGATCATTTGCAGAACACCAACATCAAGGGCCCGCGCCATCTTAACGCCCAAACGCGCGGCGTTTACGAGCACAAGAAAAGAGCGACCGCGTTTCGACGACAAGTCAGCCAGAAGCTGCATGAAACTCACCCGGAAATCTGGCCCGACCCCGATGAGACATGACGGGAGTTTTGGATTTGAAATTTGAAATGTCAGATCACAAATCACAAATCACGAATCACGAATCACGAATTTCAGATTTCAGATCTCAAATTTCAAATCCTATATTTCACATCTTAGGCTCTTAATCCCGAATACCCAGTCTCTTAACTTATGACCGAATCGAGCCAAACCGACCAGCTTCTGATCGATCGTATTCGGGCGAAGGAGTCCGATGCGTGGACCGAGTTGATCGCGCGGTTCGAAGGACGCCTTTTGGCGTTCGTGAAGAGTCGGGCCAACAGCCGGCCGGCCGCCGAGGACATCGTCCAGGAGACGTTCATCGGGTTTCTTACCAGTCTGCCGAACTATGACAAACGCCGCTCGCTGGAAGGCTATCTGTTTTCGATCGCCGCGCACAAGCTGACCGATCACCTGCGCCGCGAGGGCCGACGGCCGACCATTCCGCTGGTCAGCGGCTCCGGCAGCAGCGGCACGACTTGGGATCAGCCAGGCGACGCCCGGCCCGCCAGCAGCATCGTGCGGAGCGACGAGCGGCGGCACATTGAAGAGAGCGCCCTGGTCGAGGGCATGCGTCAACAAATCGAGCGTTGGCGCCAACGCGGCGACTGGCTCAAGCTGAAGTGCATTGAGTTGCTGATGGTCCGCGGCCGGCCCAACAAGGAGGTAGCTGCCGAGTTGGGACTCTCGGAACAAACCGTGGCCAACCATAAATTTCAATTCCTCTCCGGCCTGCGTGGATCGGTTCGAAAACAGGAACTGCCCGAAGAGGTGTTTCCCGAGTTGTACGCGAGCGAGTAATCATGACCAAGCTACCGCGACAAAATGAGCTGGAAGCCTATCTCGACGAGGCGCTGCCGCCGGACGAAATGGCCCAAGTCGAGCACGCGCTGCGTCAACATCCTGAATGTATCGAACAACTCGGCGCGATCAACGCTCGCCGCGACGCGGGCATCCATACGCTGGGCGAAATCTGGCGGCGCCACCGCCTGAGTTGCCCTTCGCGACACGAGTTGGGAAGTTATTTGTTGGGCGGGTTGCCCGACGAGTTGGCCGACCACATCGCGTTTCACGTCGACGTGGTGGGATGCCGGATGTGTCGGGCCAGCCTGCTCGATCTCGAGCAACGGCAATCCGAATCGCCCGAAGTGGCCGAAACTCGACGCCGGAAGTATTTCCAGTCGAGTGCAGGCTATCTGTGAGAAGGAGAGGAATATGAAGAAGAGAATCATCCTCGCGACGATTGCCGTGGCGTTCGTGCACCTTGTTCTGACGCTCGGCATGGGCATCGTTTCGATGATGGCGGGCATGGAAGCCTTCGATAACCCCGATTATCAACCGGGAGTTATCGCCCAGCTTGCCGACTCAACGGCACGGATTCTCATGCAGCCGGGGATGTCGCTCTGGACGCCGTGGATGAGCAAGAACCTGCCCAACATTGTTGAGTGGATTTTGTTCCTCGGCAACAGCCTGTTCTGGGGCTTGGGCCTTTCGCTGTTGATCTGCGTCCCCACGTCGCTGAAGAGGCGAGCACCCGCATAGCAAGAGCGGGTGAGCCGCGCGCGGCACGCCCCCGACCTACTTTTCCGGTTCCGTCATC
>JAFGIR010000082.1 GCA_016929515.1 Pirellulales bacterium | reverse complement strand
GTCGGCACAATCGACCTGCCTCATGTGAGCCGCTATGGAACCAACACGATCAACTCGACCAACTCGGGCAAACTGCTGCCGCAGCCCAACCGGGTACTCGAAGGGTTGGGCCCTCGCGGCGGACTATGGTCCGACCCGCTGTTGAGTCACGAGCAAATCGAGTTGGGTCCTTGCTGCTGGGTCGCGCCGTGGACCAAGGTGGTCGGCCAGTCGGCCGAGCCTCACGCGGACGACGAAGCCACGGTCAACGATCGACTGATGACCTACTTGATGCCGTTTGCAATCGCGGGCGTCGGCGGCGAATTGACCCGGGGACTCGTCATGCCGGGCGAGTTGTCCGTCGGTCTGGGACCAAAACAGCGACATGGCGCATGGGTTTTTACGTATGCCCCCGGCGCGGTCATCGCCATGATCGCGCGGCTCCATGCGACATTGCCCGAGGCCGAAAAACCCGTGGCCGATACGATCGTCGACGAGGCACTGCAAACGGCCGTTGCCATGACCCGGGCGATGGCAGCCGAATATGGCGTCGACCTGAGTCTGCCTCTGGCAGGGCAGCCACGTGGCGGTTGGCCGTGTTGGATTGCGACGACCCACGCCTTGCTGCGAGCCCATATGGACAGCCGTTTGTGGCAATTCGAGGATGGACAGCCGCGCGAGTGGCACGAGCGGAACCACCGATGGCTCCATCCACGACTGGACACAATCTTGCCTCTGGCCCCAGATGCTCTGGAACATCAATGGCGCGAAACAGACATCTTCAAGTGGCCGTGCAATGCGAAGGATTCTCTCAAGCGTCCCCGGCCCGTCGAGTACAGCATTTCGGTTGAGCCACTTCCGTTGGCCGTGTCTGGCGTCGAACCGGAATTGTCACTCGGGGCAGGGCAGGGTGATGCGGACTCGCAAGTGGCACCCGGTGCCCAAATTGCCGCCGGCGCGACGATCGCGCCGGGCTGCCGCATCGGGCCGAGCGCGATCGTCGAGGCCGATGCCAGAATCTGGCGAGCAATCCTGGACAACTGCCACATCGAAGCCGGTGCCGTCATCCAGAGAAGTGTGATTCGCGATTCCCACATTGGCGCCGGCAGCACGGTCCGTTCGTGCCGCATTGTCGATTCCCGGATCGGCGCCAACAGCACGGCCGAAGCGGCTTCGGTCGAACGATCGACGCTGGCCGCGCGAGCCACGGTCTCGCCGCTCACCTGGCTTCGCGACGTCGAAACCGACTTCGGCGCGATCCTGGGTGCCCGTTGCCGCTCGGCGCGGATTCGGACGAATTTCATGTCGATGCACCTCGCGGGCGACATGGCCCACGTCGAGGCGTTGCCGACGCAAGTGCTCCTTGATGGTCGGCCGGTCCTCGTGCCGGCCATTCCGATGATCGGCGGCGGAGCTATTCTTCGCGGCACGGCCGACGCACCCATCCAAATCGAATGCTCCTTTATCGGCTCCAACGCGATACTCGAAGCGGGGGTTCGTTTGGGATTTGGCTGCTTCGTGCTGGGACGGCTGCCGGCCGGCAGCGGACTGCCGCCGTTGACCGTCTCGACCGACGAAAACCCCGAACGACATCAAATCGGCGGTGTGCTCGCGTCGTTACCCAGCACGATCATTACGCATTTTCTCGGCTGGGCGTTCCAGGCCGTGGAGCCCGAGATGGTCCCCGCCGTGGCCGAACTGGTCCGACAATCGATCCAACGGGGCATCGAAGCCGTTGAGACCGAACTGGTTCGCCGCGAAGGAGCAAGCCCAACACGTTTGGACAAGGGGCTGGACCATGGCGGAGCATCGACCCCAAACACTTCCAAGCTCGACTATGCCAGCCTCGTCGATTACACGAACAAGCAACTCGAAACCGGGTTGGCCCACTACCGGCGGTCGCTCGCCTCGGGCGCATGGGACCTCGTTTACCAAAATGGCGAATTACGTTTCGCGGCGCAAAAAGGGCAATGGCTCGAACGCTCCGGAACGGCCTTATGGAAAGGGCCGAGTTGACATCAGGCTGCCCGGATCAATTCTTGACAGGAACTCGACTTCTGATAGGCTTCCAGAAAACCGGCACGCGATCCCCTAGGTAATTCGAGGAACATACCATGCAGGAAAACGAGGTCGCCGTCACTCTCGAACCTCTGGGAAAAACCATCCACGTATTGCAGGGCACGCGGCTGATCGAGGCCGTGGCCAGCGCGGGCATCACGCTCGACCAACCGTGCGGTGGCGAAGGATCGTGTGGGAAATGCCGCGTTCGGATGAAGCGCGGCGCCTGCGAGCCGACCCTAGTCGATCAACAGTCGTTTTCAGCCGAGGAAATCCGCCAGGGTTGGCGTCTGGCGTGCCAGGCCGTGATCGAGGAAACAGCGGTCATCGAAGTGCCCGAGACGTCGCTGCTTCCCTCGCGACACAAAATCCTCGTCGATTCGGTCGATGGCGCGCCGGTCGTGGCCGATCCCGCGTTGTCGAAACGCTATGTCGAACTCGCCCCGCCCGCGCGCTGCAATAGCCTGCCCGACATGCTGTCTCTCGAAACGGTCGCCGGACCGCTGGAATCAGACGTCGAGATGCTCCGATTGTTGCCTAGTCGACTCCGCGAAAACAACTTTCGTGGCACCATCGTGACCAGCCACGGCAAGCTAATCGATTTTGAGCCCGGTAATACCGAAGACGAATGCGCTGCCGTCGCCGTTGATTTGGGAACAACCACGCTGGGCGCCATGTTGTTGCACGTTCCGTCAGGCGAACAGCGGGCTGTCGTTTCGCGAGCCAATCCGCAAACCAAGTTCGGAGACGACGTGCTCTCGCGGATACTCTACGCGAGGGAACACTCCGAGGGACTCTACGAGCTACATCAAGCAACTATCGAGGCGATTGACGGAATGATCGGCGAATTGGCCGACGAAACGGGTATCCGTCGCGATCGGATCTACAAGATAACCATCTCGGGCAATACGACGATGCAGCAGTTGTTCTGCCGGATCGACACAAGCAGCCTGGGCGAAATTCCGTTCGTGCCGACGGCAGCCCGGCAAGTCGTCGTGTCGGCCGCCCACCTTGGATTGAACATTCATCCACGTGGCCTTGTCTATGTCATGCCCGTCATCGGCGGATTCGTCGGGGGCGACACCGTCTCCGGAATGCTCGCCACCGGGCTGGTCGAAAACGGTGATCCAACGTTGTTCATCGATATCGGCACCAACGGCGAAATCGTTCTGTTGGCCAACGGCCGTCTCACGGCGGCCTCGACGGCTGCCGGCCCGGCGTTCGAGGGTGCTCGGATTTCGCAGGGCATGCGAGCCGCGACCGGCGCAATCGAGAAGGTGTTCTTTGACGAGCGTCTGCACCTACACGTAGTGGACAACGTCGCGCCGGTCGGATTGTGCGGCTCGGCATTGGTCGATTTGACCGCCGAATTGTTGCACTATGGGGTGTTGACCGCCGAAGGGCGTTTGCCCCCGAAGGCGGCTATTCCAGCAAATGTACCCGATGATCTTCGACGCCGGGTCGTCATCGAGAAGGACGGCCCCGCGCTGTTGCTCGCCGAGCCATCGGAAACCGCCAACGGAAAACCAATTCTCGTTACTCGACGCGACTTCCGCGAGCTGCAACTGGCCAGCGGCGCAATCCGCGCCGGAGTGGCAATTCTTCTGAAGCAAGCCGGACTGGAACCCGAGCAATTGGGCAGGGTACTGATTGGCGGTGGATTCGGCAATTTCATTCGCCGAAGCAACGCACAACGAATCGGCCTTCTACCGGCGGCCATTCCGCGAAATCGCATTCGTTATCAGGGCAACACGTCGCTAGCCGGAGCGCGGCTGGCGGCGCTCTCGCAGACTGCCCGAGCCCAAGCCGAACAATTGGCCCGGCAAACCAAACACGTCGATCTCTCGTGCGACCCCGATTTCCAGGATGTCTTTGCCGATTCAATGATCTTCCCGTCAGAGCCAACGAGTTGAAATCCGTGTTGCATGGCTCGACACGCCTGAGAAAATGAAGAATCGGCAGCGAGAAGGTCTATTTGGGGGGAATGGACCGATCAAAGCGCCGAAGAGACCATGATCGCTGTCCGTGCCAAGAGACTGTATCTCGAGGCCGTTCTTGATTACACTAGAGGCATGTGCCTGGCATGTCTCTTTTGGGTGGCGCGAGCATCTTGCCCGCGGATTCGCCCAACAAGGACCGGCGCCGGCGTCCGCGCCAATTTGCCCGCGTTTTCGGTAATGACGGTTTCACAACCGAGTGACGGCACGTTTCTGGGGACGTGCCAGGCAACGTGAAGTCGTGGCGCGGCGAACCTTAACGAAGGGGGGGTTATTCATGAAACAACTCGTCTTCTCAGTCGCCATTCTCTGTCTCGCTTCAGGATCCGTGAGGACCGCCAAAGCCGACTTGACGCCGGATCAGGTGGTCATTATCGCGATGGCCAAGAGCGAGGAGTCGCGCAGCCTGGCCGAATACTACGCCAAGGCCCGCGGTATTCCTGAGTCCCACATCCTCTTGCTCGAAGGCAGGCCAACTCAGCGTATTAGTCGCTATCAGTGGGAACACACCTTTCGACCATCGATTCTGAAGTGGCTCAAGAGGCAGGAGTTTTACACAAGAACTCGTTGTTTCGTGACGGTGTGGGACGTCCCCTTGGAAATCACCCCTCTCGGCGGCAGTTCGCTCGAAATCACCGAGCGGGTCGCGCATCTTCGCGAGGTACGCGCGAACCTGGTCGACCAAATAGCAACGCTGTTTCGCATGCTGCATTCCGTCGGCAAACAGCCGGGCGCGGCAGTGCCTGCCCCCGTGCTCGCCGGTGACATCTCGTTCCAGGATCTCTATACCCACTTCAAAAACGCGATGAAACCGGCCGACGCCTGGTTGCGAAATACGAAACCAGGCGACGATCGCAAAAGAGCAACTCAGTTCATGGAACGGGTGCTCGTAACCCTCAGTGGAAACCAGGGACTGATTCGATTGGCCAAGAACCGTTCGCAGTCGACGAGAAACTCACCCGAGGAAATGACGCGACTTGCCTATGTTACTGGACGTATCGAGGGGCTCCAGCAGGGTATGAAGTCTCTCAGCCTGCTGCGCGACACAATCGCTCGGGACGATCAAATGATCGATCTGACCCAAGCCATGGGCGGATTATTCGGTTCCATTCGCTGGATCGATCAGCAACTCTACCTGTTGAAACAGAATTTCACGGCAGCCAGTTTCGACAGCGAATTGTCGCTGATTCTCTGGCCTGATCCACCTATCTTGAGTTGGCTTCCGAATCCCTGGCACTACAAGTTCGACGTGATGCCAACTCGACGTCGAACCACGATGCTGGTTTCTCGGTTGTCCGCTCCGTCGCCCGAAATTGTCCGTCGCATGATCGACGACACCATCGCCGCCGAGAAGACCTCGCTTCAGGGTAATGTGTATCTCGACGCTCGGGCACTTGCGTACGATCCCAAAGAACCATCGAACGACTCGTTCGCTCGGTATGATCAATCGTTGCGGGATCTGGCCGCGCGACTGAAGAGGCACACCTCGCTGAACGTCGTGTTGGATGACCAACCGGCTCTCTTCCAACGGGACCGTTGTCCCGACGCAGCCCTCTATTGCGGCTGGCATTCGCCCAACGACTACGTCGATGCGTTCCGGTGGTCGCCCGGCGCGGTAGGCTATCACCTGGCGATGTCCGAGGCGAGCTGGTTACAACTCAACGACGACGACCGAGTGCAAGGTAGAAACCCCTGGTGTCAGGCAATGTTGTCCGACGGCGCAGTCGCCACCCTTGGCTCGAGCCGCGAAGCCTATCTGGCGGCATTTCCCTTGCCCGACGACTTTTTCTCTCTGCTTTTAACAGGCAAGTACTCACTGGCCGAGGTCTACTCTCGAACCTGTCCATTCCTTTCATGGACCGTGCTTCTGATCGGCGATCCCTTGTACAACCCCTACAAGAACCAGCCGCAGCTCTCCGAAGCGGCTTTGCCCGAACAGATGAAACCCGGCGGGGCTCGCGAGGTCCATGCCGACAGTTCCTCGGCTGAGCAACCGGACAGCGAACCAACCCAAGACACCGCCCCAGGCGAGGAAGAGCCTGCACCGTCTGACGAACCGACGATCGTCTTGCCCGGTCTCGACCCGTAGCGAGAACAACGTCCTCGCCCCCCGTTAACGAGTGACCTGACGGACGTCGATTCTCGAACGAACTTGCGGTAGGTCCCCTCCTTTCTTGTTGCCTCAGCCCCGCGAGAGGACGCCGAAGAACGTCTTAACGAGGTCGGATTGCCTCGCGGGACGTCGACCGACGTTCCCCCGTAAAGGTGCCCCCCACATGTGGCACCACTGGCGATACAATCGGCATATTCGATACAACCTGACCTCGACGGCCTAAATGATGCCCATATCGCGTTGGTCTAATCGATCTGAATGTGATGCTTGTGATGATTGATCCGATAATCACGGCTGAACGGCATGTAGAAATCGTCACATAGTCCAAGTCACACTATTTCAGGTCCGATCGTCATGTTCAAAATCTGTCTAGGCCCGACAAGTGGACGATGTTTTTGGATGCTCGCTATCGCATTGGCAACTGCCGGTTGTCACACGGTGCAGCAGGCAGACTGCCCAGTCGTAATGACTTCGCAGCCGATGGCGGAGAGTGCGATGCCGCGCGAACTGTCGAAAGTCGTATTACCGGTCTACACGATTGAGCCACCCGACATCCTGACTATCGACGCCGTGAATATCGTACCGAAGCCTCCCTATCGCCTAAGAACCTTTGACTTGATTGGCGTCGAAGTGCTTGGAACGCTACCCGATTCGCCGATTTCCGGGGTCTTCCTCATTGAACCCGGCGGTTTGGTGAAGCTGGGGCATCGTTACGGATCAGTTCGAGTTTCCGGGCTCACGATCGATGAGGCCAAAATTGCCATTGAGCAACACCTGCGGCAGTCGTTGGCTGAACCGTCGGTTCTGGTAACCTTGGCGGAGATGTCGGCCAAGCAGCAAATCGCCGGCGAACACCTGGTCGGCCCTGATGGAACCGTCACATTGGGCAGCTACGGAAGTGTTCCGGTTGTCGGGCTTACCATCGCCCAGGCAAAGCTGGCGATCGAAGCCCATTTGTCTCAGTTCCTCGAAGCGCCCGAAGTCTCGGTGAATGTATTCGCCTACAACAGCAAGGTTTACTACGTGGTAACCCAGGGTGCCGGGATGGGCGATGGTGTCTTTCGTTTTCCGGTAACGGGAAACGAGACCGTACTGGACGCCATTTCACAAATCAATGGCCTGGAGACCGTGTCGTCCAAGCGCATCTGGATTGCCCGACCCACGCGCGATCCCGGCAACGTGCAGATATTGCCTGTCAGCTGGGACGGCGTTACGGCCCAGGCGTCGACCAGCACGAACTACCAAGTTTTGCCGGGCGATCGCGTGTTCATCGCGGAAGACAAGCTGGTTGCTCTCGATACGAGCCTGGCCAAGATCATCGCTCCGCTTGAACGGGTCATGGGATTCAGTCTGCTTGGTGCCGGCACGGCAACCAGGTTCTCCGGCCCCGTGCTGAGAGGTGGGGGAAACCGCCAGTCGACGTTCTAGCCGTTTCCACAACCAACGGTCAAATGCAGTTCATGTTCTCAAGGTGGGGATAACCATAGCAATGACTCATAGCCCGACGACCAAACTCCTCCCGCTGATTGGTCTTGCACTGCTCCTATGCAGCGGCTGTTGCTGGGTAACGGCCCAGCGTCCTGATTGCCCTTGTTGGCCCTTGCCCCGTTGCTTCGCGCGGTGCGACGCCGCCAAGCAACCGGAATTGCCGTGTGTTGCCGACACAACGTTCTTCGGTTTCGAGGGAACGTGCTGGTACGCCTGGCCTCAGCCGTGGACCGCTTGCCCTTGCCCGATGCACGTGGGCAACTCCGGAACCGAGCTGAGAATTCTCGGCGACGCCACTCCCGATCCGGACAACATGACCCTGCCCGACTCGGAGCCAATTCCTCTCGATGCCCTTCCGCTCGTGCCAAACGCGACAGAACCGGACGACGTGGAACCTCCGAAAGCCGAGCCCCTGGACGTGCCCGAGCCTGTCTTGCCGACGCCCGCCGATCAGAAGCCACCGGTCGATGAAGCCAAGGCTCCAGAATCCGCGGTCAACGTACTGCCGGCCGCTCCGCAGCCTCCGGAACTGGGAAGCTACCCCTCCCTGAATAAGGACTCGGATGCCCACCTGAACACGGCAATGCGGACCGATGCTCGGTTGAATCAGGTCTGCCATGCGTACGTGATACCTGAGCCAAAACGAGTGATTTCGAGTTACTCGAAAGTCGATGGCACGGAATCACCGGCGTCGAAGCCCACAAGATCGCCGTGGAGTGGCCGTTCCAGAATTCCCACTCCACGAGAACTCATCGTGTCCCTGTTGGCGCTGAACGAGCCAGGCCACTCCCGCTTCGGAATCAGGTAGCGTTCTCGCGACATGTTTTGGAAAGGGCTTCGCTGCCAGCCCCGTCATCCGAGCAGAGCACTCACAAGGCAGACGCTTCCCGTTCATCTTGCACGGACGAGAGTCTTCGCGACACTCAGGACGACAACCTGCAACGGTCTTTCCCATGCAGCGTGTCAGTCATCTTGAAATCAGTCGATCGGCTCGACCGTGAAATCATCGACTGCGACGGACACGCTCTGTTGCAAGAAATTAACGGCCACGAGCAATCGACTATTGCCGCGTCGTGAGATGATCGTCCCTTCCAGCCCGAGCATCGCCCCTGTCTTTACACGAACTCGACGACCGGGCATCAGACGCCGCTCAATGGTCAAGGGGGCATTCGACTTGATGAGCCGGCTCACTTGTCGAAGATCGTTGAACAACTGCTCTTGGTTGTCCACCGCCAGAACGCGAGAGACTCGATTGGTGTTCAACACGCGTTGGCGTTCTTCCTCCGAGGCAAACAGAAAGACATATCCATCGAACAGCGGAACGTGCGATCGGACTCGTCGGTTGCGAATCAAGTTCTCGTGGAAAACCAAAGGCAGGTAGAACGAAATCTCCAACTGCACCAGTTGCCTGGCAATGGCTTTCTCCTGTCGTGCCTTGGTCCAAATCACCCACCAACATCGATCGGACAGCCCAACGAGACTCTCGTCGAGCAAATCCTTTGGAAAGATGCTTGTTTCGGCAGGGAGAATCGGCACGGACTGACCTCGATGGTTGGTTGCGGTGCCCGCAGCGCGCTATCGATCGCTGAATTCCTGGAATTGCCAAGGGAAAACTCGCAATCGGTAGCGCTTATGTCCACACATGAGCCGGCGACGCTTCGAAATAATAGTACCTCAATTGTCGTGAAACAATAGCCGAGACGTAATATATGGGAAAACTTCGGCGAACGGATTGCAAAGTGGCGAGCATGTTGTAGCTGACCGTCGACATACACCGCCAGGGGGGCATGGACCACACCGGGAGATCCCGAAATGCGATCGTCGCGTGTTTCGGAATCCCTGCTCAATTCCGCCTTCAGCCGGCTATGTCCAACGGGGTTATGTCGCTAAGCCACGAAGACCGTCGTCGGTTGATCTTGTCGCGGACTGTTCCTGCCGGTAGCATACCACCCCTTGTGTTTGCAGCTGTCGTCTCGCTGATGCTCCTCCAGATCGTGAACTCCGGCAATTCGATTTCTCGTCATCGAAACCAAACAGTATCACGTCCTATCGCCTCTTGCACATTGAATCAACGGAGGGCGACCAACGGGAGCCCGGCTGCAAACCATTCGGTCATGAACAACCGTTCAATGACAATGCAAGTATCAATAGGACCTGATTCCGTAACTTTGCTCTGAAAGGGATGGAAAACCGGTGGCAACTTATCCGACTATCTGTGCCGCCGTCTTCCTCGCTCTGGCGAGCCAACCACCGGCTGCTTCACCGCAGAGATTACCCGTGGTTGGCCAACCGCGTTTCCAGTCCGAGCAACCAGCGGCAACTCGCTATGTGGTGAGCGGCCCCTCCGCTCCGAGCCCCGCGATTCAAAGTTCGCCGACGGCGAGGGGAACTCAGACGACCACCTCCAATGCCACGACAGTTCCACTGGAAACGCTCGATCAGGCTTGGAACCTCGCTTTGGCCGCGAATCAACGACTCGAGGCAACTCGCTGGAACATCTCCTCGACGGAGCAGTCGCTCCAACTGGCTCGCTCGCAACGCTGGCCAACCATGGACCTCGAGGGATCGTATATGGTTCGGAGTGCCGAGCCAGCATTTCAGTTCGATTTCGGACCGATTCCGGTGCCGAGCAACTTCGCCCG
Source organism: Pirellulales bacterium (assembly GCA_016929515.1). Classification (GTDB taxonomy): domain Bacteria; phylum Planctomycetota; class Planctomycetia; order Pirellulales; family Thermoguttaceae; genus UBA11386. Next base: position 39,328 of record JAFGIR010000082.1, on the reverse strand, counting down.
ATACGAACAGAAGGAGGGTGGGGCATTTCGTACCGCGGTGGATGTGCCGCTATACACGAGCGGTCGCATCCGGTACGGCATCGACGCCGCCGAGGCGAAAGTCGCTTCGGCCGGATTCGAATTTACCGAACTCGTGAACGACCTTCGGATGCACGTTGCAGAAGACTATGTGGCGGTGCTTCGGGCACAACATGATCTGGAAGTCGTCCGAAGCACCGTCCGTTCTCTCAAGGCCCACGAACATGAAGTCGAAATGCTCTTCAAGCATTCGCAGGTTCCTCGAAACGATTTGCTTGCCGCGCAAGTGGCACTTTCGGACGCCCAGCAGGCTGCCATCCAGGCCGCCAATCGGTTGGACGCCAGTCGCGCTGCCTACAACCGCCAATTGGGGCGGCCCTTGGAATTTCCGGTTCGTATTGCCGAATTGCCGCTGGAAAGCGTGCAGGGAGACGTCGAGAGCCTGACGGCCCGCGCGCTTCAAAATCGCCCGGAACTCGCGGGCCTTACGACCCAGGCGCAGTCCCTGCAATATCAGGCCACCAGCCTGTCGGCCAGAAATCGCCCGCAAGTCAGCGTTCACGGCGAGTATGCCTTCGAGCAAAACCGCTATCGCTCACCCGATGGTATCGCCGCTGTCGGTGTCGTCGCCAGTTGGAATTTGTTCGACGGCGGCAGAAACCGTCATGAGCGGACCGCCCTCCAGCAACGCGCGGAAAGTCTGGTGAGATTCAAGCGGGATCTGGAATCGAAAATCGCCTTGCAGGTCCGTCGCGCATGGCTGGATATCCACGAGACTCGCCGACGAATGGAAGTGACCTCACAAGCAATCGCCCGGGCCGACGAGAACCTTCGGGTAGCCCGAACGCGTTATGCGGCGGGGGCCGCCATCAACACCGAAGTCCTTGACGCCGAGTCGCTACGGACGCAAACCTACCGAAACCATTCCAATGCGGTCTACGATTCCGCACTGGCCGTACTTCGTCTGAAGCACGCCACCGGCGAATTGAAATGATAATCGCGACTCGCCCGGTCGCAATGGCCACGCCGGCCACTCTGCCGCTCATTTCACGGTCGACTTCCACGATTTCGCGTCGGAGCTTTGCGACGATAATCGCCACAACCGGTCCTGCCCCTCTTATCCTTCCATTTCTCAAGGCATCTCGGCCACTTTTCTTCAAGGCCCAAGTTTGACATGTCTGTCACGCGACCTAGGCTATTATTGTTGCTATGAGTCTTGTCTAAGAGTCTTGTCGCTCGTCATATTGCGCCGACATCTTCGCTGGTTATGGCCGCTAAGGACCAAGAAACCAGTGGTGCAAGGCGTTTTTCGAATCTCATCTTTTCGGAGTGCAAGCTTCAGATGGAGTCGCACGTCCACATCCTCGGTCTAGTGGTTCACCCTTGAATCGCGTGGGCGTTTGGCACTCCGCTTCGGTGCCTCCGACCCCGTACAGGTGTTCGACGCGCGGCTGTAATTTACCCTGTGCCTGCCGCAAGATCGTACAACGTCATCCACAACATTGATTCGACACCGTGAAACGGGTGAAGGTACAATGTCTACTATTCGACTAGGCGCGAGTTCGTCCCAAAAAACGATCGCGGATGTTCAGTATCGAATTGCGGCTACGCGCGAACAGCGAGCCGCGGCATTTCGACTCGTTCACTATTCCTACCTGCGCGCCGGTTTGACGGAACCGAACTGGCACGAGATGCGGGTGACCCCGTATCATCTGCTTCCGACCACCGAAGTGTTCGTGGCCATCTGCGACGACGAAGTTATCTCCACGGTAACGCTGGTGCTCGATGGGGAGTTGGGGTTGCCCATGGATTCCGTTTATAAACAGGAGATCATGGAGCGCCGGGCGCGCGGCCTTTGGATGGGCGAACTCTCGTGTCTGGCCGACCGTCGCAACGATCCGAAACGGTTCTTCCCCATATTCGTCAGGCTGTGTCGCCTGGCGGCGCAACACGCACGGTATCGCGGTGTGCATGAATTCGTCGCCGCCGTCCACCCGCGACACGCGAGGTTCTACAAGCGTTACATGGCGTTCGAACCGATCGGCGATGAAAGGGCCTATCCTTCGGCCCGAAACCATCCCGCAGTCGCCCTGTCGTTGAATTTCGCAAGGGTCGATCGCGAACGGCCAAGAAGCTGGGACACGTTTTTCGGTCAGCCGATTCCCCACGCGCAACTCAAGCCACAACCAATTCCACAATCGCAATGCGACTATTTCCGGAACATGCTCGATTCCGCGTTCGAGCCGATGCCGCTGGGAGGCATGGACGACCAAGCCGACGACAGCCGGACTGAAATGGCTGGCGCAGCGGTTGCCTGACGACCGAGTCTCGGCCAAGTTCGACAACCAGGGGCGGACGTCGCGGCATCAACACCTCTCACTGCCCTCCCGTGTTTCTTGCCGCGCAGGCCTTACCAGGCCAGTCAACATGCCGTCGCCAGTGACATGTAACTACTTTACCAACAACACTTTAGAGCCCCCTTGCGGCCGCCGGCAATTGGCCTTGGACGTCCAAGGCGATTGCGGTATTCTCCCGCCTGCCGGACAACCCATTTTTCCAGCTTGGACTCGCCCTGGGGCTGTCCACTTGTCAGCATTGTCCGCCGCGCGTTCTCCTCCAGGCGACGTTGCGGCGCGGAAGTCCGCGCCAAGGAACATAGTATCAGCCCTTATTGCCACTTAATACTGTCAGATTGCCCCATTCCGTTTTGCATGCGATACCCGCACTGAAGTTTCAAAAGGGCTAGAACCATTAACTCCACTCCGAGCATGAAGAAACTCATTCGGTTTCCTGTTCCTAGTCTTGCGCTTGACGTGCGTATCGCCAGCAACCGGTGCGAATGGACCGGCGCGTTCGAATTGGTGTACCGCTGCTACTTAGCGAAAAACTACATCCCACCCCATCCTGGGCGTATTGTCTATCAGCCCGTTTTTGGCCTGCCCGTAAGCCGAACCATCATAGCGACAAGCGAACTCGATGAGGTCCTCGGAACGCTCACGGTGGTCGGCGACAATGCATCAGGAATGCAGTTGGAGGCGACCTATCCGTTTGAAGTGCAATCGTTGCGGTCCGACGGCAGAAAGGTGGCTGAGATCACGTGTCTTGCGGTCTGGCCAACGCACGAGTTCCATCCGCGAGCCGTCTTCTTCGCGATCACTCGCTTTATGTTTCACTACACGCGCTGGGCAGGCTACGACGATCTCTTGATGGCCATTCATCCGAGCCATCAGAAATTCTACCAGTATTGCCTCGGGGCAGAATCGCTGGGCCCATTACGTCCCAACAAGGCGGTTCGTGGCAACCCATCTGTCTGTTGCCGCATCGATCTGCACAAATTGCGATCGCGGGTCAATCCGAAGCTGCTGCAGCAATATGAAACAGGGGAGCAACCGGAATCTCGTTTCAAGGCTCCCAAAATCCCCCAGGCGGACCATCTCCATTTTTGCCGCCTGAGGGGAATATCGCCTGAAGGGGATTTCCTGGCAGGCAAGGCCGAAAGACACCGCGCGTTGGGACGAGACGCCGCCTGATCATGATCAACGCCTCGGAGCGTAACGTACGATTCAGACGTGGCCGATTACGCTCAAACCCCAACGCCGATCGGAAAGCACCACCTATCGACCGAGCCCAGAGGACATCGTGAACTGGGCCAAAACAATGCCTGATCAACCTCGGAACGTGGTCGACTGTCCATGTGGTCCATTGCACTGAAAACGCTGATCGCCGATCGGGGAAAACTGCTCACCGCTCTGGTTGGTGTGGTCTTTTCGATCGTTCTGGTGAATGTGCAGGGAGGTTTCTTTCTTGGCCTGATTCGCAAGGCCAGCCTGCTGGTGGAACATGGTCAGGCCGATATCTGGGTTGGTCACCGAAAGATGCACAACGTCGACTTCCCTCGCGACATTCCCCAGCGGTGGGTCAACCGCATCCGCGCGGTGCCCGGCGTTAAACGGGCAGAACCCTATCTCATCGGCTTCGCCGACATGTCGCTTCCCAGCGGAGGATTTGAACAGGTGGCGGTTGTCGGTGCCGATCAAGCCAGCTTGCTGGGCAGTGCGTGGAACGTTACTCAAGGCAATCCGCTCGCGCTCGCTCGGCAAAATGCTGTCATCATGGATGAATGTGAAGTCCAAAAACTCGAGTTTCCCAAGGTAGGTACTACCCGAGAAATCGGCGGCCGTCGGGCCAAAATCGTCGCCATGAGTCACGGCATCATGGGATTCCTGGTCACGCCATATATTTTCACCACGTACGACCGGGCTGCCAGCTATCTGAACAAAAGCCCGGACGTCTGTTCTTATTTCCTGGTTCAACTCGAACCCAACGCCAACGTCAACCGCGTCTGCGAAGCGATCCAACGTCGTGTCCCGGAACTCGATGTTTTTCCGCGTGAGGAGTACGGCTGGATTTCGATCAATTATTGGATGACACGAACCGGCCTGGGAATCAGCTTCGGCGCGGCCACGTTGCTGGGACTTCTCGTGGGAATGGTGATCGTCGCACAGACGCTTTACGCCATGGTCCTCGATCGGCTGGCCGAATTCGGCACGCTCAAGGCCATCGGCGCCACCGAACGCCAGGTCTGCTCCATCCTCCTGATTCAGGCCCTCGCGATGGCCTTGGTCGGATCGATTCTCGGCCTCCTGGCCGTCTGGGGAATCGTATACTTCTACAGCACGCCGAGAGCACCGATCGTCGTACCGGTGTGGCTCTCCTTGGGCAGTTGCCTGCTCGTACTGGTGATCTGCCTCGTCGCATCGCTCCTCCCCTATTTGAGGATCAGAAACGTTGACCCGCTGATGGTACTCGAGTCATGATGATCGGAAGCCAACTCGATGAAACAATCACCAAGCCGATCGCGGTCAGCACTGAAGGTATCCACAAGTCGTATCGTTCGGGCGCGACGGTTACGCCCGTCCTCGAAGGGGTCGATCTCGTAATCCGGCGAGAGCAGTGTGTTTTTTTGGCCGGGCCCTCGGGCAGCGGCAAGACCACGCTTCTGTCGATTCTCGGCTGTATTCTCTCTCCCGACCAGGGACGCGTCCAAATTCTCGACCAGGACATTTCGACACTCGATGAGCAGGCACGCACCGCCATTCGGCGAAACCGGATCGGTTTCGTCTTTCAACGGTTTCACCTGATACGCGGACTAACGAGCCTCGAAAATGTCTGCGTGCCGCTGACTCTCCAAGGCATGCCTCATCACAAGGCCGCGAGCCGCGCGGCCGACCTGTTGGATGCCGTGGGCCTGTCTCACCGAGCACACACCCATTCACACAATCTCAGTTCTGGAGAGTGTCAGCGCGTAGCCTTGGCTCGGGCACTGAGCGCCGATCCAGACCTCGTTCTCGCCGACGAACCGACCGCGTCGCTCGACGCGACCAACGGTCAAGAGGTAATGAAGCTGCTTCGTCGGCTCACGACCGAGGAAGGAAGAACCGCCATCATCGTCACGCACGATCAACGCATCTTTCCTTTTGCCGACAAGGTATTTCACTTGGAAAACGGACGTATTGCAGAGACCGCCGGATCAACGTCGACCGCGCTTTTGGAAAGTGAACGGTAAAGAACCATGACGAAAGTCACCATGATCGCCGTAGGGACCACCGTCGTTGTGGCTTTGGGACTGATGATCGCCACCCAGTCGCAGACTTCGTTTAAGCCTTCGGCCTGCGAGCCGCGGCAACACATGATCTACGCCGACGGACGGATCGAAGGGAGCACGCCCGAGATTGAACTGCGACCTCAGATGACCGGCCAAATCACCAATGTGTATGTCGAGGAGGGACAGGCGGTCGAAGCGGGCGAAGTCCTTCTCACGCTCGACGATCGGCAATATCGTTGTGACGTCGCCCTGGCGGCGGCGGAACTCGAAATGGCCAAGGCTCAACGCGAACGCCTGCTCAACGGCGCCCATCCGCAGCAGCGGAGCGAGGCCCGAGCAATGTACGAAGCCAAGCGGGCCGAGTGGGAAAGGGCCCGGGTCTCCTGGGAACGGATCAACAATCTGCGCGAGGCCCGAGCCGTCTCGCAGCAGGAGGCCGACGACAAGAAAACCCTGCTCGATACCTTGACCGCCGAAGTTGCCGCGGCCAAGGCGCGGATGATACGGCTCGATGCTTCCGCCCGCCCCGACGAGGTGGAAATCGAAAACGCCCGAATCCAAGCCGCTAGCGCCCGACTTGAACTCGCCAAGGTCCGACAAGATCAGACCGTCTTGCGAGCCCCTTGCCGAGGTCAGATTCTCAAGGTCGACTGCCGCGAGGGCGAATTGACGAGCCCCGCGTCGGCGGAACCGGCCATCATTATGGCCGACACGAGTCATTACTACGTGAGAGCCTACGTCGATGAACTCGACGCCCCGCGTCTCAAACTCGGCATGAACGCGACGATTACCGCCGACGGCCTGCCCGGCGACGGACTTAAAGGCCGCGTCATCCGCCTCAGTCCGCGCATGGGCCACAAGGAACTCTGGAGCAACCGGCCCACCGAGCGTCAGGACACAAAGACACGAGAAATCTGGATCGAACTAGAAGACGAACACTCACTGTTGCTTGGCCTGCGCGTGGATGTCGTCGTTGACCCACGACAAGCCACGCCTACCACCGCGGAACCCACGACAATCGACAACACCACGCGGATTGGTCCGTCAGAGCCTCAGGTACATGAAAGCGTCTTCCAAAGTGAGAACCACGAGCAACGTTAGGAGAAAAGTGCGGAACCATCGACATTTCAAGACGAGACTCACACTGCGGGGAAACCCATTGACCCGAGACACCGACACGACCTCGGAATAAGACAAGAGGAAAACCATGAACACAGGGAGGTTTTGGCTTAACGACTTGCGGCACAGCCATCAAGAAGCGCCAACCGAGCAGGAAGGTGGAGCGAATGAAATGTAAAAACTGTCTTCTGCCGGATGCGGTTCCAGGGGCAAATATCGACGCTCAAGGCGTGTGTGCGTACTGTCGTCAACGCCGGACTGTCGACCTGGAATCGGAAGAACAACAACGCGTCGAGCGACAGCGCGACCTCGAATTGGCGCTCGATTCGTGTCGGGGCGAAGGCGAGTACGACTGCATTGTCATGCTGAGTGGAGGGAAGGACAGTTGCTATCTGCTTCACAAGATTAAGCACGACTACGGATTGAACGCGTTGGCTTTTACGGTCAATATCCATGTGCCGGATATTGCATGGAAGAACATCCATCAGACTGTCGCTCGCTTGGAAGTTCCTCATATCACCTATACACCCCCAAAACAGCTCTACCGAAGACTGTTTCGGTTTCTGCTCCAGAATCAGAATGCGCGCGGGGCGGTGCGGACCGTCTGCTATGTGTGTGCGCCGCTAACCGAGGGCTATGCCTTGAAACTGGCCGTGGAAAAGAACATACCATTGATCCTGGCGGGCTATTCTCCGGGCCAGCCGGACCCGGATCGGATGGTCTACGAATTCCCCAAGGCAATGATCACCGAAACCGACTGGATACCTCAGGAAATCCGCGGCAGCGGACAATTCAGCAAGGCAGACCTTCAACTGTTCTGGAATCCGGCCAACTACCCGGCCGACACGCGTTTTCCTCGGTATCTGGCGCCCTTTCACGCATGGCGCTATAACCAGACGGAGGTGATGAAGACCGTTGTTGAACTGGGGCTCGTCCGTAACACACGACACGCAAGTCCAATTCTAAGCAACTGCCCGGTCAACTGGTTGTTGATGTACTCGGATCTCAAAAACCTCGGCTACAACTCATATGCGCCCGAATTCGCCGCACTTATCCGGGAAAAAAAGGCGAGCCGGCGCTACTGGCGGCTCCTGGGCCCACTCGTCGACTTCATGATTCGCAAGCAGATTCTTCTCGGCAAGCACGTAAAGAAGGCATTGAAATGGCTCGATTTGAACCCGAGCGATCTGCGCATTACCAGGGGCGAACCAGACATAAACAACGTTTGCCCGTCTGAAGACCGTTGTCAGCTTGAAGAAATGAACGATGCGGAAATAAGAGACCTTGAGGAAGTGTGCGCTGATGAACCGCAATAGTGACTCAATGACGATCACCTCGCTGCTGCACGATCGGCTGGAGGAAGACTCACAGGTCGCTGCCCGCTTCCATCGCTCGCCTTCTCGGGAATGGATAGGCCAAACTTGGTCGGAATTCTGGGACGAGGTGCGGAACGTATCGGCCGCGCTTCGACACATGGGACTCGGCAAGGGCGATCGGCTTGCAATCTTGTCTCACACTTGCCCGCAGTGGCAGACTGCTGAAATGGCGGGCCTTCTTGCCGGAGCCGTCATCGTCGGCATCGATCCACATGCCACACCGAACGACGTGGCCTATCTGCTGAAACATTCCGAGACAAGTTGCCTGGTTGTCGACACGACGGAAAACGCCGAGAAGATCCCGACGGACATCTTGGGTGAGTTGAAGTTTGTTGTACACCTGGATCCAACCGCAACTCGGCCGGGCGAGAGGTGGCGGCGTTGGGACGAGATGACCTCCGGTTTCGAGAAGCGGGACGATTCTTGTTTGCCCAATGTCGCGGCCGATGATTCGGCAATCCTGCTGTACACGTCAGGCACGACTGGTCGACCCAAGGCAATCGAATACTCGCATCACCAAATCATGATCGCGTGTCGGGCAATCGGCCATTTCTTTCCCGAGATTACGCGAAGCGACTCGATGCTCTGTTGGCTGCCGATGGCTCACCTCTTCCAGCGAATGATGAATCTCGTGGCCATTGATTGTGGGGCGAAAACCTATTTCGTGCAAAATCCCAGAGAAATCATGGAGTGCGTGTGCGAAGTTCGACCCTCGGTTTTTGTTGCGGTACCTCGTTTCTATGAAAAGCTGCATGAAAACATCATGCAGACGGTTTCCAGCAGCCCCTGGTGGATCAAGGCCACCTTTGGAGCCGCGTTGCGGTGTGGAATGGCACGGGCGGAATGTGAACGCGAGCAAAAAAAAATCCCCTTGGGACTTCGAATCCGTCATGGCATCCTTGATCGACTGGCGCTCCGAAAGGTACGCGACGTGATGGGAGGCAACATGAAGTTCATGGTCACGGGTTCCTCGCCCACCCCGCAATGGTTGCTTGAGTTCCTTCATGGAATCGGACTCCTCGTGCTTGAGGCCTATGGAATAAGCGAGAATACGGTCCCCATGGCGGCGAATCGGCCAACGTGTTATCGATTCGGCTCAGTAGGCAAGCCGTTTCCCCAAAATGAAATCCGAATCACGGCCGATGGCGAAATCCAAATGCGCGGCCCAGGTGTCCTGAAACATTACTACCACGGCAAAGACGCGGACAGTCGTTTGACCGAAGACGGTTTTTGGCAAACAGGCGACATCGGCCACGTCGACCCCGACGGCTTTCTCTACCTATCGGGACGGACGGTCGACATTCTCAAGACCTCCACTGGACGTCGCATTTCACCAACCCCCATCGCGGCTACGTACTGCCGAAGTCCCTACATTGATCAAATGGTTGTCCTTGGCAACGGACGGAAGTATCTGGTCGGCCTAGTCGCGGTCTGCCAGACGGCATTGTGCGAGAAACTTGGCAAGCCCGAACTCCATCTCGATCCGGCTTCCGATTCTTCCGGCGATCTTGAAACGGTCGAATCCCTGATTCGCCGCGAGATTGAATTCTATGGCAGAAACCTCGCCCGGCACGAACGAATTGCCGATTTCGCGATCCTGCCGCGTCCGTTGAGCGTGGCAAGCGGCGAACTCACTCCGACGCTCAAGATCCGGCGAGACCGGGTCAGCGAATTACATGCTGAATTGATTGAACGCATGTACGCTCAGCCCAACGAACCTTGCCTGGACACGTCGACGTCACGTCCTTTGGAGAAGCTCCCGACATGAATCATGTCCTCATCACCGGGGCGACGGGCGTCATCGGCACCGAGTTGGTCCCACTTTTCTTACAGTCCGGGGATTGCCAGGTCAGTCTTCTCATCCGAGCCGATTCACCGGCACATCTCCAGACGCGGTTGGATCGACTCTACGAATATTGGGAGCTGACTCCGAACGACCGCTCTCTGAAAGACCGAGTGATTGCATTTTGTGGAGACGTATCTCAACCACGACTTGGCCTGGATCGCAATACCTTCGATCAACTCGGCAGCAAACTCACGCATGTTGTCCACTGCGCGGGAAACGTCAAACTCAATCAGTCCATGGATGAGGCGCGAACCAACACTATCGATCCTGTCAGGCATGTTGTGGAACTGGCAAGAACCTCTCAACAACGAGGTATATTCCGCAAGCTCGATGTGATCAGCACCATTGGTGTTGCGGGACGAATGCCCGGATTGATTCCGGAAAGACCATTGACCGAATCACGCGGATTCCACAACACGTACGAAGCCGCCAAGGCAGAGGCGGAGGAGTTTTTGCTCAAGCAACTTGATGAGGGACTACCCCTGACCATCCACCGTCCCAGCATGGTTGTGGGCAACTCGCGGACCGGCAGGATCAGCCATTTCCAGGTCTTCTACTACCTCTGTGAGTTTCTCACCGGAAAAAGGACACGAGGCTTTGTCGTGGACACGGGCGACGCGACGCTCGACATTGTCCCTGTTGATTACGTAGCCCAGGCAATTTACATTGCTAGTCGCCACGCGGATGCGGTCGGCAAGATCTTCCACCTCTGCTCCGGCCCAGAGCAGGCCATCCAACTAACCGATCTATCGAAGCGCCTTCGAGCGTTCGCGACCACTCATGGGGAACAGCTCCCCCGCCTTCGACCAATTTCGGACACGCTGTTGCGTCGACTGCTGCCATGGGCCACGCGACTCAGTCACGGAGATGCCCAACGGGCGCTGAAAAGCCTGCCTTTCTTCCTGGCGTATCTAGGTGAACGACAGACGTTCGACACCACCAACACACAAGCATTCTATGCAACCCACGCTTTGACCTTGCCACCCGTCGATCGCTACCTCGATCGAATACTCGGGTTTTATCGAAAAACACAAGAAACGCATCGCAACGGCGCCGTTCAATCGTCACCCAGTCGTGTCGGGGAAGCTGTTGCCGTTGACAGACAATAAGCTATATATCCGTGTTCGGACCGTCAGTTACATGGGGAATAATCCACAAATTTTGAGCCCCTGTAAAACGGCCCACCTTTCCAGAACGGATTGGCTCGGGCTCTCGATATCCCACAATCGCCCCAACCCATTGGGCGAACGAGTTTTCCAGATAGGAGGATTGCCATGACAATGCTGAATGTAGTCACTGAAGGACCCGAGAAGTCTCAGGATCAGACGAACAGCGACTTTCACCTCGCGGTCGCCGAACTCGCCGAAGCGGTCGGCGAGGATCATGTGTCTACTGATGACGCAGATATGGAACGCTACTCCGCTACGATCATCCCTTGGGAACGCAAATGTTCGGCGGTTGTTTTTCCCGGCAGCACCGAGGAAATCCAGAAGATCGTCGAGATCGCCACGAAATACCGACTGCCGCTATGGCCATTTGGCCGGGGAAAAAACTGGGGATACGGAACGACGACCGCCGTTCATGACGGTGCCATTGTCGTGATGATGGAACGGATGAATCGGATTATTGAGGTCAACGAGGAGTTGGCATACGCAGTCGTCGAACCAGGCGTGACGCAACGTCAGTTGGATGACTACCTGAAAGAGAACAACATCCAGCTGTGGTCCGACTGCACCGACGGCCCCTCCGACGGCAGCGTGGTCGGGAACGCTTTGGAACGCGGTATCGGCGAGACCCCTTACGGAGATCACTTTGAGAAAGTCTGTGGCATGGAAGTTGTCCTGCCCGATGGAAGCCTGGTTCGCACCGGCGCCGCCCACTTTTCCAAGTCCAAGACCTGCAATGTTTTCAAATGGGGTGTCGGGCCTTACTTTGAAGGACTCTTCAGCCAATCCAATTATGGCATTGTGACCAAGATGGGAATCTGGCTGATGCCGAAACCACAGGCCTTCAATTCCTACGTTTTCGAGCTTCGACGAGAAGAAGACATGCCGATCATGATAGACAAGATCCGGCGTCTGTCTCTTCAGGGCGCGATTCAGAGCAAGGTACACATCATCAACGATTTCATTGGTCTGGCCCTCGTAGGGAAATATCCGCATCATCTCCTGAACGGCGAAAGCTGTCTCTCCCAGGAAACCAAGGCACAACTTCGCAAGCGGTACAATATCGCACCGTGGAGCTTCGGCGGAGGGATCTACGGAAGCCCCGCCCAACTTCGCGCCCATCGCGCGCTAATCAAGAAAGAGCTCTCGCCCTACGGGAAGCTCATGTTTGTAACGGATCAGAAAATCTCGCTGCTAAAACGTCTGGTCAGTTTCCTAAAAAAGGCCCGGTCGAGTTCGAGATTCGCCGGCTTGGTCAACCGTCTGACCGTCCGCTTGATTGGAAAACCCTACGAGTACCTGGAGGCTTTTCCCCACATCCATTCTCTCCTTCAGGGAGTACCAAGCGACTACTTCGTCGGGCACTGCTATTTCAAAACCAAAATGGAGCGTCCCCGAACCAATATCGATCCAGCTCGCGACCGGTGCGGCTTGATGTGGGCGGGAATAGTCGTTCCCTCAACTGGCAAGGAAATGAACGAATTGCTCGATCTCGTGAAGCCGCTGTTCGAGAAGCATCGATTCGACTTCTCGACTGCTCTGATGCTTGCGAACCCTCGATCGATTATCGCTCTGATGTCGATCTTCTTCGACCGCGAAGACGCCGAGGAGACTGCAAGAGCGATGACGTTGTACAACGAAATGTGCGAGACCACCGCAGCCGCGGGATATCAACAGTATCGGACCACCGTGGCCTACATGGACCGGATCATGCAGCATTCACCGACGTTTGCCGCCATGGCCAACAAGATCAAACAGGCCCTGGACCCCCACAACATCTTCGCACCTGGACGCTACGGCATCGGTCAGGTGGGAGCTTGCGACACATCGAGTTGTTCGGGCGTCTAGACAGCATCCCGACAATCCCCGGAAACGATGAAAAAAAGAAGGCTCAGCCGCGGGCATCTTCACCCGCCGCTGAGCCTTTTAGTATCACGAATAACCGAATCCGAACGGCCTACCACTACTTCCTGCGATAACGAGCCAGTGCCAAACCGAAGAGGCCAAGGCCACCCCAAATCAGCGCGGTCCACGGTTCCGGAACGATTTCCTTGTTCAACGAACCCTCGGAGTCGAAGACGAACCCGAAGTCGAAAGCCACGCCGCCATAAGAGCCACCCACGAACATCGCCGGGTTGTTGATTGGATCAACCTGTATGCCAGGGTTGAAGCCGAAAACCCCTCCGAGTTGCTGAGCGACCGTCAAAGCGCCACTGTTCGTAAGGACATTCGTCGTGTCCGTCACGCCGATGACCAATTGCCAATTCGGAACCGGGTCGGGCGTGGTGGCTTCGACCACGTTGACGTCTACCGACAAGGGAGAACCGTCGTCAGCAAGGAAGTCCTCCTCGAAGTCATTGTCTTCACCCGTCAAATAGTCCTGCATCGTGAACCTCATTGCCAGTTCACCGGCCGGCTCGCTCGGAACCGTGTTGTTGCCAGAACCAGAAATAAGGTCGCGGGCATCTTCGACCAGCAAGCCATCGACATAGGAACCCGCAGCCGAAATATCCGAAGGCGTGAAGCCAACACCCGCGTCGACATACGCATCCAGCTGGTCAAGTGATTGGATCACGAAGAAGGCATTCGACACCTGAACTCCCGTTGCACGGAAGGCAATCGTCAGCTCATGGGTGCTAGCCGTTTGGCCGGCCCCCCCAAGGGAATTACCATAGGTGTCGGGTTTCAGTACCGATCCACCAACAGTATCGAAACCGGTCACATTCGCCACGCCGAAATCGTAAAATAGATCGCCGGCTGAAATATTCCCGCTGCCATCGCTGTCCACAAATCCAACGAAGCTTTTGTCGTTGAAGTTCCACTCGTCGACACCCGGCAGGCGGACGATACCAGCGGCAGCCGCATCACTAGCGTCGTTGATGCCGTTGCCCGCTTGTTGGATGGCCGCCGACACGAAATCCAGCGTGTAGTTGTTCAGTTCGATGACCGATGCCGTTGTGGGTCCAGGCACGAGAACCGCAACCATCAATGCCACGCCAAATACGGTTAACAATCCCTTCTTCATCACATTCCCCTTTCTCAAGATGTGAATATTCCTCGGAGGTCTGCCCCGCGGGCCAACCCGCAGTGAGCTGCGTTCGTAGCCTATAAGCCGCCGAGGTGGCGTTTGTTAGGGCGAAAATCGGAAAATCTTCTCGAAAAGGCGAGATGCGCCGAAGAGATATAGTGGCCGGCACGCCCGAGGCGAAGAAAAATCGCCCTAAGTAGTTTGCTCGCCTACGATTGCGAGTCGCTGCCCATGAATCGCACGAACTTCCGATAGACCTGATGCGTAATCTGGCGAATGTTGACAGCCGAGAGCATCCTTCCCCCCGACGGACTATCCGTCGCGGAGGCCCCCAGCAGATGGTCCGCACAGAAGTCCCTCTCTTGGGGAGTTAGGGTCGCCATGAACTCGCCAAGCAGTACAGGCGGTGAGGCGACGGCCGATCGATAGCGGGGCTTTCCCCAAGCGGCCAGTATCTCGCGACGCCGGCGACGGCGTTCCGCGCGGAAATGGCGACCAAGCTCGTCTCGCGCCACCGTCCGCATGAAGGTAATCAGCCGAGCACCCCGATCGGGACTGTAGGCGGAAAGACGCTGGCCGTCATTCGCCACCAGCGCGTACCACACTCGCGCCGCAATCTCATCGACCAGATTCCGATCGCTCTTGCCTTCGCCCAAGATCGCGTCGATCGTCGCCAGAAGCGAGTCGTGGCACTGAAGGTACAACTCCTCCCAAGCCGCCACCTCGCCGGCCAGACACCGATCGACCAGAACCTTGTCGGCCAAAGCCCCTTCCCGGTCGAACGGACGCCCCTTCGACTGTTTGCCGTTTCCACGCCTCCCGCCTGACGCGGATTTCGCGGGCAAAGCACTTTTCTGCGCTCGGTTTCCAACGTCCTTCATGAGCGACACTTCACCCCACGGACCACGTCACGATTTGTGCCTTCCGAACTCACCCAACCGAAAACCGGGAACGGCAACGGTGCGCATACCACGACCGCCGCAAAATCCCTTCCATCATCCTACACCCGACGGGTGACATGTCAACACACCGCCCCTTGAAACGTCGCCAAAAATTCGCGATCGCCGACCGAAGCCCCCCCCTGTCTCTCCCCGTCTTTCGGATCTGCCCCCAACCGTTCGTCCGACTCCGAACCGCGAGCCCAACTCACTCCCCCGAATCGGACTGTTTTTGGCAATTCCCGATGATTCGCAGCACTAAATACTTGACAACCAACGATCCCACCAATACGCTAGTCCGTTACACACTTAATACCTGTGAGCGTTCTGGTGGGTTCTCGGGACGATGGCGGGGGGATTGGGTGAAAGGCACGTAAGCAACAATTCGCGAGCCAAACTTCTGAACACAGAGAACCGTCTCTATCAAACGCGTTCTTCTGTGTCTAACAAGTTGGGATGTCCCGCCTCTTTCAAAAGAACCCAAAATTGTGCGGAAGTCAGTGCCGCGTGGGGCTTGACCGTAGGCGTTGGCCGGCTGATGAGGTCCGTGACAGTTGCCAGGCAGATGCACGGCGATTCCTTCGTTTGACACTCGTCTTGGGGTGGGCCCGCAATATCAGGTCCCGGCCCAAGAGCGACTTTGGTACGTATGCCAATCACACGGAGGTCGTCCTCGCGCAGGTTGCAAATCGCGGTGCTCAAGCACCCGTGCAACCCACGGGGACGGAGTCCGCGCCGCCCCACGAACGAAAAATCGATCGGATTATGGAATACCCCTTCTTAAGTCGTTTTACACACGATTTGGAGAGCCAATACTAACTTGAGTTTTGCGGAACGCTTAATTGGTCTTCATCACATGATTCGGAGCCAGAGATATGACAGTCGATCAAGCCACCGTCGCGGCACCCCGCACTCATTCCGATAACCGCGCGGTCCCTAACCGCCGACGCGTTGCCTATGCCCAGCGCTCCCTTGAAGAAATGGCGGCCGAGGCCGCTCGATCATCCTATAGTGGCACCATCGGTATTGAAATCCCCGTCAAAGATGGGAGGCTCGGCAGAGTGAAACGACTCTCCATCGTATTCGAGCCGGAATAGCAGGTTTCACTTCACACAGACGACACCCCGGGCCAACTGACACACAGCGCCCCTGGTCGTTGCGGACTCTCCTCCGCCACGATTGCGGGCTTTTTTTGTCGGGACACACCTCTACACGACATGCATCCTCAGGCGCTCCCCGTGCAACCAACCTCGCGACAACAACCTGTTTCATACAAGATGCTTCCCTTGAACCCATGGTCACCGATCCGCCAGCCAAATCGACGGCGTAAGAGCGTGTTCCGAACCAATTAACTCACATGACATCCCGAGAGCGAAGTGTAAATGGCTGAATCGAGCAAGCAGAATCGCTCCAGAAAACACACAGAGACACGCAGTTCAGACGTTCCGAAGCAAGAACGTGCGAATTGCGAGTGTTCTTCAGAGCCATTGCCGTCGGAAACGGCTCGGCTGTTGAGGTGGATCGCGGCGGCCGCCATTCTGACGGGCGCGGTGGCCTGGTCCTATTGGCCCACGCTTCTGCGACTGGTCCACACGTGGGACCGAGAGCCGGATTACTCGCACGGTTTCTTCGTGATCCCGCTTGCCGTTTTCTTTCTCTGGGCTCGTCGCGACCGTTTTCCGGGATCGGCGACCGGCTTCGCGTGGCCTGGACTGATCGTCATCGCGCTAAGCGTTGGCGTGCGCATTCTCGGTGCTCGATGGTACGTGGATGCCGTTGATGGATGGTCGATGATGCTCTTGATCGGGGGAATCGTTTGGCTTCTCGCGGGCTACCGCGTTTTCCTTTGGAGCCTGCCCTCGGTCGCTTTTCTTTGGTTCATGGTGCCGTTGCCGTGGCGGATGGAACGTTGGGTCAGTCTTCCTCTGCAACGTGTCGCCACGCAGTTGAGTTGCTGGACCTTGCAGTGTTTTGGCCAGCCGGCGCTTGCCGAGGGAAACACGATTCTTATCGACGACCTTCACTTCGAAGTGGAGCAGGCCTGTTCCGGCCTGCGGATCTTCGTCGCGATTTTTGCCTTGGCGTTTGCTTATGTAATCCTCGTTCGACGCACGTGGTGGGAGAAGCTTTTCTTGCTTGCCAGTGCGATTCCGATTGCACTTATCGCTAACTCTGCTCGCATTGTGGTCACGACCTTGCTTGGCTTGCATGTTTCGGGAGAAGCTGCCCACAGATTTACTCACGACTTTGCCGGTTGGGTAATGATTCCTTTCGCAGCCGGTTTGTTCGCGATGGTACTCTGGTACCTGGGCAAGGCGACGCGAGAAATCGAGCAGGTGGACATCGGTACCGTGGTTCAACAAGAGCATGTTTGATCACGGACACCAACGGAAATAGTCAAACGGACATGCGGAAAATGTATCAAAACGGAGTAGAAAGGGGAAATCTCCATGCCTGACATCATTGACCACTCCAGTCGTTCCAAGGAGTTGGTGCCCATGGCTTCGCCGACGTTGTACGGGATGCGTTCGAGGGCCGCATTGCATCGAGCGAACGCCTCGTCCGACTCTCCCTTCATCACTCTCGCATCGGTAGCAAACGCGTTGCGGCAGTGGTGGAAGGTGGCCACGCCGGCCGGGTTGCTGTTGGCCGCAATTGCCGCATCGCTTGTCTACTGGCTCTTCGTACCCGTTTACGAGGCTTCTGCCTGGCTCCAGATCGACGAGCAGGCTCCCTACATCGCCTTCGAGTCCCGTGACCGTCCGGACGTCTTCGTCTCGAATCAGATCGAGTTGATCCGAAGTCCGTTGGTGCTAGGGCCGGTTGTCAGTCAACCGGAGATCGCACGCATGCCGGACATCGCGAAGGAGCCCTCTCCCGTCGAATGGTTGGCCAGCAAGATCAGTGTGACGCCAGTCGGTCACTCCGAGTTTTTCCGAATTTCCTTTCAGGATCCCAATCCAAAGCACGCGGAATTGATTGTCCGTGCCGTAACCGACGCCTACTTTGAACTGCGTGGTCGAAACGACGCAAAACGAACTCAGAAGGTCATTGACTTGCTCGAGCAGGAACGAGGGCACCGGGCGAGTGAAGTCGCACGTCTGCGAGAGAGCGTCCGCGAGTTGACCAAGCAAGCCACCGGAAAGGACCCATTCGGGGCTCGCGCCAATTCAGACACCACGACCCCCCATCCGCTGGCAGACCTTCAGAATCGGCTCGTCAATGCCGAAGTCGAGCGCGCCATCCTCGAAGCGCGAATCGCGGCTTCCGAACAGGCCGCCTCCGCGGAGACAATTCCGGTACCGGAGGGAATGCTCGAACAGAGTGTCCAGGAAAATGCGGAGGTCCAACGGCTGAAGGATATGCTCGTCGCCAAGCGGGCCCTGCTCCACGAAATCGAAAAGAAGTCCGCCAAGGGCAAGGACGATCCCTCTTTCCAACGATTGAATACCGAAATCGGTCACGACGAAGAAACGCTTGCAAAGGTCGAATCGCAACTGCGCGAAGAACTCAAGAAGGACATGCTCGCCACGGCGGCCAATCGCCAAAAGGATCAGATCCAGGCCATGAAATCCAGTCTTGAGAACTTTCGCGTGATGGAAAAACTGCTGCGCGAACGCTACGAAGGTCAGCTCAAGGACGTCAAACTCTACAGCGGCGATACACTGGAACTGGAATTCATGCGAGACGAGTTGGTCCGTGCCGAAGGAGTCTATGATCTGATCACGGAACGTACGATGAAGCTTCGCACGGAACAGCGAGCACCGACTCGGGTCTCGCTGTTGCGGCAAGCGGAGGTGCCCGCGGTACCCATCGAATTGATTCCTTACGACAAAATCGCTCTCGCATCGCTTTTCTGTTTTTGTCTTCCGTTTGGGGTGGCCATCTTCGGAGAACGCCTCGTGCAACGCGTGGTGAACGCCGACAGCCTTGGGAACCTCGCGAACTTGCCGATCGTTGCGGAAGTCGCTTCGTTACCCCGCGGGCCCCGCGTTTCCCACAGCAACTCGTCGCAGTCTAGCGGCCGCGATTTCAGCGTGTTCGAGGAAAGCATCGACTCCTTGCGAACCTGTCTGATCCTGTCCGAAGCATTGAAGCAAATGAAGGTTCTGGCGGTAACCAGTGCGACCAACAACGAGGGGAAAACCAGCGTGGCCGTGCAGTTGGCTGTTAGCATCGCTCGTGCTTCGGGCGCCCGAACGCTTCTGATCGACGGAGATATGCGTTCCCCCGATATTCATACCGTGTTTGGCGTGCGTCAGAAGCCGGGCCTGGGAGAGGTACTCGGAAACGAGTCTTCTTGGGAAGAGTCGGTTATCACGAGTTGGAGCGATTACGTACACTTGCTTCCCGCCGGCAGGACTCGGGGGAATCCCCACAAGCTGCTCGGCAACGGCGCGCTTAAGCAGTTGCTGGACGAAGCACGTAAATCGTATCGCTACGTTCTCATCGACACGCCGCCCGTCTTGGCGGCAAGTGAGTCGCTGGTGATGGCGAAACACGCGGACGCTACGCTCATATGCGCCATGCGCGACGTCAGCCGCGTGGACCAAGTTAAAAAGACCTATGATCGCCTTTCGGGAACTGGAGCTTCCCCCGTGGGAGTCGTCCTTAACGGAATTCCCCGAAAGCTCTACTCGCGTCGTTATGGAAGCTATGGCTATTTGGAAGGATAGTAAGACAGAACTCAAGCCGGTTCATCGCTCGCAATAGTACCGTGTCTCAGAACCCCGCCAGACGTTTCCTGACCGATGCCTACAAGCTACGAATCCTGCGCGAGGTCGAGAAATGCACCCAACGTGGTCAAGTAAGCGCGTTGCTCAGACGGGAGGGGCTTTATTCGTCCTACCTGACCGCTTGGCGACGTCAGCAAAAGGAAGGCAAGCTGGTCGAATCCGATTTCGACGTGACCGATGAGAATGAACCAAGGTCAACGACGCAAGAAGCACTACTTAAAGAGAATGAACGACTGCGTTGTAAGATCGAACAAATGCAAGAAACACTTCGCGACCTGGAAGTAGTCAACGAAGCTCGAAAGAGACTTACGGAAATCCTGGCGATACTGTTTCGGGACGACAAGGGCGAAAAGACCAACCCTGGCTCGCCTTCACAAAGGTCGGATTCGTAGCAAGCAAAGCATAGTCTTGATTAACCAAAAGACAATTTGTCGTGACTTGGCGGCTCTCCGGCACAGTTTGCTCCAGGCTCAACAGCGGGCTGCCAGCATAAGGGCTTAACTTGATGATGGATTCGTTAGCAGATAATCGGCTGCCACCCGAAGGCGTCCCGCCTTCCAGGAAGCAAGCGACCAGGAGAACGGTCAACGTCCGTTTCCTAGCTGGCACGCTGATCGCGTTGGTAATTCTCGCTTTGGCGGCATACGCTTGGCGCGCCTACCAGATCCGTCAAACCGCAGACATGTTTTTGCAGCGAGCCGATACGCTGGAGAAGGAAGAGGACTGGCGAAAGGCGGCCGGCTACCTTCATCGTTTTCTCCAGTTGCGTCCAAACGACGTCGATGCCCGTATCCGCCTCGCCCAGGTCTACGAACACTCTGCGAACGATTTGCGTTCCAAGGCGAGAGCAATTGATCTGTACTACCACGCATTGGGAATGGCTCCGGCCGCCAAGCAACCGCCGCTTCGGCGCCACCTGGCCAAGCTACTCCTCGAATTGCAGCGTTTCGCTCCCGCCGAATCCGAGGCGCGACTCCTTCTCAAACGCGATGCCAACGATTCGCAAGCCAAGCGATTGTTGGCCCTGGCCGTCTTCGGGCAATTTCGGTCCGGGGCCTCCGCGACCACGCCAGAAACCGAGAGTTCGGTCGTCGACGTTTTCAAACAAGCCCTGGAGTCCAATCCGGGCGACGTCGAATTATCGACCATTCTGGCCGGCATTTACCGTGACGGATCGCAGCCATTGAGGGATTCCGGGCAGCTCCTCACGAACCGCCAACGGGGACAATTGGCGGACAAGGTCATGACCGAAATGGTGAAGGCTAATCCTCGGAACCCTCAAGCCTACGTTGCCAGCTACCTCTACCGAACCAAGCACGGCCTGCCGCGAGCCGAGCAAGACCTGGAGCTTGCTCTGAAGCATGGCCCCAACCATCTGCTCGCGTTGTTGTTGACTGCGGACCATGCTCGGCGCAAAAACCCCTCCGGCGACCAAGCATCCACGTACTATAAACGAGCCATTGAAGTCAATCCTTCCGATGAACGAGCTTACCTCGGATTAGGAGACCTCTACGCGGCGCAGGGCAACGTCAAAGCCGCAATCGACGCTTGGCGGCGTGGTTTGAAAGAAGCCAACGAGTCGAGCATTCAGTTGAACGTGCGTTTGGTCGAGGGCTTGATCGCGGAGAGACGATTGGACGAAGCAGAACGGGCCCTGAACGTTCTCGATGGCGCGGTCGCCCAACTCAGTCCGTCGCTGCCGCAAACCTTCCGAATGTCGATGCACCACTTGAACGACTGGCTACGAGCAAGGTGGCTTCTGAGACGGGAAGACTATTCTTCGGCCATACCGCTGCTCAGGCGAGTGGCGGCTGCCGATACAACTTCCGATGCCGAGGTGGATCAGAGCTTTCGCGCTAGTCTCGTGCTCGGCGACGCCTGCGGCAAAGTCGGTCAGTGGGACCAGGCCGCGCAGGCTTACGAACATGCCACCGTTCTGCGACCGAAGGCCGCGCTGCCGCGTTTGATGGCCGCCACTGCCTGGATGGCCGCCCATCGACCTGACATAGCCACTCAACGCTACGAGCAGGCACTGGAACTCGAAGATACGCCCGAGACCTGGTTGTTGCTGGCGGGAGCCCATTATCAGCGCCAGACCACCTCCTCGGACGGCAAGCGAGACTGGGAACCCTTCAACAAGGCGTTGGCCAAGGCCAAAGACCGGGCACAACAGACTAGGCTTCCGGCCGCGTGGCGAATCAACCTGTTGGAGATAGACTACCTCGTGGCCAGCAGCGAGGAAAAAGGGAAGCGAGCCGAAGCCCTTCTTCGTGCCAAGGAATTGCTTCATCAGCTTGAAAATCAACATTCAGATTCGGCAGCTTTGCTCGGGCAATTGGTGTCCATGTACGAACGATTCGGGTTCACCGCGGACGCGGATCGCGCGATTGCGCAACTCACTGCGAAGTCGAAGAATCCGGTTCTGCCTGTTCTGCTCCACTCCAAGGTTCTTTCGAGTCGGAAACAGTACAAACAAGCGCGAGAAGTGCTCGAAAAGGGTCTCGAAACACTCCCCCCGAAGGTGCACACGGCGTTGCGTCGCCGGTTGGTCGAACTAAGCCTTGAAGAGGGCCACATCGAGTCATCACAAGCACAACTGTCTCGTCTTTTGGAAACGGACCCGACGAATGTCGCTTTGGTTCAACAGCTTGCCGAACGTGCCTTCGAACTTCACAACCTTAAGGACGCGGAACGCTGGGAGAAAAAGCTCCGTGAATTGGAAGGACCCGATGGGTCTTATTGGCGCTATTGCAGAGCCCGGCGGCTGCTAGTGCAGGCAGAAGATACCGATGATTCTCGCTTCATCGCGGCCTGCAAACTCCAGTCGTATTTGCAGAGCCAACGGCCTGCCTGGCCTCCAGTCTACGTGCTCGCTGCGTTGATTTCGCAGCGTCAGGGCAATCTTCCGCAAGCGATCAGTGCCTATCAAGAGGCAATCCGTTTGGGGGATCAGCGTGTTTCTCTATGCCAGCAGTTGGTTTCTCTGCTGTATCGCACCCGACGTTACGCTGAAGCCGAGCGTTATCTTTCGAAGGTGGGAGACAGCGCCGCCGCTTCTCCGGCCCTGTCGTGGTTGGAAATGCAGGTATTCGCCAAGCAAGGGAAATTGGATCAAGCGCTTCAGGCCGCTCGGCAAGGGATCGCACGTCGTCCCGACGACCCCACGGCCCAGGTCTGGCTTGGTCAGATTCTCGCCCTCCGGGGCCAGACCAACGAGGCAGACGCGGCGTTCCGCCGCGCGGTGGAAATGGCTCCGACCGATTCACGAGCCTACAATGCCTTGTTCACTTTCCTCGTTCAGAGCAAGCAGACGGACCGTGCGAGGGAAACGCTTCAGACGCTCGTGAAGAACACGGAGTTGTCCGACGTTCAACGGGCCACGGTGCTTGCCCAAGGTTACAACCTCCTCGGCGATCGCGACAAAGCCGAGGCGAACTATCGCGAGGCAGCGCGACTTGCTCCCGACGACGCCGAGACCCAGATGCGGCTCGCGTCTTTTCTACTGCAGAGCGACACGGCGGCAGCCGAGCAAGCGTTGCGACGCGCCCTCGAGATATCCCCGGAGTCGGGCGACGCTCGACGAACACTTGCCGCCGTTCTGGCGGCGCGCGGGAGCGAAAGCGAATGGCAGGAGGTCGAACGACTGCTCGATCGCCCAGACTCCGATCAGAACGCATCGAGCGTGGACCAGCGTTTACAGGTAACGCTTCTCCTTCGTCGAGGAGGAAAAGACAATCTTCGAAAAGCGCGAATCTTGCTCGAAAAAATTCTCGCCAATCCAGAGCAGACCGTGGACAATGACCAGCTTCTGCTGGCTCAACTCTACGCGGCCGAGGGCAAACCGCAGTTGGCACGGCAACAGTACGTGTCACTGATCAGCGTTCCCAAACCGAAAGTATCCCATCTGATACTCTTCATCGACATGCTCCTTCGGGATCTCCCCGACAAGCATGTCGTCCAACAGCAAGCGGCAAGGGCAAGAAAACTCGACGAAATCAAGTCGTGGCTTCAGAGACTGGCCGATCTCGCGCCGGACAGTTGGGCCACCGCGAGCTTGCGTGCCCGCTGGCTGCATGCCCAGGATCAAACGTCCGAGATCGAAACGTTGGTCGAACCGGTGGCCGACTCGCTCTTGAAGAAGGCCGAAACGGCCAAGGATCAGCAACAACAAAAACAGCAACTCTTTCTGACGGTTGGCAATCTTTATCTGGCAACGGAGCAATACGAGGCCGCCGAGCGCTGGTATCGACGTCTTCACGAACTCGACGCGAAGATCTACCGACCGTTGGCCGTTTCGCTGGCACGTCAAGACCGGTTGGAAGAAGCCATAGGACTCTGCGTCGAGGCCGCGAAATCCGACAGTTCGGTCCAGCCGGCCGAAACCGTGGCCTTCCTGCTCACCTCCGGCCATCCAACGGAAAAAGAGTTCCAGATCTGCGAGCCGCTGCTGTCCCAGGCCGTTGCAAATCATGAGGACAATGCCGAGTTGCTCATCTGCGTGGCGGGCGTCCGAATCGTGCAATCGCGAGTCGACGAGGCTGCCGAAATTTACCGGCAGGTTCTCAAACTGAAGCCCGACCATCTCTCGACATTGAACAATCTGGCAACGCTTCTCTCCGAGATGCCCGGCAAACGCAAGGAGGCATTGCAGCACATCGACCAGGCTATAGGAATCGCGGGGCCGAAAGCGGGTCTTCTCGATACCAAGGGAATGATCCTGGTTCTCGACGGAAAGCCGAGCGACGGCTTGAAATACCTGAGGACGGCTGCGGCCGACGCCCACGCCGACCCGCGCTATCATTTCCATCTGGCCGTCGCCTATCACCGGTTGGGCAAGACGGATGAGGCTCGACTCGCGCTCCAAGCGGCTCGCCAGGGCGATCTGGCCAGCCGAATTCTCACGCCAATGGACCAGGAATTGCTGACACAACTCGAGCAAGAAGTCTTCGAGCAAGAGCTTCATTGAATGAAAGACGACTCATGAGCAACCGTAACGCCCCTCGAACAAAATGGTTATTGCCGATGGCGGGTTTCGCGCTGGCGATCGGGGTCACGCTGCTTTCTGGCATCATCCACGGCCGAATGAGTAATCGATGGGGGGTGTCGCCCGACTTGCTGGCCATTGGAAAGCATCTCGAAACATGCCCCACGGAGTTCGGCGATTGGCGGCTTCAATCCTCCGGCGAGCTGACCGACACCGTCAGGAAAGTGTTGGAATGCACGGGCTCGGTCATCCGGGTGTACAAAAACGAGAAGACAGGCGAAGCGGTCCGCGTGGGCGTTCTTCTCGGTCCCCCGGGGCCCATCTCCGTTCACACACCCGACATATGCTTTGCGTCAAAAGACTATGAGAGACTCGACGAACCACAGCGGGTGACGGTCCCGATGGCCGACGGTTCGAACGCGGAATTCTGGGCCGTCACGTTCCGATCGCGCAGTCTCGAAGCAGCTATACTTCGCGTGTATTACGCCTGGAGTCCCGGCGATTCCTGGTTCGCATCGCAGGGGCCTCGTTTCCAGTTCACTTCGCACCCTTACCTTTACAAGATCCAGTTGGCCGGCGGCCTGCCGTCGCCGACTGCATGGAAAACCCATGATCCGTGTCGCGAATTTCTGAAAGACTTTCTACCCGCATTGAAACCGTGTTTAACTGCGCCCTCCAATCATTGATTTAAGCACTATTATTCATGGCAGTCGCCTGACAAGGAGCAGTACCGTGTCCATTCTTCAAAGTGTAACCGCCAACGATGATCCTCAATTGATGGACGGACACCCCAACTGGGATGTCGAACCGATTTTGACCCGAAGGTCTCGACGGTACTTCGGCTTTCGCAGCGTCGCCGATCGCCTCTTCGCGGTAGTACTGCTGGTGCCGGGGCTGCCTTTGATTTTTCTGCTGGGGCTCATCGTTCGCCTGACCTCGCGAGGCCCCGCGATTCACAGTCAAAGCCGCGTGGGCAAGGAAGGCCGTCCATTCCGGATCTACAAGATCCGGACCATGATCGACAACGCGGAAAAGAAGACAGGGGTTGTATGGACCAAGCCGAATGACCCGCGAATCACGCACATCGGAGCGGTGCTGCGAAAACTGCATCTTGACGAGCTGCCCCAGTTGTTCAACGTTCTCCGCGGAGACATGTCGCTGATCGGACCGCGGCCCGAGCGACCTGAGTTCGTCGAGGTGTTGTCGCAGGAGATACCCGATTACTTGAACCGGCTGGCCGTTCGACCGGGCATCACGGGACTTGCACAAGTTCATTTGCCGCCAGATACCGACCTGCAGAGCGTCCGCCGGAAACTGACGCTTGATCTCGAATACATCGATCAGGCAGGACCCTTTCTCGATCTAAGGTTGCTGTTGTGCTCTGCATTGCGAATTGTCGGTGTGCCCGGCGACTCGGCGATGCACGCGTGCGTCCTCCGACGTCCAGCGATAGTCTCCGACGACCACTCTCTCCCAGCTGATTCCATTATCCATACTCCAGGGGGCATCATCGTTCCGCCGCCCCACCAGAAAGCTGGGAAGCTAAACGGACATTCGAGACGCACCGCGAAAACACGCCGCTGAAGCCAATTGATAATATACCCCGGGACGCCGGTGAAGACACAAGTCTCTCACGGCGCGCCAGAATCGCACGGCAGCAGCGCGAGCCGATCGCCGTTGGAGCAACACACTCAGTATAAGTGATGGACTTTCTTAACGCCTTTACCGTCGACGTCGAAGACTACTTTCAGGTGTCCGCGGCCGAAAGACACGTCAGCCGCGACGACTGGGGGTCTCGTGAATGCCGTGTGGTCGCCAATACACACCGCATTCTTGAATTGCTGGCAAGCCACAATGTCAAGGCCACGTTTTTCATCCTTGGCTGGGTCGCCAACCGATTTCCCCGACTGGTGCAGGATATCCATGCCTCGGGACATGAACTCGGATCGCACGGTCACTGGCATCGCCTGGTGTATACGCAATCACCAGACTCCTTTCGTGCCGATTTGCGAGCGTCGCGGGCAGCCATCGAGGACGCTTCCGGAGTTCAAACCGTTGCCTATCGAGCCGCGAGCTTCTCCATCACAAAAGAATCGCTCTGGTCGCTGGACATCCTCCGCGAAGAAGGTTTCCGTCTCGATTCAAGCGTCTTTCCCGTGTATCACGATCGCTATGGGATACCGAACGCCCAACCGTCGATTCATCAAATCACAACCCGCACTGGCTCGCTCTGGGAGTTTCCCCCATCGGTAGTCCGCTGGGCGGGAATGAACGTTCCGGTCTCGGGCGGCGGCTATTTCCGCCTTTATCCATTGTCCATGACTCTCCGTATGTTGTCGAGAATCAATCGTCGCGACCGGCGACCCTTCATGTTCTATGTACATCCTTGGGAAATCGATCCGCTCCAACCTCCGATCACCGAGCTCTCGTGGTGCTCCAAGAGTCGCCATTACGTGAACCTCGCGTCCACGGAAAGAAAATTGGACATTTTGCTTAAACGATTCCGCTTCGGCACGATCTCGGATGCCGTCAACAGCTTTCAGGGGAGCAACGGTCACTCGTGCACCACGCTGTCAAACTGAGATCCGGCGCGAATTCACCGCCTTCGGACGCGGTCGAGACGGCGGAAAGGGACCAGGTTGGACCGGCCCGACCGCAAGTCTTGTTCATTGCGCACCGTGTTCCCTATCCTCCCGACCGTGGAGACCGCATTCGGTCTTTCCACCTGCTAAAGTTTCTCGCCGCTCGGGCCGACGTGTGCTTAGCGTTTCTCTCGGACCATGCCGTGCCCGACGAGACGATGAGCGTGTTGCGACGCTACTGTCGCCGGGTGGCTGACGTGCGGCTGGACCGGCGCCTTCGATGGTTGGGGGCTGCCCGCTCCATGGCTCTCGGGCGAACGGCCACGGAAGGACTGTTTGGTTCCCGCAGACTGAAACACATCGTTCGCGATTGGTCGGCCAACACGCGGTTCGACGCGGTGTTTGCCTTCTGTTCAAGCGTTGCCCAGTACCTTGACGCTCCCGCTTTGGCCGGTGTGCCCACCGTCATCGATCTGGTCGACGTAGACAGCCAAAAATGGTTCGATTATGCCGAGCATTCGCGCGGCCCGCGGCAAAAGGTCTTTCGGCTCGAAGGAAAACGATTGCGTCGTCTCGAGGCGTCGTTGTCAAATCGGGCGGCCGCGATAACTCTTGTCAGCCCACAGGAAGCCAGGCTCTATCGCTCGTTTTGTCCGGCCGAACACGTCTATGTCATTCAAAACGGGGTGGATCTGGAGTATTTCGCCCCCCAGGAGACCTCGGCCGGCTCGGCCGCGGACCATTGTGTGTTTGTCGGCGCGTTGGATTACGAAGCGAATCTCGACGGAGTCACCTGGTTCTGCCAAGAGATCTGGCCGCGGGTTCGCCAGCGTTGTCCGCATATGGTGTTCCGTTTGGTGGGAAGCAACCCGGGCACTGCCGCCCGGCGTCTTGCCACATTGCCCGGCGTCGAGTTGGTCGGCGAAGTCCCCGACGTTCGACCCTACCTGAGCGACGCAGCGATCGCATTGGTTCCTTTGCGGATTGCCCGAGGACTTCAAAATAAAGTGCTCGAAGCGATGGCGATGGGCAAACCGGTGGTCGTCACGCCCCAGGCGTTGGAGGGCATCGGCGCAACGCCCGGTGTCCACGTCACTCAAGCGGCAACACCCGACGAGTGGGTCGAGGCGATGGTCAATCTTATCTCCTACCCCGACCACCGGAATCGCCTTGGCCTCGCTGCCCGGGCGTTTGTCGAACAACAGTTTCTCTGGAAAAACCAACTCGAACCTCTGGTCGCGTTGCCGGGGTTCTCTGGTTGCCTCCAACAAACCGAAGCGGACGCGCCGCAACCGTTGGGTAAGCCGGTATAGCATGATCGAAGACCACACTATTCTCTGTTTTGCCAGCGGCTACGACGCCCCGCCGACCAGCAAGCATCATGTCATGCATATCCTGGCCGAGCGGAACGTCGTGCTTTGGGTCAATTACCACGCCTCGCGAGCCCCCAGCGCGACATCCTCCGACTTCGCCTACATGGCTCGCAAGCTCCGGCAGGTCTTCGCCGGCTTGAAGAATCCACGAAAGAACCTCTACTTGCTCACGCCGCTGGTCGTCCCGCTACCGAGTTCGGCGTGGGCCCGGCGGCTCAATCGCGCGCTTCTCGTGTTTCAAATTCGACGAGCGCTGAAGAAGACTCGGCGTGGCCCGGTCCAGGTCTGGTCGTTCACGCCCGACGTCGCCTATCTGCTGGGCCGTTTCGGCGAAGAGAAGGTGCTGTACTACTGCGTCGACGATCATGCCTCGTTCACGGGCTACGATCGCGAACAGGTCCTCCGCGACGAAGAGGAACTCTGTCGTCGTTCGGACCTCGTGGTGACCACGTCCACGGCGCTCCAGAAAGCGAAGTTGCCGCTGAATCGAAACACGATTCTCGTGCCGCATGGGGTCGACTACAAGCACTTCTCGAAGGCCGTCGCGAACCACTTGCCGGCGCCGTCGGACGTCGCCCAAATCCCCCACCCTCGACTAGGGTTCTTTGGTTTGATCCGCGACTGGGTCGACCTGGACCTTCTGGCCGAGGTCGCCCGGCGCCGGCCCGACTGGCACATCGTGCTGCTGGGCGATTCGACGGTGGATCTTTCGCCATACGAGACGGTGTCGAACATGCATTTCCTGGGGCGAAAACCCTACGACGACCTGCCGGCCTACTGCAAGCAATTCGACGTGGGGCTGATCCCGTTCAAGATCAACGAGCTGACCCTCGCGGTCAACCCGATCAAGCTCCGCGAGTACCTGGCCGCCGGCCTGCCGGTCGTGTCGACACCGCTGCCGGAAGTGCGGCTCTACGAACCCACGATCCACGTTGCCGAGACGCCGGATGATTTTACGACCGCGATCGACAACACGCTTGCCGCCGGCCGCGATGCTCGAACAAGTCGCGCCGAAGCCATGGCGGCCGAAACCTGGCCGGAGAAGGTGGGGGCCATTTGTTCGCGGCTGTCGCACGACGTTGGCACGCGGCCCGGGGACGAATAGAGGCGCTGACATGGTCGACCAAAACACCAGCGACAATTTCGCGCTTGCCAAGACGGCTTCCATCATCATGGTTGTGGTGGGGCATTTCCAGCTTGGGTATGAGTCGACTTGGATACTCGTGACGATCGGTCTCTTTGTTTTTGGATTTTCGTCCGGCTTCTTCACGTCGGCTAAATACGACGAGCGTCTTCCGCTGGCCGCCTATTGGCAAAACAAACTGTTCCGACTCGGCCCGAGTCTTCTGGTGGCAAACGCCTTTCTGCTGGGGCTGTTCTGTTTTCGAGGTACGCCAGGCATCTGGACGTGGCAGACACCGGTGAGCGTCCTGGGACTGTCAGGATTTCTGAACTGGTTTGGAATACCCGATGCCAGCCCGTTTGGCGCCGGGCTGTGGTTTTTTACGCTGCTGCTGATCTTCTATGGCGTGTATCCGGTCCTGCGTTGGATCGGGCGTTCACGTTCGGCCCTTGGTGTGGTCGGTTTCCTTGCGCTGGTGGCCGCCGCCATTCTGAACCGCCACGTGACGATGGGCCACGCGCTTTGGCTGACGGCGTGGAGTTTCATCTTTGGGGTCGTTGTCCGCCGATTCCACATATCATTGTCGGCCTGGCTCAGCGGCTCGCTGGCGGCCTGTTTCGCCGGCCTCATGGTTGTGTTGAACGTGTCGGCCGGGTTCAAGCAATTGAACTTCTTGCTGATCGTCGCAATGGCTGCCTTCACGGTCCTGTGCATCAAGGATGCGAGACTACCTCACAAGCTTCCTCTCTCTCGTTTCCTGCTATCTGGCTGTCTTATGGAGATCTACGTCGTCCACTCGTATCTCTACGTAAGACCCACGGGGCAGAAGATGTTTGATCTCGCCATTTCGCTTGCATGGATTATTTTCGTCTCTTGGCTGCTAAGCCGAGTGGCTCGCGGAATTCGGCGTCGGCTGCATCACGATTCAGCCAAGGGTATTCCTGGAACGTTGCCTGAAGAGAACGCCGATCAACTCGGTCGAAAGGTCGTGACGTCTTGAGCAAGGCCCACGTCTACGCCAGAAACCTCGCAGCCAATTGGGGCGGCTATGGCCTCAATTTGCTAGTGATGTTCTTCATGTCGCCGTTCGTGGTCCACAGCCTCGGCGACGTGCGCTACGGCGTCTGGTCGCTTCTCATGTCGCTGACGGGCTATCTCGGACTCGTCGAGGCCGGCACGAACGCCGGGCTCGGCCGCTACGTGAACGTCTATCTCGCCAAGAACGATATCCCCAATGTCAATGGCGTACTGAACACGGCCCTCGCGGTGTTCGCCGTCCTGGGTGTTGTCTTGCTTATCTTCAGCGGCGGGCTTGCCTTGATCCTGGGAGTCGTTTTTCCGACCATCCCGATCGACCTTCGATCACAATCTCAAATCGTACTCCTCCTGGTGGCGGCCAACCTGTGGCTCGCTTTTCTCAGCGCGGCATTCCGTCAGATTCTCACCGCCCATGAACGTTTCGACATCTGCACGGCCATCGACCTCGCGGTTCTGACGATCTCCACGACCGGCACGATCGTGGTACTGATCACGGGGCGCGGACTTGTTGAATTGGCTGCGGTCCAGGTCGTGTCCAGCACGCTCGGCGTCGCGTGTGGCTATCTTCTGTCGAAACGGATTTTTCCCCAACTGGAACTCAATTTCCGTCGGGCTTCGCGTTGGCAATTGCGACAACTCCTCGGCTTCAGTATTTGGGCTTTCATCAATCGGGTTGCGTTGCGCCTTCTCTATACCACGGATACGGTGGTCATTATCATCGTCTTGGGTCCCAAGCAGGTCACCTATTATGCGATTGCCGGATTGCTTGTCATCCGCTCACGGGATTTCATCGGCAAGGTCACGTCGATCTTCGGACCACAGATGATTCAGGATTGCGCGCGGGAGAATCTCCGCGATCTTCGGATCAGCTTCCGACGCGGGAGCACTCTCGTGATGGCGTTTGCCATTCCCTTGCTGGTGGGGCTGATTGTCTTCGGCAAGGAGTTCCTCATCTTGTGGATGGGACCAACATACGCCGTGAGCTATCCCGTGTTGTTGATTCTGGCGATGTCGCAGTTTCCGGCTCTCCCCGCGTCGATCACCGAGCATATTTACCGCGGCATGCATCGCGTCAGACTCGGAGCGATGGTGACTCTGCTTCAAGGGATTATCAACCTGGGTCTCACGCTCCTGTTCGTGCTTACTTTCAAGATGGGCATCGACGGAGTCGCCTGGGGTACATTCTATCCCCGTGTCGTTTTTTCGATCGTTGCCGGAGTCATCGCCTTGCGATGGATTCATCTCGAAATCTGGGAATTCGTCCGCTTCACCGTGCTGCGATGGATCGCCGTGACCGCGGCCTTCTTCGCGGTGTGCGAGTTCGTGCAGGCGCTCGTGCCGCACCAGAGTTGGACGGTATTCTTCGCAAAGGTGATTTCCGTCATGGTGATCTACGCGCCTTTGGTCTGGTTTCTGCTTCTGGAGCATCAGGACCAGCAACGAATCCGAGATGTGGTATTCAAGCGGGTCGGTCTGCAAACTCCAACGGTGACGACGGATGAATAGTATCGCCGCGATCCCTTGCCCGCAGGCACCCCGAACGTCTTGCTCGTGCCTTTGCTCACAGGCAACAGACACGCGTGTCGGAGACCAGCCATGCCGCTGAGAGCCGTTCTAGCCGCCGTCGTACTCAGTGTCGTCCTCGCCGCGGGGCTGGCCTCGCCGATTTGGGCGGTGTGCGGCTACGTCATGGACTACTCGGTCGGCTTCGGACGCAAGTGGTGGATTGCGCCTCTGACGGGAATGGGATTGCGCGTTTCGCTCTCGCTCGCGGGCGCCATCGCCCTTGGGCTCTGGCTGAACTACTCGAAGCTGTGCCAAAAATTTGGCCGAGGCGTTCTACAAAGCCAAGAGACACTCCTTCTGCTGTTCCTGGGAATCATTTGGCTCTCCTTTTTCCTGGGCGACACGACCGTCGGGCGATACACGATTACCGACCATCCGACAATCAAGATGACGAAGGTGGTAATCTTCGTCTTGCTATTGACCCATGTCGCAACCACCCTGAAAGACCTCAACCTGGTGATTTGGGCGTTGGTCCTTGGGGCGCTGTGGCTGGGTGTCGACGCCTACGAAACGCCGCGCCGGGCATTCGCCAAGGGCCGGCTGGAAGGCATTGGCGGACCCGACTTCAGCGATGCCAACTACTTCGCGGCCTACATGGCGACCATGCTGCCACTGATTGGAATGCAGTTCATGAGAACCGGCTGGTTTGGCAAACTTGTCTGCCTGGCGGCCGGTGTCTTCACGACCAACGCCATTATTCTCGCGCGAAGCCGCGGGGCGTTTGTCGGCCTGCTTGCCGGCGCTTTGATGGCCCTTCTGCTGGCCCCCAAACAATATCGAGCAAAAATCCTGGTGGGACTGCTTGTGGCCGGCGCCGGAACACTATATCTGTCCGATCCTCAGTTCCTGAATAGAATGACGACCATCACTCGCTCGGAAGAAGAACGGGACAGCTCGGCAGCCAGCCGTATCGAGTTGGTGATCGCGGGCACGAAAATGTTCCAGGACCACCCCTTGGGCGTGGGCCCCGGCAACTTTTATCAGAACATCGGCCGGTATATTCCCGAGTATCAAGGCAAAGACGCGCACAACGCCTACATGCGGTGTCTCACGGAACTGGGCGCCCACGGTTTCTTGCTCTTTTTACTGCTGATTTGCAACGGGTTCCGCGTATTGTGGGGACTCCGCAAGAGAGCCTTGGATCTGCCTCTCCACAATCAACCGGATTTTCAGATGCTCGCCTTCGGGTCGACCGTGAGTCTGGCTACTTTGTTTGGTTGCTGCCCGACTATGTCGCTGACCTACGTCGAGTTTCTCTGGTGGTTCTTAATGATCCCCGTATGCCTGGATCGAGCGTTGGTGAACCTCAAGGTTGAATTGCCGGTGACTGAAATGGATGCAATGTGCTGGGATTTCCCTGACGAAATGGACGACGCACTGCCCGCATGAACCAAGTACACGTACTACATATCGTTCCCGGCTTGGGACCTGGCGGCATGGAGCTGACCATGGCCAAGGTCATTTCCGGCCTGAACAGCGGACACATGCGACATTCCATCGTTTGTCTGAAAGGCGAATCGGAACTGGGCGATCGCCTGCCTCCGTCGACCGACATCCACTGCATGCACGCCCGGCCAAACGAACCTCAACTTCCGCTACGCCTGCGTGGCGTTCTTCGGCGCGTTCGGCCCACGGTCGTTCACGCGCGGAATTGGGGAGCCTGGCCGGACGCATCGGTAGCCCGACTGCTGTGCCGGCCGATCGTCCCCTTTGTTCTCAGTTTTCACGGTCTGGGGAAGGCGGGTTACATGCCGCTCCGCCGGCGCTGGGCCTCCTGGATGCTTGCTCGGATGGCCACCGGCCTGGTTGCGGTCAGCCATCAGTCGAAGCAACTGATGGTCGAGAAATGGGGTTGGCCCAGCCGCAAGGTTGAAATCATCTCGAACGGCGTCGACACCGACCGCTTCCGGCCGGCCGAGACACCCAGAGCCGGCGGCCCGTTTGTCGTCGGAACCGTGGGCAATCTCCGATCGGTCAAAAACCACGCGCTCCTGCTCGATGCGTGTGCCGATCTTGTCCGCCGCAACGTCGATCTGGAAGTGCGGATTGCCGGCGAAGGGGAACAACAAGACAACCTGCTCGCCCTGGCGGCGTCGAACGGACTCGCCGAGCGTCTGACGCTTTGCGGCCGGGTGGAAGACGTGCCCGGTTTTCTGCACAATCTCGACCTTTTCGTGCTCTCCAGCGACAGCGAGCAGCACCCCAACGCTCTGAACGAAGCCATGGCCTGTGGGCTCGCGTGCGTCTCCACGCGCGTTGGATGCGTCGATGAACTTCTCGACGACGGCCACTCCGGAACGATCGTCTCGCCGGGCAATCAAGCCGAACTCACGGCCGCGATCGGCAAGCTGATCCTCAATTCGACATTGCGAACGGCGCACGGTCGGGCCGCCAGAAAACGTGCCTGCGAACACTATAGTCTCGATACGATGCTCAACGGCTATGACCAACTCTATAGCCGCTTATCCTCCCGGGGCCAACAAACATGAAAATCCTCTCCTTCTCCTACTGTTTTCCGAATCACCTGAACACGACCTGGGGCGTTTTCGTGTCCCAGCGCCTGACCGCCGTGGCACGCCATGCCGAGCTTCGCGTGGTCTCGCCCGTTCCCGATTTTCCCGTGATCGGGCGGCTGCGTGGTTTTCCGGGCCCAACGATTGACACATGGCAAGCGTTGACCGTCTATCGGCCGAGGTATCTCTGCGTTCCAAGCTTGTTCAAATCGCTTGACGGACGTTTCTACGCTCGAAGTCTGCGATCTTGGCTCGATAAGCTGTGCGTCGAGTGGAAGCCGCACGTGCTCGACGCTCACTTCGTCTGGCCCGACGGCGTCGGCGTATCACTCCTTGCCAGGCGGCTCGGTCTGCCCTACGCCGTCACGCTTCGCGGCAAGATTTACCCGTGCCTGGAGATTACCTCGCAACGAAGGCAGTGTGCCGAGGCGCTTCGCGGCGCGGCCGTGGTGATCAGCGTCGACTCGAAGATGGCACAAATCGCTCGCGAGTTGGGCGTTTCCGCCGAGCGCATCCACGTCATTCCGAACGGCGTCGATCTCGATCATTTCCACCTGCACGACAAACTCGATGCACGCCGGCAGCTCGGTTTGCCCGAGGAAGGGCCGTTGCTGTTGACGGTCGCCCATCTTGGGCCGCGCAAGGGACATCGCGAGACAATTCAAGCGCTCGCCCGCACGACCAGCGGCGCGCGACTGGTGTTGGTCGGCGAAGACGGTCGCGGGGGCCGCAACGTAAAGGCGTTGCGCGAACTGGCGCGCTCGCTCGACGTCGAAAATCGCCTGCTGGTGTTGGGGCGACAGCCGTACAGCCGCCTGCCGCTCTATTTCAGCGCGGCGGACGCGAGCATTCTGGCTTCGTGGCGCGAAGGCTGCCCGAACGTCGTATTGGAGAGCCTCGCCTCGGGCACGCCCGTCATTGCCTCGGACGTCGGCCACGCCGCGGCGCTGGTCGACAGCCAGTGCGCCGGGCGGATCGTGCCGCCGCGACAGGTTGAGCCGCTTGCCAGGGCGATCGACGAACTGCTCGACCAGCCGTCGTTGCCCGAAGACGTCCGCAA
The DNA here is from genome assembly GCA_016929515.1 of Pirellulales bacterium. Taxonomy (GTDB): domain Bacteria; phylum Planctomycetota; class Planctomycetia; order Pirellulales; family Thermoguttaceae; genus UBA11386. The sequence goes on along the minus strand of JAFGIR010000082.1, from coordinate 3,257 downwards.
CTGCCCAGCCGTGCGCTCCTGGGACGCCGTGGCCACCGACGTTTGCGCCGCGTTGCGCGGGACCATGAAGCCCGCGCTCGCGATGAATCAACACACTGACGATGCCACAACGAAACGGCCCCATCGCATCGGTCACAAGCCTCCGCCGGCGAGGAACCTGACATGCAAGTGATACGTCCCCCGAAACGATCGGTGCCGAACGGTTGCCCCCGGTCCCACCGCATCTTGGCGCTCTGCGGCGATACGCAGGTTGGGTTGTGGATGTTGCGCAGCCTGGCAAAGCATGGGCTGACGGTCTTCGCCGTGTGCAATACCCCCAAGGGACAGGCGGCTCACAGTCGCTACTGCTCGGGCTCGTGGTTTCTCGACCGGAGCCCCGGCGCGGCCCCGCCCGCCGAACAGGTCCTCAACTTGGCTCGACAATTGGAGGTCGGTTCGGTCATGCCGATCTCCGAGAGCTATCACGCCAAGTTGATCGAGAGTCGCGACCAGTTCGAGCCGGACATCCACGTCTTCTCGCCGACGGCCGAGACCTTCGCCAAGGCGACCGACAAGGACTACATGCACGCTCTCTGCGTCGAGCTTGGCGTGCCCGTCGCCAACGGCATGACGCTCGAACGATTGATGGAGGGGGACGCCGACAAGCTCCAATTCCCGCTGGTGATGCGAACCAGCCGCCAAAACGATCCGCAAGCCAACGGCCAACCCTCCTGGAAAGCGGCCTATGTCGACGACCAAGCACAACTCGACAAGCTTTATCAAGAAGTGCGACGCTTCGCGGATAACGTCCTCGTCCAGGAGTATCACCCGGGCGCCGAGGATCACGTCCAGGTGCTCATACACCAAGGCGAGGCCTTCATGGCAGGGGAGTATATCGGTGAACACCACATGCCGCTTGCCGGTGGCGTGACCGTGCAGCGGGTCACCTGCCGGCACGAGCCGGTCATCGACGATGCGGTGCGGCTGCTCAAGGCAATCGGCTGGGAAGGCATCGCCGGCGTCCAGTTCCACTACGATCCCCAAACCGACAAGTACATCTTCCTGGAAATCAATCCTCGCTTCATCGGTGGTCTGCCCACGGTCATCATGGCCGGATTCCATGCTCCGTTTCTCGCGTGGCAAAGCTATTTCGAGCCGGACAAGATGAAGCGTCCCGACTACCGGCTGGGGCTCCGCACGCGGATACTCGGCGGCGACGCCAACTGGATGTTCGGCATGATCCGCGGCGACCAGTTGCCGCCCGGCCAATCGCGACTGAACAAACTGAGCGCCGTGACGAGGTTTCTTTGGAATTTCGGCCCTTGGACCAAGGACGATTCCTTCATGTTGGCCGATATGAAGCCGTTTTTGGTCGACTTCCGGCAAATGCTCCGGCGGCTCCGATCCGAGACCTTCGACATTATCGGCGATCCCCAGACTCAGGAAAACCAACGGTGAACCGAGGCGTCTTCATCACGTTCGACGTCGAGTGCAGCATGGGCGGCGCCTGGCGCGACCCGAGCCTCAAGCCGGTTCCGCCGTCGCGGGCCGTCTGGGGTGAATTCGGCGACCGGAGCCTGGGCCTTCCGTTGATTGTCGAAATTCTCGAACGACACGCCCTGGCCGCCACGTTCTTCGTCGAGGCGTTCATTCGCGAACAGGGCTACCCCGGAGAAACCGAACGAATCTGCGAGTACCTGCTCAACCATGGGCAAGACGTGCAACTGCACATCCATCCGAACCACAGACACTACGGCCTGAAGCAACGCGGCCAGCCGTTCTCGAAAACCGATCAAATGGCCGACCTGAGCCCCGCCGAACAGCTTGCCTTGCTCCACGAAGGAGCCGACCGCATCCAACGCTGGACCGGACGGCGGCCCGCGGCTTTTCGGGCGGGCAACATGGGCGCCTCGGAAGAAACCTTGAAGCAACTCGAAGCGTCGGGCATTCCGATCGACAGCAGCTACACGTTTCCGTACGCCGGCGGCCAATGCCGCTTTGGACCCGGCGAACCCTACAACGGCTCGAAGTGGTACGGCCGGGTGCTGGAGTTGGCCCTCTCCGGCTTGCGTCAGCCACGCTGGCCCGGACTCCGTCCGGCCAAACCGTTGGATTTGATGGGCATCAGTTTCAAGGAATGCCGCGACGCCGTTCGGCTGATTTGCGGCGCGGGGGCCGACGCCGTGTTGATCCTGCACAGCTTTAGCCTCTTCAAGGTGCGCACGATCCAGTACGACGGCGGAAGACTCAACCGTATCGTCACGCGCCGGCTCGATCGATTCTGTGAGTGGCTGGCAACCGCCCGGGAGTTCCCCACGCGGACGTTTGCCGAGTTGGCCGAAGCGGTCGCCGACGGTTCCTACGAACCCTGCCATCGGCCACCTTGCCTGGTTAAGCATCCGCGAGCGATCGTCCGCAAGGCGGTGCAAGCCTGGAACAACCTTTACTGGACCTAAAACCGAGTATTTTCATGTTGCCTCTCGTGGCCAGAACGTTCTTTCGCCTGCAGGAACGCCTGCTCGGCCGGAGGACCTTTGCAATCGTCAAGGAGTTGGAGCAGCGCCAGCGCTGGCCGCGCGAACGACTCGAACAACTGCAACTCCAAAAATTGCAGGATCTCGTCGGCAAGGCCTATCGTCACACCTCCTACTGGCGGTCGGTCATGGACGAATCGGGTTTCTCGCCGGCCGACGTTCGTTCGCTCGCCGATTTGCGGCGATTTCCTCTGTTGGACAAGGAAACGGTCCGTGCCCGGCGAGAACAGATGCTTTGGCGTGGAAACCGTCGCCGATTGACCCTGGTGCGCACCAGCGGCTCGACGAACGAGGCCCTGCAGTTCTACACCGACTCGCACCGCGAAGCGCACATCAACGCCGCGCGCATCCGCGGCCACCGTTGGATCGGCGTCAATCGGGGTGAACGCGAGATGTATTTTTGGGGTTCGCCCGTCGAACTCAGCAAGCAAGATCGTATAAAACGCATTCGCGATTTCTTCATCAACGACGGGCTGACCAACGGATTCAAGCTGAAGCCGGAGTTGGTCAAGCCCTACTTCGATTACTGGATGCGCTGGCGGCCCAAGTGCATCTTCGGCTATCCCAACAGCCTGGTTCTCATGGTTTTGATGGCCGAGCCGCAAAATCTCGATCTCAAGGCGCTTCGCGACCGAGGGCTGAAGTCCATCTGCACGACGTCCGAGATTCTCGCCGCGTCCGACCGCCAACTCATCGCCGAAGCCTTCGGCGTCCCGGTCTATGATTCCTACGGCCTGCGCGAAG
>JAFGIR010000081.1 GCA_016929515.1 Pirellulales bacterium | reverse complement strand
GATGACGGAGTCGACATCGATCCAGACGATCTTTCGATCGGCCCCCTTGATCTCGGCATACAGTTGGACAACGTGGCCGTCGAACTGGTCGGCCAGGGTGCCGTCGAGGCAACCGCCCGCCGGACGCCCAACACCGAGCTCTGGGCCGTTCCTTACGACGTCAACGACAACGGCAAGATCGGTTTGGGCGATCTATCCTATTTCGTCGCTGCCTATGGCGAGAACTCGATCAACGCAAACACCCCCTTCACGGCCACCTTGGACTTCAACCACAACGGCAAGGTTGCCCTTGGCGATCTTTCTTACCTGGCCAGCAATTACGGACTGACCCGCGGAGGCGGCGTCGACGTCACGTTCCCCGAGAGCTTCACCCAGCGATGGGTCGGCGCCGAGCTCGACGTCGAAGGCACCTCGACCGTCGGCGAAGTCCTCGACGCCGCAGTCCAAGCCTGGCAAGAATCGCTCGGCTTGGTCAACCCGATCGAGATCCAACTCGTTGTCAAGGACTTCGGTACGGCGCAACTGGGCGAGGCCGTCATCCTCGAAGTCGATGAGAACGGCCTGCCCACCAAGGGTCGCGTCACGATCGACGACAACGGAGGCGGTATCGGTTGGTCTTCGCAACTGGACGCCGAAGCGGCCGCCGACCTCTACGACCTCTACACCGTGCTTCTCCACGAAATCGGCCATACACTCGGCTTTGCGGCGGCCTACGACGGGTTCGCGGAGCACCTCGACGTGGTCGACGGCTCGACGGTCTTCGTGACCGACGGTCTCTCGGTCGCAATGGACGACGCCGGCAACCACATTGCCGACGACTCGCTCGGCGACGACCTGATGAGCACGACGCTCTCGCCCGGCGTCCGCAAGACGGTTTCCAATTTGGACGTGCGGATGTTGTACGCGGCTTATCAAACGGCCATCGGCGGCATCGACGGTTACTCGGATGCCGGCGCGGCGCTGTTCGCCTCGATCGAGCTGACCGGTGAGCTGCTTGCAACGACGATGTCGACCGCTGAACTCAGCCGACTCGAAGGACCTCTCGAAGGTGACGTCACGTGGGATCGCCTGTTGCCGGGCTTTGTCGGCAATGACATATCCGACGAGGGCGAGTGTGTCGCATCGGTCGATGCGTTCGATTGGCTCCTTATGGCGTTACCCGAGGTGACGCAAGACGCGCCGCTGGCCACCACCTATCGGTTTGCGGGGCACGACACGAACGAAGGCCATTCGGCCGACGAGATATTCGCCGAGCTGGCAACCCTGCAAGCCTCGCACCAGACGGAACAGGACGTCTCCGATGTGCTGTTGGCCGCGTGGGACCAGTGGTCCAATATTTGACGTGTGCGTTCCCGACCATTTATTGGCAGTACAAATTCCACCAAAGCCCCCAAAAAGCGGCATTGTCTTTTTCGATAACCGAAGCACTATGAAAGTAGTGGGAGCGAACGCCTGTTTCCGAATCCCCACAACGACGAAACCGGAAGCATCGACGAAGCGAACTCCGATGGTCGCGCCCACTACCGAATTTAGTTCAGGGTCGTGCTAACGCGGCACGACGGACTAGAGACCCGCCAGGTGATCGAAGGTCTTGCTGGCATATCGATCGACGCGGGAGGTTCTAGTGAAGAGGAGGTGGTGCGTGAAAATGATTTCTGCTAGCCAGCGAGGTGGTGCCGTCTGACGGCGGTCGGCGGGCCGACCGTCGGACATCCACCCTCTCGTGCGAATACCCCGGTATTCGCAATACGGATTTCGAGGCTCGGTTGCCCCCGTGGCGACCGGGCCTCGGCTATTTCTTGATGCAGGCCAATCGGATCATGATGGACCGAGAATCGGCAATTCGGAGGCCAATCGCGGAGTGTCCATCGAGAGCGCGGCGGTGGGGCAGGCGGCCACGCACTCGGCGGCCAGCTCGCCCAATGCCTCGTCCAGCGAGCCATCGAACGGCACGCCTACCCGCACGTCGAAACCCCGGCCGATGAACGTCAGCCCCAACAAATCGCGACGGCTCGACGCGATCTGAATGCACAGCCCGCAGTCGATGCACTTGCCCGGCTCGTAGAGCACGCCCGAGTTGCCCCGCAGCAGAACCAATTCGCGTCTCGCGCCCTGATAGTGGGTCGGTCTGGCGTCATATTGTTCGGCGTGGAGCTTCAGTCGGCAATCGTTCCGACCACGGCAATCGCAGTGTAGGCATCTCGCCGCTTGGCGCCGTGCTTCTTCGAGTGCCGACGTCGACGCCTCGGGCACGTCGGAAAACGTCTCGACCTGTTCAATCATCACCGAGACTTCCTCCGGCGCCAATCGCCCGGCGCGAACCGTAAACGGGCGCCGGCTTGCGTCGGTCGACGAACCGCACAAAAAAGCGTCAATTGCGACAGCTGCTTCCTTCCCGTCGGCAACGCTACGGACCACCGAGGTCTTATTCCGAACGACGCTGCCTGCCGCGAAGACACCGTCGAGATTTGTTCGATAGGTGCCCTTCTCGATCTGGACGGCTCCTTGGTTCCCCGTCAGGCCCCATGGGGCACACGGTTCCTTGCCTTGGACGCCGCAACAAACGAGCACCGCGTCGTAGCGATTCCGGAGCTGATCGAACGCCGTCTTGTCGCCGATGGACGTCGACAGCCGCACTTCGGCTCCCAGCCGGAGGACCTGGGCCATTTCGGCGTCGAGCAAATCGCGGGGCAATGTCGACGCGTCGAACTCGTGACGAAGCCGCCCACCGGGCTGCGGTTGGTCGTCGAGCAGAGTCACGCGATGGCCGGCTTGCGCCAGATGGAACGCGGCCGCCAGTCCGCACGGACCGGCCCCAACGACGGCCACCCGGCGACCTGAGTCGGGCTTGCACGGCGGAGCATAGGGTGCGTCGGAAGCCAGATCGATCTCGGCCGTCTGGCCCTTGAGCGCGCAAATGGCCACGGCGCCGTCGGCCACACCCCGCCGGCATGCTTTTTCACAAGGCTTTGGGCATACGCGGCCCAAAACGGCCGGCAACGCAATGTCACGTTTGATCGTCGCGATGGCCTTGCCCCACTCGCCGTCGCGAATCTGGCGGAGCATCGAAGGAATGTCCATGTGGAGCGGGCAACTCAGCTCGCAAGGAGCCACGCAATCGCCCAAGTGGTCGCCAAGCAACAGCTCCAGCGCCATGCGGCGAGCCCGGTGGACTTCATCCGTCTCGCTTTCGACCTCCATGCCTTCGACGGCCCGAGTCGCGCACGACGGCACGAAACGCTTCTGTCCCCGCACGCGCACCACGCAAACCAGGCACGAGCAGGAAGGCTCGCAGCCGTCGCGGTGGCAGAGCGTGGGGATGTCGATTCCGAGACGCCGGGCCGCATCGAGGATGGTCGCCCCGGGCGGCACCTCGATTTCTCGGCCGTCAATGCTGATTCTTGGCATGGCAGGTCGTGATGCGCGCAAGCACGCATCCTACTCGAACTTCGGGCTTCTGATTTCAATTGCGTCCGTGGGGCAAATCTCGCGGCACGCGTCGCAACGCGTGCACTTCTCCTGATCGATCGCATGACGACGATAAGGCGTCATGGCAATGGCGTCGGCCGGACACTGCTGTGCACAGAGCGTGCATCCGATGCACCGATCCGTGACCTCATAGGAAATCAACGCCTTGCATCGGCCAGCCGGACAACGGCCTTCGAGGTGGGCTTCATACTCGTCGCGGAAGTGCTTCAACGTGGAAAGCACCGGGTTGGGAGCCGTGCCCCCCAGCGCGCACAGACTGGCATCGCGGACCGTTCGGGCTAGCGTGTCCAGTTCGTCCAGGTCGGCCGGACGACCTTCGCCGGCGCAGATTCGTTCGAGGATATCGAGCATTCGCCGGGTGCCGATGCGGCAGAAGGTGCATTTTCCGCAGGATTGATCCTGCGTGAATTCGAGGAAGTAGCGAGCGATATCGACCATGCAATCGCGGTCGTCCAGCACGACCAGCCCGCCCGAGCCCATGATAGCCCCGGCGCCGATGAGTGCTTCGTAGTCGACGGGTGTGTCGGCCCATTCGGCCGGCACGCAGCCGCCGGAGGGCCCACCCACCTGGACCGCCTTGAACCGTCGCTCGCCGGCCACGCCGCCGCCGATCTCCTCGACGATCTGTCGCAGCGTGACGCCCATCGGCACCTCGATG
>JAFGIR010000080.1 GCA_016929515.1 Pirellulales bacterium | reverse complement strand
TCGACTCGAACACGTCGGACGAAATCCGCCAGGCGGGCTGGGCGTCGGTGTGGGCATTGCAGTGGGCCACCATCGCCTGATAGAGAAACTTGAAGAGATGGCGAGGCACCCGAAGCGAACGCATGGCGTCCAGCAACCGCGTGTCGCTGATACTCTCGTCGAGCAAACCGCGTAGTGTTGGTTTGCTGCCTTCGGCCGCACAGGCTTCGAGTCGCGAGCCGGCCAAATCAAGAAGCGACTCGCCCGTCCACTGTAGCGAACGCACCAGATTTTGCTTATCCAAGCGTGCCCGCTGATGGAAATCGGCCGTTTCGCGGTCGACGAAATCGGTCAACTCGCTCGGCAGCAGCACCTTGAATCCGACGCCCGGATGCTTCAGCAATTTGTTGTCCAGCAAGGGCCAAACCAATGCGCGCATCAATTCGGCCGAGCCGTTGATCAAATAGGGTTCGTCGACCCGATCGACCAACACGACGATGCCGGCCAGCCCGAGCGTGTTCAGCACGTTTTGCAGCTTGCAGAGCAACTCGTAGCGATCGTCGGTTCGCTGGGCCCGAGGCAACGGTTGGCCGAGCAACTGGCGGTCGGTGAACTGAGTCAAGACGCGACGCAACCGGCGTTGGCTCTGGTTGAGCACGCGCGTATGGCGCGCGACGGTCCACGCCTTGACGCACGCTTTGAGGCACCGCCACAGTCGCGGAAGAAATGCCGCGGCGAGCGCGACATAGGGCCACGGCGTGCGGAGCCAATCCCAGTGATCCAGCCCGCCCATCAAGCCGATTCCGGCGATCGCCACGACGACCGGCAAGGCCCAATCCCATTTGGTGCGCCAGGTGGAAAAACGTAGCTTGCGGCGCAGCCGGTGCCAGCGATCGTCGCTCGTTCCGGCGGTGGAACCGTCGTAACACGCGGCCAGAAGGAGCAAATCGCGAGCCTGGGCCGAATCGAGCGACTCGATCGGCAACGGTTGGGCGTCGCACGCGGCCGGATGGCTCGCCTGCCGGGCTTCGAGGATCCGGTCGACTAGTTGGGTTACGCCCAGCGAAAGAATGGCGTCCATGTGGTCCCACAGCTTCCATTGGCCCAAAACCCGCTCGATCTTGCGGCGGCGACCGCGAAATCGCTCGCGAAACCGGTCCAAAAACGGATTGAAATCGGCGTACTCGATCACCAAGGACCGCGCGTCGGGATGGTCGGCGTTGTAGTCGGCCAAATGCCGCACGAGCTGCAGCCGCATGGCTGTCTTGCCCGATCCCTTCTCGCCAAACACGATCGCCGTGGCCGGCTCGGCCGGGTTGCCGTAGATCTTGTCCCAGGCCGGATGGTAGGTGTGTGTGATGCAGAACCCCTTGAACACGAGGTCGGTCTGCGCGTCCTCGTCGGAGAAAGGGTTGGCCACGATTCCGTGATGTTCGAGTAATTGCTGGATTTTCATGATCGATTCAATACCCAAATGAGGATCGCACCCAGAAAAACCACGATGACGCTCAACCACACCACCAACTGGGTCGATCGCCGCCGGGGACGACGCGCGAAAGTGCTCGGGCGGGTTGGCTCGGTGACCACCTTGATCGGCGGGATAACCTCGGTGGCCGAGTTCTCCGTCGCGGCCGGAAGATCCCACGGTGCCTTGACTGACGCCGTTGTCTTGACGGCCGGCTCGCCCGGTTCGACCGGGGGCCCCACGGAGGGTTCGCCTGGCTCGGACGCCGTGACCCGATCGCCAAACACGTCCGAGGCCGGAAGCCACTCCGGCCAACCTTCGCGCCAAACCAACGAATCGCTCGTGACCCGACCTTCCGCCAGCCACGTTCGCATGACGTCCGCCTGGGCCGGGCCAAACTGTCCGCCCGTCGGGGGGCGTAGGTACCAAGTGGCGTCGGGCATTTCGGCCAGCGGGTCGGACCCGGCCGGCGCGCGGGCCTCGTCGGTCTCGGGCGGATCGGTGTCGAGGTCCACGGAAGTGGCGACGGTTCCGTCCGCGTCGTTCGCCTCGGTCTGGCCGCTGAGTGGGGGAATGGCGAACTTCGCCCCGCAGTGGGGGCAGATCCCCCGTTTGCCGGCCAGAGCCACCTTGATATTCAGTTTGTGCCCGTTGGGGCAGTAGACACGAATACCCATCCTTGTTTCCGCCGCTTCAAAGGGGCCAGTGATTCATTGCCACGCTCTATCCTATCATAGGCTTCGCTCGGTCGGCTGCAAAGTTGCCCCGCCAGCCGATGAGTTGCCGCGGCAACGACGAAAAAGGGTTGTTGTGCCGAGTGCCGACCTGCGATAATTGTGCCGGTCATAGGGTGAAAAAAGGCATTTTCCATGGCGACTCCGTAACGGGAAAGCGTGGAATCGCTCTTGGGAAAAACCCCTTCCATCTGCTAATCTTCGATACAGAAGAAGGACTATAGGGCACATCAAGACCGTCACGGCCGAGCGAAACGAAGCATCTTTCCCACCACGGACGCCGAGGTTCCTCGCTTCGCTCGGCCGTGACGACCACCCACCCCCAAACGCCACCGATTTTACCCCCGTTCGAAGGACGGACCCATGAAATCAAAGACCATCCAAATTGTCTGTTGTACCGCGATTCTGTTGACGGCTTTGGGATTCGCCGGCTGTGCAAACAAAGCCGAACAGGCCGCAGCGCCCGACGAGGCCGTGGCACCAGATCAGGTTCCAGCGTCCGACGACCGTGTCGAGAAGACTTCGCCTACCGAAAAGGCCGTGCCCGACGTGCAGGTCGCGCCAGGCACGGACCCGTCGATGGGCGCGATTCAGATGGCTCGCGAGCCGGAACCGCAACCGACGACCACCCCGCAGCCGAAAGAGACGACTGAACCGCGGCCCAAGGAGCTGATCGGGCTTCGGGCCAAGTCGATGCCGGCCCCGGTCATGCTGAAGTCGGCCAGGTCCAACGAATCGGTTCCGCCTGACGAGTCCACTCCGCCCGACGAGTCGATGCAGCCGGCCGCGCGCGAGTCGGGCGACGACGTGCCGGCGCCCGTTGCGACCGCCGCGCCACCCTCGACCGAGCCCACGCCGGCAGCCACCGAAGTGCCGAAGGACTATGTCACCGTGAAAGTCTTCTACGGCACCAATCGCAAGGCGATCAACGACGAGGAGCTTCATCCGTTGGGCAAGATCCCGTTTGGCTATTTGACGGCCGCGGTCGGCGGGCTGACCGCGTTGTTGCTGCTGATCTACTGTTTCGGCCGGCGCAGCCGCCTGATTCGCCTGGCCGCGGTAGTCTCGCTGTTGGCGACCGTCGCGCTGGGTGTCTGCATGTTCCAGATTCCCCGCAACACGAAACCGGACGAAGCCGATACGTCGCTCAAATATGGAAGCGATCGGGGCGAGTTGGCGATGGGAACTTGCGATGTAAGTATCCCCAAGGACCACGAGGTTGGCGTGCTCGAAGGGCCGTCGATCTTGTCCCTCGAATTCAACGAGGATCCCGAGAAGCACATCGTGCTGATGGACGTCGAGCGGCAAGAGCCCGGCACGTTCTACGAGCAACTGAGCCGGCGAATCGCCCAGAGCGCCGGGAAGGAGGCTTTCGTTTTCATTCATGGCTACAACGTCACGTTCGAAAACGCGGCGCGGCGCACGGCCCAACTTGCCCACGATTTGAAATTCGACGGCGCGCCGATCTTCTACAGTTGGCCGTCGCGAGGCGGCTTGCTGCAATACACGGTCGACGAGCAGAACGCGGCGTGGACCGTGCCGGACCTGAAGGAATTTCTGCTGGGCGTGGCCAGAAAGACCGATGCCCGGCGAGTTCATCTGATCGCTCACAGCATGGGCAACCGGGCGTTGACCGCCGCGTTGGCCAGCTTGTCCTATGAGATGAAAGACGACAAGCCGCTGTTTCATGAGGTGCTGTTGACCGCGCCGGATATCGACGCGGACGTCTTCAAACGCGACATCGCCCCGGCCATCGTCAAAACGGCCCAGCGCGTCACGCTCTATGCGTCCTCGAACGACAATGCCCTGGTCGCCTCGAAAAAGGTTCACGGCTATCCTCGCGCCGGCGAGTCGGGTGAGAACATCGTCATCGTGGAAGGCATCGACACGATCGACGTCTCGGCGGCCGACACGAGCCTGCTGGGCCACAGCTACTACGGCGACAGCGACACGGTCATCGTCGACATGGCCCAATTGCTCCACGAAGGGAAGCCGCCAGGGCTGCGCAGCCGTCTGCAAAAAATGGTGGGGTACTGGGTCTTCCTGACCAACAAGATGGGCCTGCGGTCCGACCAGCCCGACCTGTAAGCAGCCGCCAGGGCCCGACGACGCAAAGGACTGTACGCGCGCGACGGTTGTTGCGACAATACGTCCATGTCCCTTGCCCTGCCCGAGATCCCCGATCTGCCGAAATGTCTTATCGGTCTGTGGAACCAGATTCCCCGGGGCCGGATCACGACCTACGGAGAGCTGGCCGAGGCCCTGGGCGACCGGATCGCCGCGCGTTGGGTCGGTCACCTCGCCATGCATCACGAGCACGACGATGCCTGCCCTTGCCATCGAATCGTGCGGGCCGACGGGACGCTGGGCAACTACATCGCCGGCACGGCCCAGGACAAATCGCGCCGTCTGAAGGCCGAGGGGGTTGCCGTGGCTGGGGACGCCGTGAAGCGCGCGCCACATCGCTTCACGGAGTTCAAAACGCGCCGGCCGCTGGTCGTCTTGCGACGCGCCCAAGAGTCGCTCGTCGAACATGTCTCTCTGGAACCCCCAAAAGACGTTCCGACGACGGCCGGCGGCGTCGACGTTTCCTACACGTCGGCCGGCGACGGCGTGGCCGCCTTTGTGTTGGTCGACGTTGCCTCGGGCGACGTGTTGTCGAAAACGATCATTCGACGCCCGGTCCGTTTTCCCTACATCACCAGCTATCTCTCCTTCCGCGAGTTGCCGCTTCTGGTCGATTTGATCGAGGAGGTCGACCGGCAGGGCCGCTGGGCCGATGTCCTGTTGGTCGACGGCAGCGGCATGCTCCACCACCGTCACGCCGGAATCGCCACGCACTTGGGCGTCGTTTGCGACCGGCCAACCATCGGCGTGACGAAGAAACGACTTTGCGGATCGGTCGAGCTCGGTGGCCTCGGGCCGACGGAGTCGCGGCCCGTGCTGCTCGACGGCGAACCGTTGGGCATGGCGATCAGACCAACGTCGAAAAGCCGGCGACCGATCTTCTTCTCGCCCGGCTATCGCATGAACGTGGTGGCGGCCGACGAGATCGTCCGCCGTCTGCTTCGTGGCCGGCGACTGCCCGAGCCGCTCTACTGGGCCGATCGGCTCAGCCGCGAAGCGGCCCGGCAGAGATCGTCGTAGGGTGGGCATTGCCCACCAAAGTCATGGCCGAGGCGTCTGTCGGTGGGCCGTGCCCACCCTACGAAGTCGTGTACGAGACCGCGGTGCCCCAAAAATGGATCTGTCCGCCTCCACAGTCCGAAACCCCTTGTGGCTGGCGGTGCGGGCGGTTATTCTGTGGACTTGCCCCCGGCGTCGGGTGGGCCGGGCTTCTTAGCTCGGGGCATGGCCAACCAGGGGCTTTGCATTAGTATGGATTGGAGGCCTAATGTGGGCCGCCACCGGTTGCCGGGAGGGCGTCCCAAGGTGAGCCATGGGTTTTGGAGAGTTTTCTTTATAGCACTTGTTTTGGGAGAGTAGTCAATGGCAGCGCAAGTTGACGCTGAAAAATGCACCGGTTGTGAAGAGTGCGTTGATGTATGCCCGTGTGACTGCATCGAGGTCAAGGACGGCACGGCCGTTGTTGATGAAGATTCGTGCAGCGATTGCGGCTCGTGCACGGACGTTTGCCCGTCCGAAGCGATTACGCTGGAATAGCGCGGCGCCGAGCCGTCTGATTCCGAAAAAAATCCAATCGTCACGTCGCGGCAGGCCATCTCACGATGGCCTGCCGTTTTAGTTTCCCCGGTCCGACGCCGTCCGGCGACGGTCTCCCTCGGCACGCGACAGCTTGACGCGACCCGGCGAAACCGCACAATGAGGGGCAGGCGATGGTCCCCGCCCAAACCCCTTGTCGAAGGATTGATTTCCCATGGCCCAGTTTGCCGTCATTCTGCCTGCCGCCGGTCGCAGCAGCCGGTTCAAGGACAAGCATTATAAAAAACCGTTTGCGCCGCTGGCCAATCGGGCCATCTGGATCCACTCGGCCGAGCGATTCATCAATCGCGACGACGTCATCCAGGTGATCCTCGTGATCGCGGCCGAGGATCGCGACGACTTCGATTTCAAGTTCGCCTCGAACGTCGCCATCCTGGGCATCGACGTGGTCGAAGGCGGGGCCGAACGGGCCGACTCGATCGAAGCGGCGCTGGCCCGGGTAAAACCGGAAGCCGATTTCGTCTGCATCCACGACGCCGCGCGGCCTTGTCTGGCCGACGTCTGGATCGATCGCGTTTTCGAGGAGGTCCAGCGCAGCCAGGCGGCCATCCTCGCTATTCCCGTGTCGAGCACGCTCAAGCGGGTCGGCGCCGACAACCGGGTGGAGGAAACCGTTTCGCGCGCGAGGCTCTACGAAGCACAGACGCCGCAAGCGTTTGCCCGCGAGTTGCTTCTGGAAGCCTACGCCCAGCGCGACGGCTTCGCGGCGACCGACGACGCCCAACTGGTCGAGCGGCTCGGCAAGCCGGTCTCGATCGTGCCCGGCTCGCCGGTCAACATGAAGATTACCACGCGCGAGGATCTTCGTCTGGCCGAGCAAGCGATGAAGGCACTGCCGAAGCCGAAGTTCGACCGCCGCGCCCATCCGTTCGCCGACGACGATATGTGGCGGTGACGGAGGGATTTCGGGACTTCGGGTGGCTGGGGCATAGCGCGGCGGCGCTTCAGAGAACCAATACCAACTCCAACAAGGAACCGTTCCGTGTCCGATGTTTTTGCCGAATTGCAGTGGCGAGGGTTGATCAACCAGACGACC
>JAFGIR010000079.1 GCA_016929515.1 Pirellulales bacterium | reverse complement strand
GCGGGAATGGCGGAATTGGCAGACGCGCTAGGTTGAGGGCCTAGTGAGCTTAGGCTCATGCAGGTTCAAGTCCTGTTTCCCGCACTTGCCGGATGGAGTTACCCCGATAGGCTCGTGGAGATTTCCACGGGCCTTTTTTTCGATCAATCCGGTTTCGACGATCGAGGCTCGGAGAGAGAATGGCGAAGAGCGGACCAACCGACGCCCAGTGTTCTTACACCGACGTGGTGGTACCATCTGGCTTCTTGTCTGAGCATCCGTTGACGCGACGCGCGCTACTTGTCATGGCCTGCCGGAGCGATGCCCGGCGTTGAATAAGGCCGCTGAATCTAGTTCAAGTTCTTTTTCGAAGGAGTGAGGACATGCAACTCGAAGGCACCGTTTTCGATCGGGCCAAGGCGCTGTTTCTGCACTACGCCGAGCCGCTGCAATTGGACGCGAAGTACCCGGGCATGGCCTTGCCGCAACGTCTGACGATTCCCGACAAGTCGATTACCGTTCGATTGACGCTCCAAAAAGACAACGGCACGGTCGAAGTCTTCGACGCCTATCGGGTACAGTTCAACGACGACCTCGGCCCTTACAAGGGCGGCCTGCGATTCCATCCCCAGGTGTCGCTCGACGAGGTCAAGGCCCTGGCCTTCTGGATGTATCTGAAGACGGCCGTCGTGAGCATCCCCTTCGGCGGAGCCAAGGGCGGAATCGCCGTCGACTACAAAGCGCTCTCGTTGGCCGAGAAAGAACGGCTGACCAAAAAATTCGCGATCGTCCTGGCCAACGACATCGGCGCCGACACCGACATCCCCGCCCCCGACGTGAACACCGGCCCACGCGAAATGGCCTGGATGAGCCACGCCTGGCGCATGGCGCGGGGTAAGTATGAGCGGGCCATGATCACGGGCAAGCCGTTGGACAACGGCGGCAGCCTCGGCCGGACCGAAGCCACCGGATATGGTTGCGCGATCACGCTGTTGGAGGCCGCCAGGGACAAGGGGGTCGACCCGAACGGTGCCCGATACGCCGTACAGGGGTTCGGCAACGCCGGCCAGTACGCGGCGCTCGAAATGAGTCGCCACGGCAGCCGCCTGATCGCGGTCTGCGATTCGCGCGCGGCGATCGGCAACCCCGAGGGACTCGACGTCGAAGCGCTGATTCGCCACAAGGAACAGACCGGGTGCGTGGCCGATTTTCCCGGCTCGAAACCGATCGATCCGCCCGAGGTCCTGACGGCCGACTGCGAATTCCTGATTCCGGCCGCCTTGGAAGACGCCATCACCAAGGAAATCTCGCCGGACGTCAAAGCCAAGGTCATCTCCGAAGCGGCCAACGGCCCCATGACCCAGGAAGCGATGGAAATCCTGTTCAAAAAAGGAACCGTCGTCGTGCCCGACATCCTGGCCAACGCCGGCGGCGTGACGGTCAGCTACTTCGAATGGGTCCAAAACCGGCAGGAATACTACTGGACCCACGAGGTCGTCATGGAACGACTCACCAAGCGGCTGGTCGACTCGTACCGGCGCATTTACGAGCGCGCCCAGGCCGAAAAAACTTCGCTTCGCCAGGCAGCCTACGAAGGCGCGATCGAGCGGGTCGTCCGCATCGCCCTCGAACGCGGCACGCAGTAAGCTCAACACAAAACACGCAGCGTAGCTAACGATCGTTGGGTGCCACGGCGGGTTTGCTCGTCCGTGACACCTTTTTGAGTGCCCGTGGCACTTTTTTGAATGCACTGTGTCCTTGAGACATATTTCAACCCGATTCTTGTCATCCTGAGCAAGCCCCTGTCATCCTGAGCGAGCCCCTGTCATCCTGAGCGAGCCCCTGTCATCCTGAGCGAGCCCCTGTCATCCTGAGCGTAGCGAAGGATCTCGGCTTCGGCGGTGGAACAGATCCTTCGCTTCGCTCAGGATGACAATGTTGCGATGACAATGTTGCGATGACAATGTTGAAACGTTCGCAAATACAAACCGTGCGATGAACTATTTCGCCCACGCATTGCCGTTTCTCGACCGGCCGTATCTGGCCGTGGCCACCGGCGTGCCCGACATGCTCATGGTCGTCGACCGCCGAATTCGGGTCCGATCGAAACACGTGATCGCGTTTGTTAATGATCCCGATCCGGTGCAGTCGGCCGTCGCGCGGGGAATGCTCCAGCACTTTTGCGACGATCGTCGATTCCACGACACGCCATCGTTCGCCGAGTTGAACCTCAATTTCTCGGTGACGATTCGCGATGCGCTCGGCGGCGAGTCGAGCATGCGCCCCCGTTTTCTGGCCCATCTGCTCGTCGAACTTCTTCTCGATGCCGCGCTGGCCGCCGAGTGGCCCGACCGGCTCAAGGCCTATTATCGGGCACTCGGCGCGATCGATCCGGACCGGCTCCAAACGGCGTTCAACCGCATGGCTCCACGGCCCACGCTTCGGCTGGCCGGCATGGTCCGGGCCGTCGGCCGCGAGCGTTTCCTTTCGGACTACCGCCAAGACGACACATTGATGGTGCGATTGAACCAGGTCCTCCGCCGCGTGGGGCTCGAAACACTGCCCAGCGATTTCGTTCGGTTGCTCGCGCCGATGCGCCGGCAAACGGCCTCGCGAAAAGACGAACTGCTCGACGGCATCCCGACGCCGCTCGCCGCGACCAAAGCCGCTCCCTCGAAAAATCAGGCAAGCGACGTCGCCTAGGAGTGGAGCGCGTCAAACCCCGGGTGACACCGATGATTCCGCGGAGCAAGACCTGCCACTTGCACAAAGTCGCCTCGCCGAATCGTCGGTGCCAAACGAACGGCCCGACGCACATCACTCTTGCCTGCCAAGCCCTATCTGCCTATAGTTCCAATATGTCCGACATGCCCGATCAAACGCCCAGTGAGCCCGAGGACCAGGAGCTTTCGCTCCGGGGGTTGAGCGAGGCTTTTGCCGAGGCGCTGTCGCGCGGCGGCGAAACCGACGCGTCCGACGAACCACGGGCGGAGCAACCGGACGCGGACGAAACGACGGCCGGTCCGCCGCCGGAACCCGACCCCCGCGACGACGCCAACGACTCGTGTCCGATCACTCCGCGGACGATTCTCGAAGCGATGTTGTTTGTCGGCGACGCGGAAAATCGGCCGCTCGAAAGTGCCCGGGCAGCCGAGTTGATGCGCGGCGTCGAGCCGGAAGACATTCCGCCGCTGGTCGACGAGCTCAACGAGTCGTATCGCCAGGGCGGTTGTCCTTATCACATCGTTAGCGACGGGGGAGGTTTGCGGCTCGTGTTGGATGAAAAGTCGGCGCGGGTGCGCGAGAAGTTTTACGGCCGCATCCACAAGGCGCGGCTGTCGCAGGCAGCCGTCGACATTTTGGCGATCGTGGCCTATCGCCAACCGCTCGGCGCGGACGAGGTCAGCCGGCTTCGCAACAAGCCGAGCCATCATATTCTTGCGCAACTCGTTCGCCGCCAGCTTCTGCGCGTCCAGCGACCGGCCCAAAAGCCGCGCAAGTCTTTGTACTCGACAACGGACCGTTTTCTCGAACTCTTCGAGTTGGAAAACCTAGCCGATTTGCCCGAGAGCGAAGAGCTGAATCGGAGTTGACCCGTCGAGGCGATTTGCTCCGATTCGTGTCGGAATTCGTCCATCCTGCGGGGGGTTTTGTAAAAAAAGGGCTGTCGCAAGTTGTTTTCGCTAAGCCACTTATAAAGTTGACGACGAAACAGCGCAGACGGCGGTCGGACACGTTGCTAGAATTAGGTCTTCCGTTACCGTTGTATTCCACGGTTATGAGAAACGCTCTCCATCAGTGAGCAGACGGGCCACCCCCGCCTGAAAATCTATCGCAGAATTCTTCTGTCGTCCGTCGTCTCACTCCATTTCTTTGCGTCCCTACTGGACGGTTGCCCCATGGCTGGTTGTTCCTCCGCGCAAATCGACACGCTTCGCCTCGCCGCGCCGGTGATCGCGCCGTCGATGCTGGCGTGCGATTTCGCCAACGTCGAACGGGAGGCGCGCCGCGCGGAACAGGCCGGCGCGCAGGTGCTCCATCTGGACATCATGGACGGCCATTTCGTTCCGAACCTGAGCTTTGGGCTGCCCGTCGTCAAGGCAATCCGCCGAGTGAGCACGGTCCCGCTCGACGTGCATCTCATGATTTCGCAGCCGGGGCGTTATCTGGAGCGTTTTCGGGAGGCGGGCGCGGACTTTCTGACGATCCACATCGAAGAGGAACCCGACCCCACCGCGTTGCTCGACAAGATTCGTTCGCTCGGCGCGGCGGCCGGTCTTTCGCTCAATCCGCCCACGCCCGTCGAGGCGGTCGAACCCTATCTCGATTCGTGCGATCAGATCCTGGTCATGAGCGTCATGCCCGGCTTCGGCGGCCAGGAATTCGATCCGGTCGCGCTCGACAAACTCGAACGTCTCAAGGCGGTGGCGTCTTCGCGGCTCTTGCTTTCGGTGGACGGCGGAGTGAACGAAAAGACGATCGAGCGGTGCGCTCGTGCCGGCGCGGGGATGTTCGTCGTGGGAACAGCTTTTTTTGGCTTCGAAAACTACCAGCAACGTCTTGCC
The DNA here is from genome assembly GCA_016929515.1 of Pirellulales bacterium. Classification (GTDB taxonomy): domain Bacteria; phylum Planctomycetota; class Planctomycetia; order Pirellulales; family Thermoguttaceae; genus UBA11386. Next base: position 8,124 of record JAFGIR010000079.1, on the reverse strand, counting down.
GAATTGACCGATCTGGCAGACACTTTCACAGACGCGTGAGAACCAAGATGACTCAGATTGTGCTTGTACGGCCGGGCTCGACCGACTACGACGAACAACAACGGATCCAGGGCAACTTGGACGTTCCGTTGAACCAGCAAGGCAACGCGGAGGTGGCAAAACTCGTCAAGGAGCTGAGCCACTTGCCCATCGCGGCGGTCTACGCCCCGCCTTGCGAGCCGGCCTATCAAACGGCCCGATCGCTAGCCGAAGCGTTGGACGTCAAGTGCCGCAAGCTCGATCGCATGACGAACCTGGACCACGGCCTGTGGCAGGGAATGCGAATCGCCGATGTCCGCCGCAAGTATCCTCGGGCCTATCGTCAGTGGCAGGATCAGCCCCAGAGCGTGCAGCCGCCCGAAGGCGAAAACATTGAACAAGCAGTCCATCGCATTGCAGCGGTCATGACCAAGGTGCTCAAGAAACACAAGGACGGCATGATCGCGCTCGTGTTGCCCGAACCCATGGCGAGCCTCGTGCGGTGCCACCTCGATCACGGCGAGTTGGGCGATCTGTGGAAGGCGGCGCAAGGACACGGTTACTGGGAATTCTGCGACGTTCGGCCGCCAGTGATCGCTTGACGGCCCCTTCCCACGGAAGTCGTCGCTCGTCTCGCCTTGAAAAGCGCGTGCGTGGCCGGGTATCATGGGGGGTCGGCTGCCCGCGCAACGCTCCATAGACTCGACAGGAAGTCGCGATGTCCTTAACACAACCCGACCCCGCCAACTGGCGCAATTTGTCCGCGCGTCCCAAACGAGGCGTTCCAGAAGGGCTTTGGCGCCGTTGCCCAGGCTGCCAGGAGACGGTCTTTCGCAAAGAAGCCGAACGGCGTCAGGGCGTGTGCCCCGAGTGCGACTACCACTGGTATGTCTCGGCGCGCGATCGCGTCGACCAGGTGCTCGACGCGGGAACGTTCGAGGAGTGGTGGGCCGACATGGAGCCGACCGACCCGCTCGAATTCGTCGACAAGCGCCCCTACCGCGAGAAGCTCAAGGAAGAACAGCAACGAACCGGCCTGAAAGACGCCGCCATCGTCGGCAGCGGCATGATTCGCGCGCGGCGCGTCGTCTTCGGCGTGACCGATTCTTCGTTCATCATGGGAAGCATGGGCTCGGTCGTCGGCGAAAAACTCACCCGCGCCATCGAACGAGCAACCGAACAAAGCCTGCCGCTGATTATTGTCTCCGGCTCCGGCGGCGGGGCCCGCATGCACGAAGGCGCCCTGTCGCTGATGCAGATGGCCAAGGTGTCCGCCGCCTTGGCCCGGCTCGACCAGGCCGGCGGCCTGTTCATCTCGGTCCTGACCAATCCGACGATGGGCGGCGTGGCGGCCAGCTTCGCGTCGCTGGGCGACGTCATCTTCGCCGAACCCAGGGCCCTGATCGGCTTTGCCGGACCCCGGACCATCCAAGCGACGATCCGCATCGACTTGCCCAAGGGATTCCAAACCAGCGAGTTTCTGCTGGAACACGGCTTTATCGACCGCATCGTCCAGCGGCGCAACCTGAAGAGCGAACTGGCCCGAGCCATCGACTACTGCGAAAAACAATGACCCTCAAGGATCGGATCTCCGACCTGTTCTCCGGCGGCAAGCTGAATGTGCGCAAACGTTTCGAGCTGCTGCGCAAAGCCATCTCGGGTACGATGTCGAAGTTCTACATGGCCCGCGACCGCCACAACGATCAGATCGTCGGTCTCAAGGTGCTCGATCGCGAGAAGACGGCCGCCTTCATGGCGCGATTCACCGGCCTGAAGAAACCCACCGAGGGCCAAATCGCCATCCAAATGGAGCATCCGCGGATCGTCAAAACGCTTGAACACGGCCTGACCACCGAGGGCGAACAGTACCTGGTGATGGAATTTCTCGAAGGCGCCGGGATGAACTCGCTCTTGATCGCCCAGGATGAAATTCTCAAAGGGCGGCGCGTCCGTTTCATTCGCCAACTGGCCGAAGCGGTCGCCTTCGTCCATGAAAAAGGATTCCTCCACCGCGACATCTGCCCACGCAACCTGCTCTTGACCGGCGACGGGCAAAATTTGAAGCTCATCGACTTCGGGCTCACCGTCCCGGCAACCAAGCCGTTCATGTTGCCTGGCAACCGGACGGGCACGCCCAACTACATGGCTCCCGAGCTGGTCCGCCGCTACGCGACCGACGCGCGGCTCGACGTGTTTTCGTTCGGCGTCACCGCGTACGAAATCTGCACGTTTGAACTGCCTTGGCTCCGAGGCGCGACGGGCATGGCCGCCATGACCCACGACCAGCCACCGACCGATATCCGCGAGTATTGCCCCAATATCAATCCCGTGCTGGCCAAGGCGATCCACGCTTGCATCGAGCCGGACCGGCAAAAACGGTGCGGCTCGATGCAGGAGTTTCTGCAAGTGATCCGCTCGGTCGGTGAGTTCGACAAGCCGTGACGCGAGTCGATTCGGCACGGCTCGACGGTTGTCGCTCGGGCACGAGTGCTCTGTCACACCTGAAAAATGGGGTGCCGTGCTCGCGTTCACCGTGAGGCTGTCCGGGAATTCCGATTCCGGGTAGCACCGATGATTTTCCGCCAACAACGTCGCGCTTTCTCGTCGCTTTTTCGGAAATTCGTCGGTGTTGCGAAGCAACAAGAGGTTTTGTGGTTCAACGCTCTCGTGCCTCTTGCCGCTAGCGCGCCACCGACGATTCCGCAGCGCGGCTCCGTCGATGGGACAAGCCTTGCTCCGCGAAATCATCGGTGTTACCCGAATAGTCCACACCCTTTGCCGCGCCGGGCGTGCCGCCCGAATTTCCGGACGGACTCACGGCAGCCGCCTCGGGAAATCCAGTACCGCTGAAAAAGGTCCTTTCGACCTCCAGAAAGGCCGGTGGACGGCCTCTCGAAACGGCCCAGGCCGCGCCCAAAGAAACGGCGCCCAACGACTTCTCCATATGGACAGCCCGGAGACATCCGGTTAGAATAACATTGGTTCTTTTCTGGGGAATGGTGGTTTGTGTTCTGGGGAGACTCGGGGGAGTTTTCTTGGCATTTGGGTAGCGTGAGCGGCTGCCTGGTGCAGACTCGTTAACCAGGAACGCGAGAAGCGCGGGAAGGAGTCATTTGCATGAGCAAGAAAATCCGGAACCAGACGAAGCGGTGGACGACGTGTGTTGTCCTTTTCTCTTTGGCGGTTGTCCTGACGACTCAGGCCGTCGCCGAGTTGGGCAACTACGAAGGATTCGGCCTGGAAGGTCCCAACGAAGGGGCCGACTACACGATGAAGTACGTCAACCGCAGCAGCCTGCCGTCCGGCTGGGACAGCGCCGTACTCCTTCCCTACGAAGTGCCCGAATACCACTGGTGGCAAGGCTGCTCGCCAACGGCCGCCGGTATGTTGTTTGCCTACTGGGATACCTACCTGGGCAAGGACAACCTCTACACGTTTTACGACGGCGATTCGTCGTATTGGGATACGGTCCACATGAACGCATCCTACGAAAACAACTACGGTCGAAACGGCGTTTATCCGTCCCGGGCAACCCACAGCATCGTGGCCTCCTGGGAACACCACCAGGCCGGCCAGGCCCTGGGCTTGACCTACGGCTCGTGGGATCGAAACGGCAACGGCATTGTCGACACGAGTGATCGAGAGCAATGGAACTCGCTGGCCGATTTCATGCGCACCCAAGACGGCGGCACGTCGCGCGGCAACATGGCGCAGGGCTTCATCGATTACGCCGCCTGGGACGACCCGGAGACACCGACCAGCGAAGCGTATTACGCCAACTCGTGGACGCAAGGGAACGAGAACTGGGCCGAATACACCAGCGAAATCAACAACGGCTACCCCGTGCACGTCGGTATTCCGGGACATTCGATCCTCGGATTCGGATACTGGGACGACCCGAACGGTGTTTACGGCGAGCCCCACACGCAGTACGTCGTGAACATGACGACCTGGGCTAGTAGCGCGGGCAAGTTCGGCTTGATCGAATTCAGCGAGGTTTACGCCTACACCTTGTTGCGCGTCGGCGACTCGGTCGTTCCGATCAACGAAGTGCCCGTGGCCATCAACGACGCCTACACCCTCGACGAGGACACGATCGTCAACACCTATGCCTACAACGGCGTTCTGGCAAACGACAGCGACCCCGAAGGCGACCCGATCACGTCGTTCAAGCTCTCCGAGCCCGCGCACGGCACGGTCGCGGTGGGCGCCAACGGGTGGTTTACCTACGTGCCCGACGACAACTACCACGGCACCGACAGTTTCACGTACCAGGCCTTTGACGGCCAGTCGTATTCCGATCCGGCAACGGTCAATCTCGATATCGTGTCGATCAACGACGTGCCGATCGCCGTCGACGATGCTTATTCCATCGACGAAAACGAAGTACTCCATACCTACGTCTACAACGGCGTTCTATCCAACGACACCGACGCCGACAACACCGACCTCGACACGGACCACAACGACACGCTTTCGGCGATCCTCGAAACCGGCCCGGCCCACGGACAACTCACGCTGGGTGCGTCGGGTTGGTTCACCTACACGCCCGAGACGGGCTTCGACGGCACCGACAGCTTCACCTACTCGGTCTTCGACGGCACCGACTATTCCGAGCTGGGCACGGTGCTGATCGACGTCCTCGCGGCGCTGCAAATACCAGGCGACGCGACGGGCGACGGAGTGGTTGACAAGGCCGATTCGCTCCGCCTGGCGGCCAACTGGGGTCAAGCTAGCGCCGACTGGTCGATGGGCGATTTCGACGGCGACCACGTCGTCGGTCCCAAGGACGCGGCCATTCTGGCGGCCCACTGGGGCTACAGCACGCCAAGCGAAGCGACCGCCGTGCCCGAGCCTTCGTCGCTGGCCCTCTTGCTGATGCTGGCCGTCTGTGTCGGCAGTCTCCATCGCCAACGTTCGGACTTCTAGAGCATGTTTCGGACAACCATAGCGGGTGCCATGGCCACGCTTGCGTGGGCATGGCACCCCATTTTTAGCCCTGACCGAACATTCGTTTTTCGGAGGATGGCGGTCATCGTGTGCGAACTGAAGGGTCTCCGCCGCACATCTTTTTGAGGTTGCCCGGACCCGGTACCCGGGATATGATTCGGGGGCTGTCTTGTATTCCCACGGAGGGGAGACGCCCAGCGTGCGTCACAAGTATCAGGAGGATACGGATGTCAGCCCCATTGGTTGCCGTTGTTTCGCTTGCCCATGATCCGGCCGGAACCTCGATTCCGGAGCGGTCCTCGCCGAGTCAGCGTCTCGGGCGGCGCGTCCTTCGATCGGGCCTTCTCGCGTGCGCTACGTGCTTCTGCGTCCTGGTTGCGTTTTCCGCGGCCGCGGCCGACGAGCCGGTCGAGGAGCCCGTCGCCCACGTCGCGCCGGGCGAAGCGCTCGCCGCCGAAACGGTGCAAGACCGGCTCAAGCAGATCGACCAATCGAAAAACCTCGACGACGAAACCAAAACGAAAATCCGCGAGCTTCTTCAACAGACGCTCAAGGATCTCGACGCCGCGCGGCAATGGGCAGCGTCGGCCAAACGGTTTCAAGCCAAGGCCGACACGGCTCCGGCCGATCTCGCCAAGACCAAAGCGGCGCTCGCCGAGTTGCCGCAGAAACCCACGATCGCCATTCCCGAGGAAGGGCTGGCCGCGCTCGAACAAGCCTTGTCGCAAAAGGCCAGCGCGATCGATGCCGAAAAGGCCGTGCTCGCGAAACTCGAAGCCGAGCCCAAGCTTTGTGCCGATCGGCGCGTCGCCATTCCAAAACTCATCGTCGGCATCCGTGAAGAATTGGCCAAACTCGACAAGCAGCCTCCGCCGGCAACCGCCGCAGGCGCGCCTTCCGAAATCGACGTCGCCCGGCAGTGGTCGCTTGCGGCGCGTCGCCAGGCGTTGGAAAACGAGCGATTATCCCACGAAAGCGAGCTCAAGGCCTACGCCGAGCGGGTCGAGCTGCAACCGTTGAGCCGCGAGTTGCTCGCCCGGCGAATTGCCCTAGCCGAGCAGGAATTGACCGCATGGCGCGAGGCGGTCAACCGCCAACGCGGCGAGGAGGCCAAGGCCCAGCTCGATCGGGCACAAGCCGCGGCCAAAGCGGCGGCGGCGGCGGCAGCCGAGAAGACCGTCCACCCGGTGATCGCCACCTTGACCGAGCGCAACGCGAAGTGGGCCGAACGCCGACAGGCTTTGGCGCCGCTCATCGAAAAAACGACCAACGACCTCAAAAACGTCAAAGAACAACTCTCGGCAATCAAGGATCGATTCAAACGAACCGAGGAGAAGGTCGACACGGTCGGCCGGACGTACGCGATCGGCATGCGGCTGCGCAAAGAGCGCGAAGAAATGCCCGACCTCCACGCGCACCGCAAAAACATCAAAGATCGCCAGACGGTCATCGGCGATTGCCAGTTGGAATGGCTCGAAACGACCGATCGGCATTCCCAACTGTCCCACCCCGAAGCCGAAGCCCGAAAATACCTGCAAACGGCTCGGCAATACGAGTACGACGGCAGCCAAGACGAACTCGAGGACGACATACACAAGGCGCTCGAAACCGAAAAGCAGTACGTCGGCGACCTCATCGTCGATCTGAACACCTACTTCGACAGACTGATCGAACTCGACGGCGACGAACAGCAATTAGTGACCAAGGCGAACGAATACATCAAGTACATCGACGAGCGCGTGCTCTGGATCCACAGCACGTCGCCCTTCAACCTGGCTTCGTTCGGCCACGCGACCGAGGCGGCCACGTGGTTCACCCGGCCCAATGGCTGGCTCCGCCTGGGCAGAAGTCTTCTCGACGACGTTCAAGAACATCCGCTCCCGGCCCTCTTGGCGTTCGTGATCCTGGTCCCCTTGATCGCCAACCAACGCCGGCTGCGCAGAAAGACGGCCGAAATCGGGGCCACGGCTGCCCGGACCAACTGCTGCAGCATCCTGCCCACCTTCGAGGCGCTGCTGCTCATGGCCCTGCTGAGCGCCGTGGCGCCCGGCATCCTCTGGTACGTGTCGTGGCGGCTGGGCGGCTGGGGCAGTCCGTCCGATCTGGCCGAAGCGGTGGCCGCCGGCCTGGCCTACACGGCGGGCATCTACCTGGTTCTCGATTTGGTCCAACAGATGTGCCGGCCCGACGGACTGTGCGAGTCTCATTTCGACTGGCCCACCTCCTCGCTGAAACCGGTCCGCCACTACGCTCGCGCCGCCAAGTACCTCGCGCTCCCCTTCGTGTTCCTCACGGTGACCATGGCTTCGCCGGCTGTCGACCGCTGGTCCGATTCGCTGGGCCGTTTTAGCTTCGTGGTGGCCATGCTCCTCGCCACGCTGCTCGTGCAACGGGCGTTGCGCTACTATGGCGGCATCTGCCAGGCCATGCTCGCCTCGCACCATGAAGGTCCGCTGAATCGTTCGCGTTTCCTGTGGTATCCGATGGTCGTGTCCGCACCCTTGCTCCTGGCCATTCTTGCCGCGGCCGGCTATTATTACACGGCCCAACAACTGGCCGAGCGGATGGTCACCAGCGCCTACATTTTCGTCGGCCTGATCCTCGCGCGGAGCCTGTTGCTGCGATGGCTTCTGGTCAACCGCCGCAATCTGGCCATGGAACAGGCGCGGCAACGCCGGGCCGCGGCCGCCGCCGACGTCAAACCGGCCGACGAGTTGGCCGTCGCTTCCGACCTTCCCACGCCGGCCGCTCCGAATCTCGATCTGGCCACCATCAACGTGCAAACTCGACAACTCGTCAAATACTCGCTGGCCATGGCCGGTTTCTTGGGCATCTCGCTCGTCTGGCTCGACGTGCTGCCCGCCTTGCGCAGCCTCGACGTCCCGCTCTGGCACGGGGCCGACCAGGCCGAACCCACCGGGCTGGGCGATCTGTTCCTCGCGTTGCTGACGTTCGCCACCACGATGGTTGCCGCCCGAAACACGCGAGGCCTGCTCGAAATGGCCCTGCTCCAGCGCTCGTCGCTCGACGCGAGCTTTCGATACACGGTCAGCGTCATCTCGCGCTACGTCGTCATCCTCGTCGGCCTGCTGATCGGATGCCACATTCTCGGCCTGACCTGGGGCACCGTCCAATGGCTCGTGGCCGCCGTCAGCG
>JAFGIR010000078.1 GCA_016929515.1 Pirellulales bacterium | reverse complement strand
GGCACCAATCCGGCAAGTGCCGCCGTGGCCGGTTTTCAAACGAAGCAGGTCAAGAGCAACGAGCAGGGATTGGTCGACCTTGACGATCTGGCCAAAAACCTCAGCGACCAAACGGCCGTCTTCATGATTACCAACCCGAATACGCTCGGCCTGTTCGACGGTCAGATGAGCCGGATGGCGGAAATGGTGCACGGCGTCGGTGGGTTGGTCTATCTGGACGGGGCCAACATGAACGCCATCATGGGCATCGCCCGGCCGGGCGATTTTGGCGCCGACATGATGCACTTCAACCCGCACAAAACGTTCAGCGGCCCACACGGAGGCGGCGGCCCCGGCGCGGGTCCCATCGCCGTGAGCGAGACACTCTCGCCTTATCTGCCGTCGCCCCTGGTGGTACACGACTCACACGGTTACCGGTTGGACTTCGACCGGCCCAAGTCGATCGGCCGGGTGCGGAGCTTCTTCGGCAACACGGGCGTGTTGGTACGGATGGTCTGTTACCTCCTGACCCACGGCCCCGACGGTCTTCGCCGCGTGTCGGAAAACGCCGTGCTCAACGCGAACTATCTGCTTTGCCGGCTGAAGCACTTCCTGCCCGTGCCTTATGGCGACCGGTGCATGCACGAGTTCGTGGCGACCGCGTCGAAACTCAAGAGCACACGGGGCATTACGGCGATGGACTTGGCCAAGCGACTGCTGGACCGTGGTTTTCACGCGCCGACGGTCTACTTTCCCCTGGTGGTTCACGAAGCCTTGATGATCGAGCCCACCGAAACGGAAAACAAGGCAACCCTCGATACGTTTGCCGAAGCGATGTTCCGTCTTATCGAGGAACCCGACGATGTGTTGCACGAAGCACCCCACACCACGTTGGTCAGTCGTCCCGACGAGGTCCAGGCGGCACGACAGATGACGCTCTCCTGGTCGCCAACGAATCGTGGAGAGTAGTGCAACCCAACCTTGGCCAGCCTCAGCCATGACACCCCGGACCCGCTGCTCGTTATTGATCGACCCGCCGGCCTCCGGCGCGTGGAACATGGCCGTCGATGAAGCCTTGCTCGAGTCGTTCTCCGAGCAGGAAGGCTGCTGCTTGCGGTTCTATCGCTGGCAGGAGCCCACGTTGTCGCTGGGCTACTTTCAGTCGGTCGACGATCGCCGCCAGCATGCGCCGAGTCTTGCGTGTCCCATCGTCCGGCGCGCCAGCGGCGGCGGAGCCATCGTGCACGACGTGGAACTTACCTATAGCCTCGTCGTCGCGGCCGAGAATCCGTTGGCTCAGCAACGAGGACGACTCTACGACACGGTCCACTCCACGCTGATCGATAGCCTAGCCGAATTGGGGGTCGCCGAGGCCTCGTTGTTTGGGTCTGGCCAGGGCTTCTCGCCCGACGATGAGCCTTTTTTGTGTTTTCAGCGGCGTTCACCGGGCGATGTAGTATGTGATGAGGCAAAGATCGCCGGCAGCGCGCAGCGCCGTCGTCGGGGGGCCGTGCTCCAACACGGCAGCGTTCTGCTGGGTCGATCCCGTGCCGCGCCCGAATTGCCGGGGCTTAAGGAACTGACCCAGCGCGAGGTAGCCTGCGGAGCATTGATCGCGACGTGGCTTTCGCGTCTGGAATCGTGTCTTGCGTTGGCTTTCTCGCGTCACAGCCTCACCCACGCCGAACGACGGCGCGCCGAAGAACTGGTCCTCGCGAAATATGCCTCGGATGACTGGACCAGGGACCGCAACAGGCGACCCGATTAGCGGTCTATCTCGCCCCCGTCTTGAGGCTCCCAGAAGCTGACAGAGGATGCCCTGGAGCGGAGTACCATCAGTCCTTTGTTTGAGTCGGCAGGAACCATTTACCCCCGCATGGGGCGTAAGTTGGTACTCGGAGGTGGTTGTATTGTTTTGACTTTGTCGACCGTTGTTGGTAGCATCAGATGTAGTGGGGGATAGTGTCGGTTGGTTCAGCTAACGCCGCCCTTTGTGACACAACTCGTGGCACTGCGCGTCGGACAATGACGGCAGGGGACGCCAAGGGACGACGCGGACCTTTTGGAACACTCGTGCAGAGAGGAACAAAAGAGAGGAGCAGAGCTTGAATAGTTGATCCGGCGTGGACCCGGTATTCTGTCTGGCCGGACCACACCAACGGTACTCTTTTCGGAAACCGCGTCTGCGGCCGTGCGTTGCAGATCATCCCTCATGCGGTCTCTCGAAGCAGTGGACGGTGGTAATGGACATAAAGCTAGTGGTTATCGGCGGAAAGCACGCCGGACGAAAGATCCCGGTCACCGGTGAGAAGTTTTTCATCGGGCGAGCCGAAGATTGCCATCTACGTCCCAACAGTGATCTTGTCAGTCGGCATCACTGCGCAATCACGGTGGAACCAGACGAGGTCACGATTCGCGATTTTGGCAGTCGAAATGGGACCCTTGTCAACGGCGATCGCATCCGGGGCGAAGTGGATCTCCACTCGGGAGACCATCTCCAGATTGGCCCGCTTGAGTTTGAAGTCCTCCTGGAAGTCAGTCTTGCCGGCCACAAGAAACCCAAGGTGAAAAGCGTCGAGGAAGCCGCCGCCCGAACCGTCGAATCGGCGGCCGGAACTCCCGCCGACAACGATCTGGACATAAGCGATTGGCTTGCGGATACGGTTGATTCCAGTAGCAACACCAAGACCATGGACACCGTGCAAACCGGCACCGCGTCCATGGACACGACTGCGGTAACCAAGGAAGAAACCACGTCCAACGAACCCGAGGATAAGCAAGAGGCAGAACAGAAACCAAAGAAACCTCAGCCCAAATCGCCCAGTGGAATTCACGGCCTCAAGAAGCCCAAAGCCATCGACAGTCAATCGGCGGCAGCCGATACCCTTCGGGCGTTCTTCAACCGAAAGTAGGACGGTTCTTTTCGGGAACCCGAACAGCCAAACCTTCCTCGGGGTATACTTGAATACTGAGGTTTTCATGGCGCGTGTTCGAGGGGCGAGCGGTAGGGGGGATTTTCGGCTTCCGCATCACCCCTGGTCATCGACAATCGGAACGTCACAAAATCCACTCCACGCTTTGAAGTTATCGAGAAGAGGTACTCGTGAAGGCTGCTCACTCCGGTCGAAAATCTGCTACTATGCTCGGCGTTGGGTTCGATGCCGATGACGGGCAAGTACGGCTCACTCGCGGAAAGAACTTCGCCCTCGTCGGTGGGTCGGAACAGACGCATGCCACCATGCAAGAGACGGTCGTCAAGATCAACGAGCATATCGATCGGCAAGGCAAGCGTCTCGAAGACCTCACTGTCGGCGAAGCTCGCGAGATTTGCCAGCAAGTGAGCGATTCGCTCGGTCGCTAAAACCACCGAAGCCCTGCCCGCCGCACCCTCTTCTTCCCCGTTCTTTCCATCTCGCCCGGCCAAACTCACGTCCGCGTCTTTCTTGCCGGCAGCTGGGTCTCTTGCCTGCAACCACGTCCGCCCGTATCTCTGACAACGTTCCCGTCGCACGACTCCGGCGATGACGGTATGCCAATCCACCGCGCGGTGGATTGGAGCCAGTCCGCACAAACGTCACACGCGCAAAGGACTCGCTGCCCACCCAATCCATACAGACCTCTTGAACTGCCCTCTTTCCCTGATCGGTCAATTTTTCCACGCTTTCGCGACGATAACCTTGGCAACCAACACAGTTTGGCGACCTGACGCCCTGGGCCCTGGCGGAAACCAGCCGCCGGGCCAAGAGCGTCGACGCGGTGAGCAAGGAGGCGTTCCCAACAACGATTCTCCGATGTTCCAGAAGAGGTTTGTCCGTGGCCAAAACCAAGAAAAGTACCGCCAAAGCGTCAGTAGCCCAAAAAAACGCCAAGGCCACCCGGCGTGCGACAACCCGCAAGGGGACCGCCGGCAAGGACGCCACGAAGGCCCATATCTCGAAGAAAACTACCACCAAGTCCACCGACAAGCGTGCGACCAAGAAGTCCTCGCGGAGCACTCCCGCATCGAAGAAGCCGAAGGCGGACCAAACCGTTCCAATCGATCGACGCAGAGCGGCCGATCGGCGTACCGATGACGGTGACCGCCGCAAACAACAGAAGCCCGTGGCCGTCGAACGCCGTAAACTGGAGCGTCGTGCCAAGGTAAGCCGGCGTCGTCAAATCGACCCGACCACCTGTGAAAGAGACTACACGGCGGATGAGCTCGATTTCATGAGCGCCTTGGACGAGTACAAGCGAACCAGCGGGCGGATGTTCCCCACCTGTAGCGAGATTCTCGAGGTAATCCGAGGACTGGGTTACCGGAAGACTTCTTCGGTCGAGGAGGATACGTCTTCGACCACCGTCGAGCAAGCCACTGATGTGTCGTCCAAGGACGTAGGCGGATCGCTTCCAAGCCCGTCCCTCGGCGAACAAGCCACCGTGACTCCGCCGGTCGACACGGTGACATCCTAGCAAGATGCCCCCAGGCCTCGGTTGATGTTCGCGTTCCCATGAAACGGCCGTTCATGCCTGAACGGCTAGAAGCTGGCCGCCCGTTGGTCGTTCTCCGCATGTTCCATTGGCAAGGGGCCAATCGGCAACACGCCTTTCTCCGGGACAAATGACCAGCCGCAGCCCCTGCGACAGGGGGGCACAAACCGATCTTGCACCGTGACGGCTCTTTCGCTATGGTTCGGCCTCGAATCTCGTCAATGGTCCGGCATCCGGCCGCGAAAATGGTGGGTGTTCGGGCCAACCCAGAAGACCGTGCTTTGGTTCGACGGCCAGGGGTTTCACCATCTCAACCCGAGAGGTGAAGCGCCGCAGCGCGATCGACCGTGATCTTCACCTCCATGAATCCTTCATGATGCGAGGCACCCAAACCGTGCTCAAACCACCATCGGTGACGTACGTCAACCGCTTCTGGTCTGTTGGCTGGTCGGCCGTTCCACTCTGGTTCGCCGCGCTAGTCGTTCTCCCGCTTTGCGGTTGCGGAAGTTTCGCTGCCCGAGGTTTGAATGCCGAGGGCGTGCGCAAATTCGAGCAAGCCCAATATGACGAGTCGCTTGGGCAATTCCAGAAGGCAATCGCCAACGATCCGAGCAATCCCGACGCCTACTACAACGTGGGCGCCGTCTACCACCGTTTGGCCACGCTTAACAATCGCAAATCAGACTACGAGCAAGCAGAATACTACTACAACCAGTGCCTCGATCGTGAAGCCGACCATGCCGAGTGCCATCGTGGTTTAGCGGTCATGCTCGTTCAACAAGGACGCTCCGAGCAAGCGTTCCGCTTGCTCCAGGGTTGGGCCGACCGCCGTGCCGATCTGGCCGAACCGAAGATCGAATTGGCTCGGCTGCACGAAGAACTGGGCGACCGATCAGCGGCCAAGGAACGTCTCGTCGAAGCGCTGGCCGTCAATCCGAATAATCCTCGTGCCCGAGCCGCCTTGGGCCATCTGCAGGAGGGAATGGGCGAGTACGCCCAGGCTCTGGCCAACTACCAACAGTCGCTCTGGCAAGATCAATTCCAACCCGACGTAGCTGCTCGAATCGCGTCGCTGCAAGCCGGTCTTCCGACGCCCACGACGGTGACCGTCGAGGGCCCGTCAAGCAGCACAACTCGGATGGCCAGTCGCGGCACCGGCACACTCCGGTAAAACATTGCGAAACTCTTGGTCTCGGCTATTGTGGCACATTGTCGCCGGCGGACCGTCTCGCGATCGTGGACTCGCAGCACGACATGGCCAGCCAAAGAACGTAGATCGGCAAAAAGCTCGCCGACTTTCCACGGCACATGAACTCTTGCCATGTCGGCCAAAACGCGGAAACTGCTTGCTTTCCGAAGTTGAATGCCCGGACACCCTCTGCTGGAAAGCCGTGATCGGCGGTGGAACGTATTGCGCAGTATGGTAGTATGGCCCGCGAGGCTCCCGCGTTCCAGACGGACGGTTCGGATTGAGTGTTCGGAATTCGTGAGCCCGCCAGTGGCAATCCGCAGCCGCCGGACAATCCGGCAAATCAAGTATCCCCCCTAGGGGCGAGGTTCTCTCACATGCCAAGAATCATTGTTCTCGACAACTTGTCGCAAGACGGCCTCAATCTGCTGGAGGCGGCCGGAAACATCGACTACGAAGTCCACACCGGACTGAAGGGGCAGGAACTCCGGGCCATGCTCAACCAGTTCGACGGGGCTATCTGTCGCAGCGGCGTGAAAATCACTGCCGACGTGCTCGATGGAAATACACGGCTGCGAGCGATCGTCCGCGCCGGCGTGGGAACCGACAACATCGACAAAAACACGGCCACCCGCGCGGGCATCGTTGTGATGAACACCCCCGGCGGCAACGCCATCTCAACCGCCGAGCACACGATTGCCCTGATGTTGGCCATGTCGCGCAACATCGCGCCCGCCTACGCCAGTCTCCTCGAAGGTCGCTGGGACCGAGAACTCTTCCTGGGCAAGCAACTCGCCGGAAAGACACTCGGCATCGTCGGATTCGGACAAATCGGCCAGGCCGTGGCCGTGCGGGCCCGAGCCCTGGAAATGAAGGTTCTCGGCTACGATCCGTTTCTTTCGGCCGTTCGGGCAAAGGAACTGGGTGTTGAAACATACGATTCGGCCCAGGCCATGTTTCCGCTGCTCGATTATCTCTCCGTCCATACACCCTTGACCGACGAAGCTCGCGACCTGGTCAACGCCGAGTCGATCCGGCTCTTCAAGCCAGGCGTGCGTCTGATCAACTGTGCCCGTGGAGGCATCTTCAACGAAGCTGCCCTGGTCGAGGGGCTCAACAGCGGCCAGATCGCCGGCGTCACCTTGGACGTCTTCGATCAAGAGCCCTGCACCGACAGCCCCTTGTTCGGCATGCCGGGCGTCCTTTGCACGCCCCACCTTGGCGCCAGCACCGAAGAGGCTCAGACCAACGTGGCGGTCGAAGCGGCCACGCTGTTGATCGATTACCTGACCAACGGCACCATCCGCCAGGCGGTCAACATGTCGCCGTTGGACGCCAAGACCATCGAAGGACTTCGCGAGTATCTCAACGTGGCCTGGCGACTCGGTCTGTTGCTGGCCCAAATGGATTCGTCGCCGCCGAACCGATGCGAGTTGCACTATCGGGGCGAAGTCGCCAAAAAGGACACTCGACTTCTGTCGGCCGCTTTCGCCGCCGGGCTGTTGAAAAACGCCATGGAAGAAGACGTGAACCTCGTCAACGCCCAGTGGTTGCTTGAAGAGCGAGGCATCGAACTCGTCGAACAACGCACGATCGACAGCGGCAGTTTCCACTCGATGATCTCCGCCGAGGTGAGCAGCAGCGAAAAGACCTGCATGGCCTCGGGCACGCTCTTTGGCAACAACCTGCCGCGACTGGTGCAGAAGGCCGACTGCGATCTCGAAAGCTACTTGGACGGCACACTCGTGATCTTCGAGCACCGTGACACGCCCGGCGTGATTGGCCGGGTAGGCAATATCTTTGGCAAGCACCGGGTAAACATTGGCCAGATGTCGGTCGGGCGGAAGACGAACGAGCCCGGCGGCGAGGCCATCGGCGTGCTCGCCCTGGACAGCCAGCCCCCGGTTGAGGCGGTGGCCGAGATACTTGCCCTGGACGAGGTCACCAAGGCCCGGGTCGTCAATCTGCCGCCTGCGCAAGAGATGCCCAGTTGGATGAGCGGCACCGGATAGGCTTTGTCCGGGAACGTGTTACGAAGAGGGCTGCAACCGACTTCGGAACACGTTCTCAGTACGCGCTTGAGCCCGGCCCCGGCGGCAATTAGGATGGAAAGATGAAGGGCCGCCCCTTGCGTCGCGTTGCCTGGCGGCCCACCGACGGTCTTTTCTTCCCAATGCCGCTCCATGCAAGTCTTCTTGATCGTGGCCATCGTCGCCACCTTGTTCATTGCCGAAAACGTTCCGGCATCTCCAATCGCCGGGCACGTGGGCGTGCGATTGCTGTCGGCCGCATTGGGCATGGCGTCGGTACCGCTGTTGGCCACTGCCGTCTCGAAGATGATTTCGCGCCGGTTGCGAGCCGGGGGAGCCAACGTTCGGCGATTGTCGCGGTTGTATCGCTGCCTGCGTCACGCTCACGTCATCGTTTGGCT
>JAFGIR010000077.1 GCA_016929515.1 Pirellulales bacterium | reverse complement strand
CAAGCTCGCTTCTATCACCACAAGGCACGTAACCGTTTGCCACCATTACGAATAAATCAACGTCGATAGCTTGGAACAGTAAAATTAATGAGAAACAAGAAGCAGAACACACCCTGACGGTTACGGTAAAAAAAGGGGATGACTAGTCCCCGAGCAGCCGTCATTCTGCGTGCTGCTTCCACAATGCTCTGCTGTGCTGGGTTCTCCCACACCTTGTCGTCGACCGACAAGAATTGTCAACCGAGGTACTCCAATGCAAACCGTCCGCGTCGAACTGGCCGAGCGTAGTTACGATGTCCGTATCGCCACGGGCAACCTGTCCGAGACGGGGCCGTTTTTGACTTCGCTGGGCGACGCGTCCCACGCGGTGATCATTACCGACACGAACGTCCAGGAGCCGCACGCGACCGGCGTGGCCGAGAGCCTTGTGGGCGAGGGTCTCTCGGTCGATCTGATCGCGGTCGAGCCGGGCGAGCCGACTAAATCGATCGAGATGGCCGCCGGGCTTTGGGAAGGCCTGCTCGACGCGGGCACCGATCGCCGCAGCGTTGTGGTGGCCGTCGGCGGCGGGGTCGTCGGCGATCTGGCCGGGTTCGTCGCCGCGACCTACGGCCGGGGAATCCGCTTCCTCCAGGTTCCCACCACCCTGTTGGCCCAGGTCGACAGCAGCGTCGGCGGCAAGGTGGGCATCAACCTGCCCAAGGCGAAAAACATGGTCGGCGCTTTCCTGCAACCGCTGGGCGTGCTGATCGACACGGCTACGCTCGACACGCTGCCACGCCGCGAGTACCTTGCCGGGCTGGGCGAGGTGATCAAGTACGGCGTGATCCTCGACGCCGAGTTGTTCGGCCTGTTGGAGGCCAACGTGCCGGCGATCCTGGCCCAACAGCACGAACTGCTGGTCGAGGTCATTGCCCGATGCTGCCGGCTCAAGGCCGACGTGGTCTGCCGCGACGAGCGCGAGGAGACGGGCCTTCGATCGATGCTCAACTACGGCCACACGTTCGGCCACGCGTTCGAAACACTCTGCGGCTACGGCGAGATCCTTCACGGCGAGGCGGTCCTGATCGGCATGGTGTGCGCCGCGCGGCTGGCCGCCCGGTTGAACCGCGTCGACGACGCGTTTGTCAAGCGTCAGCATTACCTGCTGACCGAGCTCGGTCTGCCCTTGACGCCGCCGGCGCTCGATCCCGATCGGGTCATCGAGGCGATGAAACACGACAAGAAGGTCGCCCACGGGCGATGGCGTTTCGTTCTTCCGACGCGGCTGGGCCACGTCGAGTTGGTCGACGGCATCGAGGAGGCCGACGTTCGCGCGGCACTGGAGGAATAGGCGAGGGGGATGCATGGGGATGAGATCCGCCAGTCACAACGGGGACCCTCCGTCTTGATACGCTTCACGATGTGCAATAGAATAGGCTAGGATCACTTACGAAGGAACGATGTGATGACAGACCTTCTCTCGCGCACAGCACAAATTCAATCGGAATACTATGGTAAGACGACGTGTGCCTATCGAAAAGAGAAGGGGCAGGTGTTCACGCCACCGGAAATCGCTCGGTTCATGGCGAGCCTCCTGTCTGAGATTCCGCGAGAACTCCGCCTACTGGACGCAGGGGCGGGGGTAGGCTCGCTCACCGTGGCGATTTGTGAGCGCGTCGCGCGTCTACAATCACCGTGTGAACTTCATGTTGTGCTTTTCGAGTCCGAACCCCAGTTGGTTAGCCTTCTTCGCGAAAATTTGGACTACTGCAAGTCCAGATTGGCGGAGCGAGGCCATGTTCTAGAGTTCACTATTCGCGACGATGATTTCATTCTTGCCGCTGCCTCACAACTCGATGGCCAGAACAGACTTTTCGTCCCCTCCTTCGAAAACGACTTCGACGCCGTCATAATGAACCCACCTTACTTCAAGGTCCGGCGAGATTCAGAGCATGCGAAGATGCTGGAACGCATCGTTCACGGTCAGCCCAATGCCTATGCATTCTTCATGGCGTTGGCAGCCGCTCTGCTAAGACCAAATGGAGAGTTGATCGCAATCACACCGCGTAGCTTTTGCGGCGGGCTGTACTTCAGAGGATTTCGTAAATGGTTTTTTGACAAGATGTGTCTGGATCACATTCATTTATTTGCGTCAAGGACCGATGCGTTCAAAGACTCCGAGGTCTTACAGGAGAGTGTGATTACCAAGTCGCATCGCCTTGGGAAGCAAACGACATCAGTCCACATAACAGAGAGTTTCGGTAGGCGAATCGCTCAACGGCCGAACATGATTGTGCTCGGCTACAAGAACGTTCTGGATACAACACGCGGCGAGTACCTTGTGAAAATTCCGGTTTCAAAGGAAGACTGCGCCATTATGCGGTTTGTCGAATCGCTACCGCACCGTTTCGATGAAATCGGCTTGCGAATTTCAACCGGCCCTGTCGTCACCTTCCGGGCGAAGGATCTGATCTTGCTCCAACCAAACGGGCAGGCAACCGTTCCTTTGCTCATGCCTCACAATGTCAAGGCTTTCCGCACACAGTGGCCCGTTGAACGAAAGAAGCACCCGGTCTATGTCATCGATTGCGAAGTGTCACGACAGCGCAGGCTGTTGATTCCCACCCGCAACTATGTGCTCCTGAAGCGATTTACCTCAAAAGAGGAAGGCCGTCGGCTAACGGCGGCTTGTCTCCTGCGGAGTGAGCAAAAGACCAAACGGATAGGGCTGGAGAATCACCTCAACTACATCTATCATGCTGATCGAGAATTGACTCTTGATGAGACTTTTGGAATAGCAGCAATCTTCAACTCGGTGATCGTGGATCGGTATTTCAGAGTATTGAGTGGAAACACACAAGTAAATGCCACGGAAATCCGCAATCTTCATTTTCCATCTCTGGAAGATTTGGCTACGCTGGGCACGAAAGTCCGGTCTATCCCAAACTGGGCACCCGCGGAAACCGAGGCGGCCGTGCTTGATATCCTTGGCGTTGGGCAGTCGTTTATTGAACATTTGGTAGCAGTTGCATGAGCAAAACAGACGAAGCCCTTGAGATCATCCACGCACTCGGCTTGCCGCGCGGTCAGCGCAATAAGCGATCGGCGTTGACGCTCCTCGCTCTGGCAAACATCTCCCGAAAGGGGTCTTGGGCTCGTGCTCAACAGCCCCTTATGCGAATTTGGGACATCATGGGATTCATGCGTGAACGTTATGGAAAAGACTACGCGGCAAATTCACGCGAGACTATCAGAAGGTCGACAATACATCAGTTCGAACAGGCTCGGATTGTCGATCGCAATCCGGATGATCCCGCTCGACCCACAAACAGTGGGAACACGGTTTACTCGCTTACCGACGATGTGATGCCGGTACTCAAATCATTTGGGACTCGAAGCTTTGACAGAAACGTGAAGAAGTTCATTTTGAAGTTTGGTGAACTTCAAGAGCATTATGCCAAGCGCAGAGAACTTGAACAAGTGCAGCTTCGACTACCGGACGGAGCACAAATCGCTCTTTCACCTGGGAAGCACAACCGATTACAGGTAGCTATCATCGAGCAGTTCGGACCAAGGTTCGCGCCGGGAAGCCGTGTGCTGTATGTCGGGGACACCGCAAGGAAACACGTTATCTGTGATAAAAAGGCGATTGCGGGTCTAAACATAGGCATTACAGACCACGACAAGCTTCCGGATCTCGTTCTATACCTCGCTGCGAGAAAATGGCTGTTTCTCGTAGAAGCCGTAACATCCCACGGCCCCGTCAACCCGAAACGACATTCGGAAATGGAAGCAATGCTCGCTGGTTGTTCCGCCTATCGAGTCTATGTTACTGCCTTCCTGAATCGAGCGGACTTTCGGCGATACGTAGCGGATATCGCCTGGGAAACCGAAGTGTGGATTGCTGACACGCCTGATCACATGATTCATTTTGACGGTTACAAGTTTCTCGGACCGTGCCAAACTGGCGAAGACACGAAGTAGATGAGCCCTGGTGCTGTCCAGGCGTGGCGCATCCCATTCGAGGCAATCCACGGAGTATGAACCGACTTCACATCTTTCGACTCTTGGGGCTCATTGCCCTGCTGATCGGTGGCTCGATGGTGGCGAGCCTGCCTTGGGCCTTTCCGTGGTTTGGTCCGGGCGTCGAGGAAGTCGAACTGCGCGGCATCTTTGGTCTGTTGGGCGCGATGGCCGTGTGCGGGGTCGTCGGCGGCGGCCTGATGTGGATCGGCCGATCCAGCGCCGGGGCGACGCTCTTCCGGCGCGAGGCGATTGCCGTGGTCGGCCTGAGTTGGCTGCTGGCCATGGTGCTCGGCGCGCTGCCTTTCTGGCTCAGCGGAACGAGCATCGGCCGGAACGATCAAGGCGAGCCGATCGCCATGACCATGATCGACGGGTTGTTCGAGTCGGCCTCGGGTTTCAGCGGCACCGGCGCCACGGTGTTGACCGATCTCGAAGATCCGGAACTCGTGCCCCGGGCCGTCCTTTTTTGGCGCAGCCAGACGCACTTTCTCGGCGGGCTGGGCATCATGGTCCTCTTCGTGGCCATTCTAGGAATGGGCTCGGCCGGCAAAACCCTCATGCTCACCGAAATGCCCGGCCCTGGACAGGAAAGCGCCCACGCGCGAACGCAACGCGCCGCCTGGGTCTTTGCGGCCATTTTCATCGGGCTGTGCGTCGTTCTGACCGCGATTCTCACGGCCGAGGGAATGAGCCTGTTCGACGCCTTGTGCCACGCGTTCGGCACAATCGCCACCGGCGGTTTCAGCACCCACAACAAAAGCATCGAGTACTTCGGCAGCGTCTCGATCGAGATGACGATCATGCTGTTCATGATTCTCGCCTGCACCAATTTCACGCTGCTTTATTTCCTGCTGATTTGGAAACCCGGAAGGTTGTTGGGCGACATCGAATTCCGCACCTATCTCACCATCCTGGCGGCCACCATGTTGTTGGTCGTCGGATTCGGCTTGACATACCACGATTTTGGCAACGTGCTTTCGGCGTTGCGCTACGGCTCGTTCCAAGTGGCTTCGATCATGACCAACACGGGGTTCGGCACGGCCAATTTCGACCAGTGGAACAACTTCAGCCGTGGACTACTTTTCCTGCTGATGTTCATCGGTGGTTGCGCGGGCAGCACGAGTTGCAGCGTCAAAGTGATCCGCTACGTCCTCTTCTTCAAGATCCTGCGACTCGAAGTCGAGCGGGTTTACCATCCGAACGTGGTGCGTCATGTCCGGCTGGGCGGCCGCCCGTTGACCGACCCCGAACTCCGCAACAACGTGCTCATCTACTTCGCGGTCTTCTTGCTTCTGTTCGT
>JAFGIR010000076.1 GCA_016929515.1 Pirellulales bacterium | reverse complement strand
GTACCTCGACGCCCTCGGCGGTCACGAAGGACGGGTCCGCGGTCCAACCGATCGGCTTGAAACGCCGAGCGTAGATGTCGCTGAGGCTCGTGTCGTTGACCTCTCCGGCCACGTCGCTGGTCCAGGTGATGACGAAGTCGCCGTCGGCGTCCATCGTCACGGCCGCTTGGTATTGGTCGGTCTTGTCCGGCCAGGGCGTGAAGGGGTCGTCCGGCTCGGGATCGTTCACGCGGAACTCGGGACTCGACTCCTTGATCGTCGTCACCGAGGAATTGGACGGATCGAGATACGAAATGCCCGAGGTGTCCTGCGTCCGGCCCAAGTCGTCGGTCGCGCTGGCGATGACCATCTCGGGCACGTTCGTCTTGCCCGATTCGTCGATGAACGTGACGTCGAACGTCGTGAGACTGTATTCGAGCGTGTCGGGATCGATGACCGGCGTTACCGCGATACGAAAATCGGCATAGCGAATCGTGTCGGGCTCGGTGTATGCCTCGTAGTCGAACGTGAATTCCTCGGGGTGATCGTCGTCTTGGGGATGCGGGCTGAGGGCATCGCGGTAGACCTCTTCCTCGGTCGGGAAGAAGGTCGGCGACTGATAGTAGTCCTGCATCGTGTAGAGGAACATCTGCTCCATCACCCGAGCCGTAATCTCGGGGTCGGTCGAATGGACCGGGATGTTCGCGATCGTCACGGGTTCGTTGACGGTTGAGATCATGGCGGCCGGGTAGAAGCCCGTCGTCCAGCTCGTGAAGGCCGGGTCGATGTAAATCTCGGGTTGGTCCACGCCGCCGGACTGGTCGCCGAAGTAGATGTAGAACTCGTTCGGGGCGATGGCCGCGACTTCGACGTCGGCCAGCGCGCCGCCGAGACCCCGCAGGCCGGCCTGCATCATGTCCTCGTTGGCCTGGATGGTCAGTTCGTCGTAGATCATCGTGAAACGTTCGCCGGGACCGATCGAGCCGTTGCCGTTCACGTCGAACCCGACGGAGAACGTTCCCGATACTTCGGCGAAGTAGTACTCGGGCCAATAGGGCTCGGGCGACGAAGTGATCGTCAACTTCTGCACTTCGTTGCCGCCGACGGTCAGCGAGAACTTGCCGTAGGCGCTTCCGGCGACGTTGTCGACTCCCAATTCGGTCGGCAACGCGACGCGCTGAACCTCGTCGGTGAAGTAGCGCGCGTAGACGTTCGATTCGACCAATTCGAAGCCGGTGATCGGATCGATGACGTAGTCGCCCGTGTCCGGATCGATCACCAGGTCGTAGCGGGTCCAGGTCACCACGAAATCGCCGTCGTCGTCGACAGCCACGGATTGGCCGGACAACGTGTCTTGGTCCCATACCTCGTACGCGTCGGCCAGATCGCCGACGTACGATTGGTTGACGAGTTGGTCGTTGGGGCCCATCGGCGAGACGCTCAACAGCTGACGCGCTTCGAGCGGGTCGACCACGAGCCGCCGAAACGAACGTTCGGTGACGTTGAGTGTCGGCCGACGGCCGGCAAACCGCTCGTACACGTGTCCCACGCCGGATGCGACTCTTCGAAGGTTTGGCAATCGGAAAAGCGACATTGGTCTCTGTCCTCTGCGTTAGGTTCCGGAACCCGGAATAGCATTGCCCGTCTGTTCCAAATTCCCAACCGCCTGGCCGGTCGGTTGGGAAAAGAATTGATCCTCCCCTGCCGCGGGAGGTGCTGTCGAAGCCGCCCGGCCGGCTTCTTCGTGAATCTCGCTCGTCGGGCGCAACCAGAACGAGGAGTCTGGATCGGTCATGGCCGCTCGCGCGGCCTTCTTGTCCAGGTTGAGAATCATCGGCCGGTTCTTGCCCGGCAGAAAATGCACGTCGTAAAGTTCTTCGCAACCGGACGTGAACTCGAACGTGCCGACTTCGGCGCCGTTGCGAAGATCGACGACCGCCAGACCGCAAAGGAGCGTCGAGCAACGTTCCTGAACGGGCAGTCCGCCGAAGATGTGTTTCTCGCGTATCCTGCACATTCCCACGAGTGCGTGGTGCCCGACGAACGCCAGGCCTCGCAAATAGCCCGTCAACCGGCATCGGACTTCCGCATGCCCGTCGGCCGGATCGATCGAAAGGAGTTCGCCCTTGCCCGAGTTGAGCGCCCAGAGCTGGCCGTCGTGCCAACGGGGAGAGTGCGGCATGGCCAGGCCGTGGGCCACGATTTCGTCGGTGTCGATGTCGATGACGACTCCGCCCGTCGCTTTCTTTTCGCGCCACGCGCCCGGCGCGTCGGTCGTCCCCAGCGCCGTGACGTACTTGGGACGTTCGTCGACCATGGCCACTCCGTTGAGATGGCAGCGATCCTCCGGGACCAGGTCGGTGACGAACGAGGGTTTCCACAGGGGCGTGAAGTTGTGTTCTTCGCTCAGCTTCGCCAGGCACGAGAACCGGGTGTTGACCAGCACCACGCCGTCGCGGCCCAACGCCACGTCATGGGTGTGAAGGTCGCCCGTGTGATAGGTTGCCCGGGGCAGATACAACGCATCGTAACGCCCGAGCTGATCCGCGCGGTAGTCGTGAGCCAGGAGCCGTGCGTTGGCGAAGAACCAGACGTCGTGGCGCGTGGCCAGCACCATGCGATCTCCCCGGACCGCCATGCCCAGCGGCTTGTCGAACTCGCGCATCAAGAGGGTAACCTGGCGTCCGTCCCAACCGATCACGGCCACCTTGCCGGCCTGGTACGTGGTCAGCACGACGGCCCCCCCGGCCTGCGCAAGCCAGGCGCGGAACGCTTCCGAAGCGTTGCACTCGATTTGGATCGGGGATGGTGACGTGGGCTCGTGGCTCATGCTGTTCCGGCCATGCTTGCGAATCAATAAACACGCCCCCATTCCTGCCGGAAGGCGGGCGTGACGTGGCGGTCTCTCGGTGTGCAGCGACGGACGCAGACGCGTGGTTGCGGACAAAGTTGAAGGCGTCGAAACGTGGGCAACAAAATGACGATGTCCCGCATCCCGTATTCGCCGGAACCGGTTTCGTCCGTGAAGAGTCCGGCAACAAGTGAGAACGGATTCAGCAGCGAACCGATGCTCCCATTCGGCAGCATGCCGCGGCTGCTGGTCTTGCCACCCCGCGACCGGCACGGCGAGACGTGCCGGATCGATTTCTCGACACTCGTCCTGGCTCGATTGGGCCCGTTCAATCGAGCAAGCATGAGCCGCCAGTGAGCAGCCTTGGACAGCGACGAACCAACCAGCGCGCACACACGGCGCAATGGCCAGTACCGTCCCCCAAAGATGATACCGCGGACGTCTCTTCTCATGCCTCGCGCCTCAATCGAGAAGCCGCAAACCCTGCTTGTCTTGCCCAATTCAGGACTCGCGCCACTCGATATAACGTTTAATAGAAACCGATTACAGCTTTTATGTCAAACAGAAAGAGGCTGTGGCAGAACCGAATTCGGAAAAACCGGATCGTCCCACCGCGATTTCCAAATGTCTCCAAAATCACCAGTTTATCATGATTGGACCCCTCCTCTACGTCAAGGCTTTTCTGGTTCGAAATGCCCCTCCAGAAAGGGAGATACGACTTCTGGGTAACAGAAATCAGCCGATCGAAGAAGCCGGTCTGCGATGTGAACAACCAGCCGTTAGAGGAGTAGTCTGGCAGAGGGGGTTGTTCCGGTATTCTGGTAATACACAATTAACTCTAAAGGTGGGTAGCCTGTGTGCCCTTGCGCGAACGGTACACTCCGAATAGATCCACACTTAAGCGTTACTAATTGTGATACTAAAGTGGTATGTATCCGGTCATTCAGGGTGGTATCGATCAACGAATTAGGGCCGTAACGCGGCTCCCGTGGAAGAGCTGAGTCGTCTGGCGAACGGATTGAGAAGCCCGGGCGATGCGAGGCGAGACCGATCGCCGCGCGAATCGGTCAATCGAACAGCACGGCGCACGATGGCGAGAAATGCTCGGCCGGACCAGAGAAAAGGCACAAAAAAAGACCTCCAAAGGTGGGGTAAAAACCTAAGGAAGCCTGAAGTCGAGGCTTGGAAAGCCCAGATGAATTGTCAATGACTACTATCACTTTCGTCAGGCGACCGCCAAATTCCTGAATACTCCGACCCGAATCGGCCACGAAAAAATTTTTTGGGGGCCGCTTGGACGGCTGACGGCGACCTTTTGGCTTATACTGCCCGAAATATGGGTCAAATCGTCTGTTTTCAGGCCGCCATCATCGAACGTTCCGGAGTTCTCATCGTGCCGGCCGAAGGACTCCATGCGGAACAGAATGGTATAATTGTCATGTTTGCTCAAATCAAAGTGACCGAACTCCAGCTCCCCGGGAAGACGCTCCATGAGACTCCTGTCGCGCCACGATCTTCTACGTTTGCTGCTGCTGTTCGGTCTTGGTGTCTGGCTGGGTGACGGCACGGCCGTTGCCGAGCCGCTGCCAGCACGGCACGAGCAGGCAGCGACTTCGCCCTCCGAGGCAAGTCCGTCGAGCGACTCGCCAAGTTCGCCCGCCGCGGCCGCGGAGCCGAAGAAGCGAAAGGCCGACAAGTCCTACTTGCGTCTCCAATGCGACGCGCAACAGCGGCCGACCGCCATGGAGGTGGCCATCGTCCGGTTTCAACCGGCCGACCGTAGCCGTCGTGGGCCGGTGGTCGATTTGATCGGCGCGGTCCACGTCGCCGAGCCCAGCTTCTTCGCCCAATTGAACAGGGAATTCGCCAAGTACGACGCCGTGCTCTACGAGTTGGTGGCGCCCGAGAACACGCGTCCGGTGCAAGGGCGGGGGAGCTCGGGCAGTCCGGTCTCGGCGCTTCAAACCGGTCTGACCCAGCTGTTGGATCTCCAGTTTCAGCTCGAAGGCATCGACTATCAGCGGCCGAACATGGTCCATGCCGACATGTCGCCCGAGGAGTTCAGCAAGTCGATGCGCGACCGGGGCGAAAGCGTCTGGACCATCTTCATGAAGATGGTCGGATACAGCATGATGAAGCAGGCGGAGGATCCGTCGGGCAAGAGCGACATGGAACTTTTGATGGCCCTGTTCGACAAGAATCGGGCGCTGGCGCTCAAACGGGCAATGGCCAAGCAGTTTCAGGACATGGGCGGCGCGATGCTGGTGCTCGACGGACCCAACGGTTCCACGCTGGTCAGCGAGCGAAACAAGAAAGCCCTCTTGGTCTTGCGGCGCGAATTGAAGTCGGGCAAGCGAAAAGTGGCCATTTTCTACGGTGCCGGGCACATGGCGGACATGGCCAAGCGGCTCCAGAACGACTTCGGCCTGAAGCCGACCGGCACGCGGTGGCTCCTCGCCTGGGACATGAGCGAAGGCAAATCGAAAAAAGCCGCCAAGTCGAGAAGGAAACCATAGTGTTTCCTAATAGCGGATCACTTTCCGCAGCAGATAGCATCCCCAGAAGACCAACAGCACGTTGCCTGTCCACACCGACCAGGGCGGGAGCCGCCCGTCCTTCGCGCCGTCGACGCCGAACATCAACAGTGGGTAGTAGACGATCAGGATCGGCAGAAAACAGAGGAAGAAGCTGGTCAGGACGTCACGGTTGCGCAGCCGGATGGCCATGGGCGCTCCGATAAACGCGAAGCACAGACAACTGAATCCGGACGACCACCGGCGGTGAGGTTCGGCCCGCAGTTGGCAGAGTCGCTCGCGGTCGTATCGGAGCGTTCTCAGCCGGGTTTTCCACTCTTCGCTGGTCAGGGCGTCGAGATCGCCGCAGACCATCTGGCACGCGGCCTGGGCAGCCATATTGGTCTCGCGTCTCTCGATCAGGGCTTTCTGCCGGACGGTCTCGGCGGGGATGTCTCGCAACGGCATGCAGGAGGCTTTCTTTCCGATGTCGCCCGTCTGGCTGGCGTCCTGCAACGGGACGACCTGTTCCCAAGTGTCGTCGGGGAACTGAATCGAACCCTGGGTACCGAAATCGACGCTTCCCCGGTGGAAGACGATCTTGAGCACTTCTTCGCCCTTGTCCATGCCTTTCTTCAGTTCGGCTTCTTCGGCGGTGGCCGTGATGGTCGGCATCGTCCCGTGGGCTTTGAACGAGACGGTTGGGCGGATGAGTGTCCGGCCTTCCACTCCCTTTACGTTGATGGCGAAACGGCCCGCGCTGTACTGGCGATACGTGGCGAGTCGCCCGTACATGATCTGCTCCACCGATTCGACCAGGACGTGTTGCACGCCGCTGCGTCCCCAAGAAACGGCTTTGTCGTTCAGGAGAACCGTCACCAGGCTTGCCATGAACGCCATAATCCAAATCGGCTCGAGAATTCGACGCGGCGAAACGCCCTGGGCCTTGATCGCCACGATCTCGTTCCAACTGGCCAACCGTCCATAGACGCTCGTCGTGGCCAACAGAAGCGTGCCGGGCACGGCGAACCACAGGGCGATCGGCAGGAAATAGGGAATCAGTCGGATTACTCCCATCGGCGGCAAACCACGCCGAATCGCCTCGCGCGCGATGAAGAAGACCAGGATGATCAACGTCAGCGCGGTCAGCGACAGCAGGAACCACTTGAGAAGTTCGACGACGATGTAGCGAGTTAGGATTTTCATAGGTTTCGTAGTGTGGCGAGCGGCTTCCGACGGGTCAAGAGCAGTCGGGGCAATCCCACTTTACACGGGGGGAGGAATCCACCATACTACGTTCCTGCGGGATGTTCAGTTCATGGCCGTTCTGTCACGGAGCACGCACGGATGGCTCGCTTGTCGATGAGCGAAACGACCACCTTTCGTTGGTCGTTCGACGAAGATGTGACCCGCTATCACGCTGCCGGCATCCAAGCAATCGGCGTGTGGCGGCAGAAACTGTCCGACTTCGGCGAGGTCAAGGCGGCCGAACTGCTCGAAGAAACCGGACTTGAAGTGGCCCACCTCTTCTGGGTGGGAGGGTTCACTGGAAGCGACGGCCGTTCCTATCGCGAAAGTCTCCAAGACGCCCAGGAAACGCTTAAAACGGCCGCCGAGATCAAAGCCCAAAACGTGATCGTCTATAGCGGGGGACGCGCCGGCCACACCTTCAATCACGCCAAACGCCTCATCCGAGGGGCATTGGTCGAACTGCTGCCGCAAGCGGCCGATTTGAACGTCACGCTGGCCGTCGAACCGATGCACCCCGGCTGCGCCGGCGGATGGACCTTCCTGACCTCGCTCGAAGAAACGCTTGCCCTGTTGGACGACATGGGCGACGACCGACTCAAGCTCGTCTTCGACACCTACCATCTCGGACAATCGCCCGATGTGCTCCCGCAAATCGAACAGGCGGCGGGCCGCATCGGTCTGGTGCAGTTGGGTGACGCCAAGGGCCCGCCCGACGGCGAACAGAACCGATGCGAGCTGGGCCAGGGCGTCATTCCGCTCGGCGAACTCGTCGCCGCGCTCAAAGCCGGTGGATACGACGGTTACTACGATGTCGAACTACTGGGCGAGGACGTCGAAACGATCGACTACCAGCAGTTGATCGACCATGCCAAGGGGGCCTACGCCGAGTTGGTGGGCCCGACCGACGCTTCCTGAACACCCACGGGACCGCCCTTGCCCTATCGGCTATTGCCATGCTCGTTGTCACGCCACGCCTGAAAATTCCGCTCAAGGAATTCCAATTTACGTTCGTTCGCAGCTCCGGCCCCGGCGGGCAGAACGTCAACAAGGTCAGCACCAAGGCCCAACTTCGCTGGCCCGTCGTCGAGAGCCCCAGCCTGCCCGAGGCCGTGCGCGGGCGGTTCCAGGCCAAGTTTCGCCGGCGAATCACGGCCGACGGCGATCTGCTGGTCACGAGCCAACGGTTCCGCGACGCCGGCCGCAACGTGGCCGACTGCCTCGAAAAACTCCGCGCCATGTTGCTCGAAGTGGCCGCCGCGCCGAAGACCCGCCGCCCGACGAAACCCACCCGGGCATCAAAACGCCGCCGGCTCGACGCCAAGCGAAGACTTTCCCAGAAGAAGCAGCGGCGCCAATCACCGCCGCGAGAAGAGTGATACGCATGTTACTCTGATCGTTCGCCGGGTAGCCTCGCTTCAACGTGGTCACTTCTTGTGTGCCGCAGCAAGCCCGGAACCACAATCCTTGCTAACCCAGCCATGCCCGAAAGCTGCCGGCTTCCTGCCTTTATGGCAACAGTCAAGTACTGTGTCCCCAATGGCACTAAAGCCCCCTCACGGGCGGGTCATTTCGGGGTCAAGTCCCAAGAACTTTGGGGATTCTTGGGGTGGTAAATTTGCTTCCAATCCTTGCGACCATTGGTATACTCAGACTCGTGATGTTCGAGTTCGTCCCCCGGCGCGCGCCGGGGCTTGAACGCACAGGGGGGAAGCTTTCGTGGTCGTGCGGCTGCGTGGGACGCGTGATTGCGGGAACTGAGGAATCCACTTGCGTATGAGCCATCGGAGCGAGCGAGCCTTTCCGTGGGGCATGGCGCGTGGAGATTAGGCTCTTCGTTAGGTGTCCCGAGCTTGTGGAGCTGTTTGGGGGTTGCTAGCATATTGTCGTTCGGTTTTGGGGTAGTATGTAGGGGGCGTCTGCTTGTCTTGGGGATTCGATGCGAAGGGAGGGTGAAACATGTTGCGGTTTGTCACGTTCTTGTTGTTTTCAGTCGTGATCTGCCTTGTGGCGTTGCCTTCTTATGCGGACATCTCGTTATCACTGCAGCAAGGTCGCTCGCCTCGGACAGGATTGCCAGGTTACACCGGGTGCGGCGATACCTATTTGAACGACGACGACTACACAGAAAACTACGGTAACGACTGGGATCTCTTCGCCGAGGATTATGGAACGACTGGTCAGAGAGACTTCCTCATTCGATTCGATCTGACGTCGGTGTTGCCAACCGGCGCGAATGTCCAGTTGGCGAGCCTTCACGCTTACTTCTGGGATGACTATGGGATGTCGGGCGACGACTACATGAACCTTGGCGCTTACCGTCTCAAGGTCGGTTGGGATGAGGGGACGGGCGGGAACGGAACCGAACGCACCGGTGCAAGCTGGCGCTACCGCTACGGTCTTCCCAACAACACGACCTGGAATGCGGATGGCGCGCGTGGCACGGGAGATCGCTATTCCCAGAGTGACGCGCAAGTGGTCGTAACGGCAGATCAGTACGGGTGGAAGACGTGGTCGGGGCCGGCAATCGTCAACACGGTCAAGACTTGGCAGGCAAACGCCGCTCAGAACTTTGGGTGGGTCGTCGACGTCGACTACACCAACGACGACACAAACCGGGCTTATTTCCACTCGAGTGAATACGGCACGAGCTCCGCCGACTATATCTGGAGGCCGAAACTCGATATCACCTACACGCTCCAACCCGAAGCCGATGCCGACGGTCCATACTACGTGTCGCCCTCCGAGTCGGATCTGCTCGACGGCACGGCTTCGTACGATCCTGACGGCGAGAACATCGTTTCCTGGCTATGGGACCTCGATGACGACCAGGACTACGACGACGCCAGCGGCGCGACCTGTGAAGTTACGTACGACTACCTTGTTAACACACTCGGCCTGATACCCGGCCACGTGTATGACATCGGACTGAAGGTCGTGGATGATGAGGGTGAATGCGGATTCGCGTCGAGTTCGATCGACCTGATACCCGAACCGAGCGGACTGGTGCTGCTGATCGTCGGCGCAATGCTACTGGCGTTGCGACGGCGCAACTGAAGAAATAAAGCTGCCATGAGGGAAACAAGAAAACTCGGTCGGGCGCGTACCTTTATCGGGGTCTTCAGCAGAATTGATGGGCAAGATCAGGGTTTACTGGTAGTTTCGACGTGCGTTTTTTGAGGCATGACAGGGCAAATGAATGGACCGAGCGAGGAAAACATAAAAGGGAAAACATAAAAGGGTCGCCCATAACCGCCTTTGGGTCAAGGCCCGAGTTTTCGGATTTATTACAACGACCACAACTCCGGAACGGAGAGAGGCTAGCCGGGGTCCAGGGGCGGCAATGAGCGCCCTGGTCGGCGGATGGATCCGCCGAAGTGTCGGCATGGATGCCAGTGTCTCGTGGTACGTTCCTTCGGTTCTTATCGTTCCCTCATTTTTACATCACGCGCACTGGATAGTCACCCATTCGTGCCGGCCAGGCTGCTGCCTGTCGCACAAGATAGAATTCATCGGCCGACGTGCCCAATCAGAAGCACAGTGCGGAGCTTCGTCCCACGAGACCCCTTTGCGGGCCAACGATGGCCGTGGTGGTACGCGTCACCTTTTGGTTTCGTTTTTTCTAGGGTCGAAAGATTATAAAAGGGTCGAGATTATAAAAGGAGATTATAAAAGGGTCGGGAGTCTTTATATTGGCAGAATGGGCGGGGCGTGGTAGTGTGGGGTCATGCCGCGACGATTGCGAGTGTCGGAGTAAAATTGAGTTCGGGGTGAGTTCGGGGGCCGCCATACATGAGTTCGGGGGACGCCATACATAACTCCCTAATCTCGGTTGCGGCAACGCCGTGGCCGAGAAGCGGGTCGACCTGGTCTACGACGAGCTGGGTCAGCGGGCGTCGCTCACCCGATTCGCCGATCTCG
>JAFGIR010000075.1 GCA_016929515.1 Pirellulales bacterium | reverse complement strand
TGGTCCACTTCAACGAAGTCGACGAGTGCGCCGGCCTCGACGGTCTGATGACCTTCCGCGTGCACAAGGCGATGGGCCAGCCGGTCGAAAACACCCTGCACGACGTCCGCTGGGGCGACTACGACCCGACCGGCACGGTCAAGGACTTCGTCTGGGTCCTGCTGATCAGCGGGGCCGTTCCGCCGGCCCACTTCGAGGGCGGATGGAAGGGCGCCACCAGCTACCGCCAAGGCGCGATGTACTTCCGCCTCGGCGGCGGGTCGCTTCAGGGCGTCTCGAAGCCGGGCGAAATCGTCTGGTCGCGCATCTTCGTCGAGAAAGGCAAGCTCAAGATGGACCTCGGCCGCGCCGGCGTCGTCAAGCTGCCCGAGGAAGAAACCCAGCGGCGGCTCAACCTGACCACGCCCCAGTGGCCCATCATGCACGCCGTCACCTACGGCGTCGACCGCGACCAGTTCATGGCACGCCACAAGGCCAACCACATCCAGGTCGCCTATGCCAACAGCGCCGCCGAGGCCGACAAGGCCCTCTTGGCCAAGGCCGCCATGGCCGAAGCCATGGGCATCGAAACGTTCATCTGCGGCACCCGCAAAGGCGGCAAAGCCTGGTAGCCCGTTAGAAGAACGGCTTCATGGACAAGCGTGCTCGCACGCATCAAGAAGAACGCCGGGCGGGCCGGGTGGCGAGTCACCTGGTCCGCCGAAGGCGATCAGAAATCTCATCGCTTGGCCCAGCGGATCGGGCGAATCACGCGCCGTCGAGCAAAACGCGCTTGTTACCGGCGCCGCATCAGCAACATCCCCGCGCCGGCGAGCAACATCAGCGCCGCGCCCGGCTCGGGCACGGTTCTTGCCTCGGTCGTGCCGTGGTCTCAGTGGGCCACCATGATCGCCGCGTCGCGTGGGCCGACCAGGCCGTCGTCGTCGAAATCGCCGTCGGTCCACGTCATGCCGCCTTGGCCCCAGTGACTGGCAAGCGCCCGCGCGTCGGTCTCGTCGACGTGGCCGTCGCGGTTAGCGTCGCCGGGCGTCACGTGCACCACGCCGAGTTCCCCCGAAACGTACAAGTCGTCCGTGTTCCATAAGAGCGCGTTTCGGGCAACGGAAAGGGTTCCATGGCCGCGCTTGCGTGGCCATGCCGTGCATTGCTTGGAGAAACAT
Source organism: Pirellulales bacterium (assembly GCA_016929515.1). Taxonomy (GTDB): domain Bacteria; phylum Planctomycetota; class Planctomycetia; order Pirellulales; family Thermoguttaceae; genus UBA11386. The sequence goes on along the minus strand of JAFGIR010000075.1, from coordinate 22,581 downwards.
GCCCACGGCAAGCGTGGCACCCAAGACGCTACACTTTCGTGAAATGCGATCTAGAAAACCTCGCCGCAGGGGAAACCTCATTCTAAAGTACGCATATTCCCATACAATCACCCGGAATGGGGGCATTGGCTGGGTGGCGGTCCAAGCCGGATTGTCGCGACGGCGTGCTGACCCGGTGGCACGCGACAAGCGGTCGCGGGGCGCCGCCTTACAAGGGGTCGAAATCCTTGTCTCTTTCCTTCGACGGATCGACACCCGACGTGATGCCGATGATCTGCCAGGGCGTTCGGCCGGCGATGGTCGCGGGGACGCGTTTCGTGTAAAGCCGCACGAAAAACGAGGTTTTCTTGCCGGCGTCGTTAAACGTGACGGCATAGAGGCCCACGACCACCGTCTCGAGCGGCGTGTGTCTGACGGTTTCCGTGGCATAGAATCGCACTGTCGCCTTCTTGCCAAGGGCCAAGAGGGTCCGCGACAGCGGCTCGGCGACGTCCTTGGCCAACGCATCGTGGAGCGAGCGGCTCGTGCGATAGGCTGTCCAGGCATCGGTGCCGGGCGGCTGGCGATCGTCGGGTTTGAGCGTGAGTTGATGGGCCAGTTGGGGTTGCCCTTCGGCGAAGTAGTCGAACCAGGCCATGTCGACTTGCCGGGCTTCGTAGGCCAGCATCCAACGATAGACGGCCCAATGTCCCGTGGCGATGCCGCCGAAGAACAACGACAGCAACAGGCCGATAACGGCCGCTTTTCGGCCGACCAACTCGGGCCTCCGCTGGGCAAGTCGCCAGAAGGCGAGCAGAGCGAGAAGGATGCCCGTCAGCGGAAGAAGCCAAGCCAGAGGATCGATCAAGGCAGCGACCGAAAGCAGGCCGAAGACGAGCGAGGCAACAGCCAAACCGCTGACCGCGTGGTATTCCTGATTGGCTTCGTGTGATGGGCCGAAATGCGGCCGCGTGGCGTCTTGATCCGTCATGGTTCTTGGGTCGGGCGGACCAGGGGACGGCCCGCCAATCGACTTCCCTGCGATTCTGAAAAAGGCTCCAATTTTGGCAATCGCGTGGTTCAGTTCACGCGGATCGTTCCGGTTCTCTCGACATGTTTTTCAATCTCGGCGCGGCGTGCTTCGTAGTCTTTCACGAGATTGCCCTGGGGATCGAACGCATTGACCGGCGAGCGGCGGTAGGAATACTTCGATACGGATCGGGCCAACCGCAGCCACCAGTTGTCGGGAGCCCAACCCCAGACCACGCCCTGCTCGGGCGTAAAAGCTCCAAACATGAAATTCTTGGCCAGCGGCGCCGTATGCAAACTGAAGGTCGCGAAACACACGACCACCAAGGCAACCAGGCAAGCGAAAGCCACGCTTCCGATTTGGTTGGCGAGATTCAAGAAACGCACCTTGACCCGGGAAATCTTGTCGGTGAAGATCCGCAAGATGATCAACGCGATCACGAAAATCAGCCACAGCGAAATGAAATCCAACAGATAGGTGTAGGTTCTGGTCGTGTCGCTCATGTTTTCGATCTTGTTGGCCAACGGCTCGAAGTAGTTGGTCGCCAACAGCGCGGCGGTGACCACGTTGACCAGCATGATGGCGTTTCCCCACATTCCCTCGGTGTAGAGACTGGCGACCACGGCGATGAAGATCACGAGCAATAGAAGCGGGAGGATGATGGACATGGGAAAGCCCAAGAGGGTCTAGGTTTCATGGATACGGAACAAGGTCGCTGCCGGTTGCGTTGGCGGAACCTACTGTTTCATCACGCGAGACAACTCCTGCAAGGACGTGATGCCTTTGGCCACCAGGAGCAACCCTTCGGCCTGAAAGTTTTGCATGCCCGCCACTCGGGCCGCCCGGCGAATGGTGTCGGTTTTGGCCCCGGTCGCCACCAACTTGCGAATGGCGTCGTCGACGATCATCAATTCATAGAGGGCCGTCCGGCCCCGGTAGCCGATGCCGCCGCAATCCGGGCAGACGCCCTCGGGTTCCTGGGGCGGGCGGTAGAAGGCCTGAATCCGACCCTCCGGAATACCCAGTTGCTGCAAGAGCTGGGGCGTCGGGGCATAGGCCTCCTTGCACGTGTCGCACAGCCTGCGGACCAAACGCTGATTCAACACGGCCGTGATCGATTTGGCAAAGGCCTTCGGCGGCACCTTCAAGGCGAGCACGCGCAACAACGCTTCGGCGCAGTCTTTGGCGCGGATGGTCCCGATCACCAACCGCCCCTCGGCCGCCTGATCGCACAACATGCTCACAACCTCGCCGTCGATCAGGTCGCGCATCACGATCACGTCGGGCTCCATCCGGAAAAGCCGTATCAATACCTTGTCGAGTTGTTTGTTGTCCGGCACATTGTCGCCGAGTTGGAACGTGCTGACCGGGATGTTCTCGACGGGTTCGTAGGGGTTCGCCTCGTCCTCGGCGGCCATGAATTCGCGCGTGAAGCGATCGGTCTTCTGCAGCGCCACCTTGGTCGTGCTCCGCAGTCCGGACGCCGGCATGGCCGAGAAAAGGACAAACCCTTGCTTGCCGTTGAGCAATTGCATGAGCTGCTCTTGCATCTTGGGACGCATGCCCAAGGCGTCGAACGACTTGAATTGGACAACGTCGCTCTCCAACTGAATAACGACGCGCTCGCCGGTCGGGGTCCCTTGGCTGGTCAGCGACGCCTTGTAGTCGACCCCGCCGTAGTTGACCAGGAACAGACCTTGCTGCCGTTTCTGTCGTTCCTCGGGGTCGAGGCCACAGAGGATCTTGAGTGTTTCGAGCACGGGGTCCGCCGTGGCTCGCTCTTGCGGTTGATCATTGTGCCACACGCCGTCGATCATGTAGCGCACGGCGGCCGACTGCTGCGTGAACTCCAACATCATGGCGTCGGCGCGCCGGAGCATCATCTCGGCCATGATGCCGCGCGCCGGGTTGAATCCTTCCGATTGGCGCGCCGCGAGCAGATGAGTCCGGTCGTCACGCTCGTTCTCGGCGCCGATCGCGTCGAACTTGATGGGCGGGCCCTTTTCCCACTCGGCCTTCTTCTCGACCTCGATCTGCGTTCCCAGCTTGTTCAGCCGGGTGGCGAACCAGTAGCGAAGATGAGCCCGAGTGAAGACCTTCTTCTCCATCGTGACCTGCTGATTGCGATAGACGATGTAGGTCACCAAGGGAACGATGTAGGCGATGACCAAGAGCGGGAAGCCGAGCCAGAACCAGGGGAGCAGCCACATAAGGAAGTAAAAGCCGACAAACGTGCCGAACACGATCGGATTCCAGCGGACGTACTGCAAGTGGTTGTCCTGGCAGTCGGTGCTGACCCAGTCGGTCGTATAGACCCAAAGCAAGAACAAAAGCCACCCGGCCAGGATCTTGACCCAATTCAAGTAATAGCCCGACCCTCGTTGAAACGGGGCCGCCGGGGCGGCGGGCGTGTTTGCACTATCCGCTGCCGGTTGTTGGCCCTGCGTGTTGTCGTCGGAGGCAAAGGGCCCCGACAGGGTTTGTTGCGCAAGCGCGTATCCGGATACGGCCGAGCAGAGAGTCAACGTAACCAGCAAGATAACCAGAAATCGGATCATGAAAGCATTCCAGAATCGCTGACGGAGATACCTTTAAGTGCCATCTTCAAAGCTTCGGGATTCGGCGCCACCTCGAACGCCGTGGCCCGATCGATCAACTCCACCTCGACAAGGTGCTTCAAGCTCATCGTGAAATCCTGCATGCCTTCTTCGGCACACAGACGAATCGCGTCGGGCAGCTTCTCGTCCATGCCGTCGAGCACCAGTTTTCGGACCGTTGGATTGAACATCATGATCTCGACGGTCGGTACCCGGGGAACCCCTTCCCGGATCGAGGGCAGCAGCTTCTGCGCGATGATCGCCTTCATGTTAAAGGCGAGAGCACTGCGGATGGCCGTGTGCATGGCCTGCGGGAAAAGGTCGAGGATTCGCCCGAGCGTACTCGGCGCGGTCGAGGCATGAATCGTTCCGAAGACGAGGTGCCCCGTCTCGGCCGCCTGAATGGCCGTTTCGAACGTCTCGCAGTCGCGCATTTCGCCGACGAGCATCACGTCGGGGTCTTCGCGCACGGCGTGTTTCATGCCGGTGATGAAGTCCTTGACGTCCTGCCCGATCTCGCGCTGGTTGATCAGGGACTTATCCTCGGTGAAAGTGAATTCAATGGGGTCTTCCAAGGTGAGGATATGTTTGTAGTAGCGGTGGTTGACCCAATCGAGCATCGAGGCGATGGTGGTCGTTTTTCCGGAGCCCGTCACGCCCGCCAGCAAGACCATGCCTTGATAGAAGGAGCATAACTTGGAAAGGCTGGGCGGCAGGTTGAGCGTTTCGAAGTCGGGGATCCAGTTGTTCACGCGCCGCGCGACCATGCCGGGATGGTCCATTTGCGTCAACACATTCACGCGGAATCGCCAGACCTTCCCGTCCACCTCCAGGGAGTAGGCAAAGTCGGTCCCGCCGTCCTCGTCGAAGATTCGCCGCGTTCGCTCGTTGAACATGGGGAAAATCAAACGGACCATTTCGTCGTCGTCGATCGGTCCCCGATTCAGCGGCCGGAGCGTTCCGGCGACGCGCACATAGGGGGGCACGCCCACCTTCAGGTGCAAATCGCTTCCTTCCAAACGGACCAAGGCGCGAAACAGCTTGTCGATCTCAAGGTCCTTCGGCTTCGCGACGAATCGCTTCCGGTCGCCTTCGGGCGAGATGGGCTTCATCTTCTCGCCGTAGGTCGAGGCGGAACTCAGCGAAGACAACGAAGACAATGACGAATCAGAGGGTATGGACATGTGGTTCCCCTTCCAACAGTCTCGCGTCGGCTCTTATACCAGGGTCAGGACGAAACATTACTTCGACGCGCCTTCACGCTTTAAGCAAACGCGCGAACTCTCGCGGCATCGACGTGTTGACGCGAACGAACACGCGCGAGGCTACAGGCGAACCGGAATTCCCCGAGCCCGCATCACTTCTTTGGTTTCTTGGATCGTGTATTGCCCGAAATGAAAAATACTGGCGGCCAGCGCGGCCTCGGCGCCCCCCAACAGGATCGCGTCGGCCAAATGGTCGGGACGGCCGGCGCCGCCGCTGGCAACCACCGGAATCGTCACCGCCTCGCTTACCGCCTTGGTGATCGGAATGTCGTAGCCGTCCTTGGTGCCGTCGGCGTCCATCGACGTAAGCACAATCTCGCCGGCGCCCAACTGTTCGACTTCGCGAGCCCAGGCAACGGTCTCCCGCCCGGTGCCGATTCGACCGCCGTTGATGTGTACTTCCCAGAACTCCCGGTTGTCTTTCAAAACGCGTTTTGGATCGATGTTGACTACTATGCACTGGCTGCCGAATCGCCGGGCCGCCTCGCGGACAAACTCCGGATCGCGACAGGCCGCCGAGTTGATCGAAACCTTGTCGCTGCCGGCGTTGAGCAGGGCTCGGATGTCGTCTTGGGTGCGGATGCCGCCGCCCACCGTCAACGGCATGAACACGACCTCCGCGGTCCGGCGGACGACGTCCAAAATGATGTCCCGTTGTTCATGGCTGGCCGTGATGTCGAGGAAGACCAACTCATCGGCCCCTTCGGCCTCATAACGCATGGCCACCTCGACCGGATCGCCCGCATCGCGAAGGTTCACGAAATTCGTGCCCTTGACGACGCGCCCCTGGTTCACGTCGAGACACGGTATCACGCGTTTGGACAGCATCGAAGCTCAGGGGTAATGCCACCAGCGGGGGTTCAGGTCGGACGGGCCATGCCCAGAGACGCCAAGCTTTTACTCTAAATTGGCGATCGGGCCGGGTCAACTCCCCAATTGCCTAAACTAGTGCTCTGTCAAAGCTGAAAAATGGGGCGCCATGCCCATGGTCACGTGGGCATGTTGACCGACGTTTCGAGCATGTCCCCGGCGAGCGTGTCATCCAGATTGCCGAACTGGCTCCGCTCGACCCGCAAGAAAGCCGCGAAGAACCCGCCCCAGCAACCGTTCCGGCAGAGGGTCCAATCAAGTGCTTCGGAAGCTGGTCCGCGGCATGCCCGCCCCGTCGCGGCCGGCACTCGCCAGGCGAGGCCCTCACGTGTCACTTACCAGCCCATCACCATATTCGACTCGATGACCTTGCGTGATTGCTCCAGATCGACGCCCGTGTGCTGCATATAGAGGCGAATGGCCTGCACCTTGTCGCCGGAAGCCTTTGCCAGGCAGTCCCGGGCGACGCTACACGGGTCGGCCGGTCCCTTGATGCCCAAGGCCGATTTCGAGATTACCCAAGTGTCGCGTGGACGCTTGGTAATGCGAATCGGCGTCTCGCTGGGATAGGCGTCGTCGACGACCGAGACAGCAGCCGTCTCGTCGTCGGCCCAGGTAATGATGATGTGGGCGTTAGTCTCAATTTCAAACAGCGGCATGGAATCCTACTCAATTTGTTTTCAGAGTGACGTGACGGAACTTGCACCTCGCGCGATCGATTCGACGGATTACACAATGGGTTCTTTGGGTGGATGGTGCAAATTAACTCTAAAGAGGGGGCTGTTCTGCTTGTCTACAGACACAATAGGGAGCATCGTCCAATGAGGGCAGGAAGTTGATCGAATGGGTGATAAATGTCCCATGGTCTCCATAGCTAGGATAAGTAATGTTACTCGACAAGGCTATAGGGCGTCCAATTTTGTGAGACAACAACGCAAAAGAAAGCGATGCCGACGGGCGAGCGGACCGACGTGTACCCCCCTCGTCGGAACTGGGCTTGCTGACCGAAGAAGTCCCTGATAACAGTAGGAGGCGGAGACGGCATCCGCGTTTCGCGTCAGGAACCCGTTTTGCGTTTGCCCCATGAAGCCCGTCAGCCGTTCGAATACGCCGATCACATGCCGGACGGAAGACGGTTGCCGATGGCGTGTCGCGTCGGACTGGAGATCAATTCTGCTCCCCCCCGGCGGACTGCCCCTGGAACAGTGGTTGGCGGATGGCCGGGCGCAACGGGTCAAGCACCGCCTGGGCCGCTCGATTTACCTGGTTCAATTGGGTGATCGTGCGGTCTACGTGAAGCACCAGCGATGCGACAGCCTGATTCAAGGGTTGGCCAACCTCGTCCGCGGCAGTTCGGCGCGGCGGGAATGGAACCTCGCGGTCCGGGCTTTCGATTGCGGTGTCCCGACGGCTCGGCCCCTTGCATGGGGTGAACATTTTCGTCATGGATGGGTCCGCGACAGCTACTTCGTCACCGAGGCGATCGAAGACGCCCAGCCGCTGGACCGGTTGGTGATGGATCGGGTCGAACGGCTCCCACCGGCGCGTCGGTTGGCGTTACGCCGCTTGATGGTTCAGCGGCTGGCTCGGTTCGTTGCCGGCGTGCATCAATCGGGTCTGCAACACCATGATTTTCATGCCGGGAACATGCTGGTCGTGGCCGACGAGATCGAGGAGCCCGATCGTCCGGCCATTTATCTGGTCGACCTGGCCGGCGCGCGATTTTCGGGCCCCTTGGATTGGGCCGCCTCGCGCGCGAGCTTGATCGTTCTCCACGCCGAGTGGTTCGACCGGCTGACGGTTGCCGAGCGATGGCGATTTCTGCGGACGTATCTCGAAAGCCGCCCGGCGCTGCGATGCCCGCCGCGCGACAGGTTGTTCGACGAACTCGATCGCGGCGCGAGGGCCCATTCGCGCCGAATCGATCGGGGACGCGACCGCCGGACGTTGCGGACCAATCGCGATTTTCTGGCGATCCGTCGGCCTGGGCAGCGACTCCACGCCGTGCATGGATTTCCTGAATCGGTAACCAGCGAATTGCTGCAAAAGCCGGACGCCGTGCTTCTCCGGGGGTTGGGCCAACCGGTCAAGATCAGCCACACGACATGGATGGTTTGCGTGGACTTGCCTTTGGGCGACCGCTCGATCCGCGTCGGTTTCAAACGGTTTCGGTCTCGCAACGGGTGGAAATCGTTCTGCGACCGGTTTCGCCGTTCTCGTGCCGCGCGCAACTGGTATCGGGGCCACGCGCTTTTGGCCCGGCGCATCGCGACGGCCCGGCCCTTGATCATGTGCGACGGCCGGCGTTCGCGGTCTGGCTGGTTTCCGCCGCGCGAGAGCTATGTGGCCGTCGAGTGGATCGAAGGAGCCGAAAACCTGCATCTTTGGGCATGGCGATTGGCCGAACGTTCCTCGGCCGAGCGATTGGCCTTGGCCTCGCGATGCGCGGCGGCGCTGGGCCAGCTCGTCGGACGGATGCACGCGCGGTGCGTCTCGCACCGGGATTTGAAGGGAAGCAATCTTCTGGTCGCCGTCGCCGGCCGGGAGGTGCGAACGTGGCTGATCGACATGGACGGCGTGCGGATCCACCGGCACCTGCCGGCGCGGCGGCGCGTGGGCGACCTGGCCCGACTTGCCACGAGCGTCGAGGCCCATCCCTGGGTGTCCCGAACCGTGCGTTACCTGTTTCTGCGGGCCTATGCCAAGCAGTTTCCGCGGGGAACCATTGAGGAGAGATCGCTTTGGCGGGCCGTCGCGCGGCGAGCCGGGCGGCGCATCGCCCGAAAAAAACGCGAACAAAAGCCGTTGCTGTGAACGGCCGCGTTGCCCCTTGCCCGTCAGGCCTCCTGCTCGACCGCGACTTTTTCCAGAACCGATTCGGTCTGTTCGCCGTCGTGACGATAGACGCAATTGCGCCCGTTGGATTTCGCCTCGTAGAGCGCCGCGTCGGCACGGGCAACGATCGTCTCGGTCGTATCGCCGTCGAGCGAGTGGGTCACCCCGCCGCTGATCGTCACGGGCAGTTTTTGCTCGGTCTTTTCTCGAATGCGGTTGGCGAAGTAGCTCGCGCCTTCAAGATTCGTTTCCGGCATGATGACCACGAACTCCTCGCCGCCGTAACGGACCACCGTGTCGGTTTCACGGGCATTGTCGCCGAGGATCTGGGCCACGTCTTGCAAAACGCGATCGCCGTATAGATGACCTTGCCGATCGTTGACCTTCTTGAAGTGATCAATGTCGAAAAGGGCCAATGTGAAATTCACGTCGTAGCGTGCCTTGAGTGCCAGTTGGCTAGTCAGCGTATCGTTCAATACCCGGCGATTGTTGACCCCGGTCAACGGATCGGTCCTCGCATCCGTGAACGCCATCAAACGGTTGGTCTGTTGCTGAATCTGATCGTAGGCATGGGCGATCTGGCCGGCAAACTGAATGGTGGGTTGCAACATCTCCTCTGCCTCGCGAAAGAGCGCTTGCATGGCCTCATCCTGATTCTTGTCACCCAATTGATTCACGCGCTGCTTGAACCGGCTCAAACTCGCGCGGTGTTTGAACACGTGTTTGCGGATCAACTCCGAGATGTTTTCCAACTCGCGCACCACGGCCTGGGCGCGTCGTAGTTCACGTCCCGAGCGTACCACGCTGCCGGAAGTCGCCGTGGTTCGCCGACGCCCAAAGAAATAGCCGATCGTGGCCATCAACAGCAGGGTGATCGGTGTCGAAAGCTGAGGAAACCAGTTGAAAAACTCGATCGCAAACACGGGATACCCTCGATGGAACGATGTTAAGCAAAGGCATCAGCCTATGCGGTAACGAATTGAACCAATCTTGAAACACAATCGCGACCACCACCTGATCGAAATAACGTCACGACCACGGGTGAACGTTGTGAAAGTATAGAGTACGTTTTGCCTACGTGACGCCCTGGTCAACCAAGAACGGCCGTGGGCCGGAATTCTGCCGGGGGGGGGCAAAAGGCCTAATACCTGGTGCGTGAGCCGAAACCGCGAAGGCAGTAGAATCCAAGGGCAACGCCCATGACCAGGAGCATCAAATACTCCTCGGGTTGCATGCGCTGGACAAGACGCATCAGGTCTCGGTAGAGCTGCCACAACATAGGGGTTTATCTCTCGGTGATGTTCGCACGGACCTCCTGTCCGTCGAGCGTCCAAACCGTCGTCGGAGAGTCGAGCACGATAGTGTACGTCAGACATGGCCCCCGGCAGAGGGATATCGCGGTTTGCCCACGGGTCGACTTCGTCAGCGACCCGGCGCTGCCGAATGGTCCTGTCCCTTATGGAAAACTTAGTTTAGAAAATGGTCGATGGCGACCCTGTTTCTCGGAGCGGAAAATAAGCCCCGTCAAGCGTTGCCGGACAGACTACGCGCCACCAAGTCGTGTACCGCCGGCAGAACCGGCAAATTCGCCAAAATGCGTTCGCGAGAGACTCGCCGGCGACCAGCGAGAGCGGGTTTTCACCGCGGTGCGGTAGCACCCATTGGTTGACGGCCCCGCCCTGTGGCAACTGGACACTTCGCTGGCAAGAGACGGCTCCCGACGCGCTCGCTTCGCTTCGGTTGCGGTATCGGCCGCGGCCTCGCTCGGACGCTCGCGGCGAGACGGCCAAGGCGATCCGCGCGAAACGCATAAGCTTCGCAGGGCCAAGGCGCCTCGGGCCGCGTCGACCGCCCAATCGAGATACAAAACCGGCTATGGAAATGTGACCGTTCGGACCCTTGCGAGCCGAAACGCATGAGGTATAATTCAACGTTTTCCCCTCGGGGACGTAGCTCAATTGGTTAGAGTACCGGACTGTCGATCCGGTGGTTGCGGGTTCGAGTCCCGTCGTCCTCGCTTGACGTAAGTCTTTCTAAATCCAATACTTAGGATATCTGTCGGCGGTCGACGGAGCAGCCTGTTTCTCTGGAGAAAACCGGTAGACTACCGGATTCTCTTTTGGAGGTTGTTGCCCTGTCGAATGCCGTTTCTGTTGGTCGGGTGCCCAAAGGCGGTCGCCATAGGCACGCCAGGCAAGCCGTGGTCAGGGAGTCGAGATGGCCCCTGAAGTTGTTCGGGCCGTCGTCAAGCGGACCGAAAACGTCAGCGCGGCCTTCATCAAGGCACTCATGCGGCGGTCGGTCCAATTCCACCTGGAGCGAGCCGACTCCCAGTGCATCGCGTTGGAGGATGTTGAAAATGCCCTGGAAGAAATGCTGTTCCATGGCGGCTCGTTGAACCTGAAGCTACTGGGGGCGGAGGTGCCGCCGGAAGGGACGCGTGGAGGATGAAGGGCATTCTGATTACGAGAAATGACCGAGCCATCGCGGATTGCACGCAGGCCGTCACGCTTAATCCCAACGATGGTGGAGCATACTACGTTCGGGCCAAGTCATACGAGAAGAAAGGCGAGACCACCAAAGCCCAAGCAGATTTCGCCCAAGCCGAGAAACTCGGCTACGAAGTCCCATGAAAATCCTCTTCCTCCACGGCTGGACCTCGACCCCGGGCGGTCTCAAGCCGACTTATCTCAAGGACCACGGCCACGAGGTCCTCAACCCGGCCTTGCCCGATAACGACTTCGAGGCGGCTGTCAACATTGCCCAGGCCGAGTATGACCGGGCGAAGCCCGATGTGGTCGTGGGCAGTTCGCGGGGCGGGGCCGTGGCGATGAACCTCGATGTGGGCAACACGCCGCTGGTTCTTCTCTGCCCGGCCTGGAGGCGATGGGGCACGGCGACCAAGGTGAAGTCCAATACGGCCATCCTGCATTCCCGAGCCGACGAGGTCGTGCCGTTCGCCGATTCGGAGGAACTCGTCAAGAACAGTGGGCTGGACGGTTCGGCGCTGATCGAGGTGGGGTCCGAGCACCGGCTGGCCGATGACGACTCGTTGAAGGCCATGTTGGATGAGGCGGGCAGGGCCTACTCCATTGCTGTCTGGATACGGAAACCCCTCGCGCCGGAGCCCATCTTGAAGGCGGGCCTCATGACGCTCCATCGGGCCACGGTGATCGGTCGCAATTGGACCTACCTGCCCGATGTTCCGGTCACGATGGTGCACGACTTGATGGAAGCGATTCACGAAGTGCCGAGCATCCTGATGCACTGGAAGGAAGCCTATTCCTTCGAGGACATCATCTTCCAATTGTCGAAATTCGATCAGCAAGCGTGGAAGCAGAACGTGGACGAAGAGCGGTTCATGGACGTACCCAATCTCGTGGAGTTTTTCCGACGCCAATTGCGGGAATTCGGCGGAAGACACGACCACAAGAAGAACTAACGCTTGAGTTCGTAGCCAAGGTTGTGGTCTTTCTCCACGGCCGGGACGCCTTCGCGCATCCATTCCGGCATGGGCGCCCCCTTCAGATAATGGTTGAAAAATTGGGCCAGACGTATCTGGAAGTCCTTTCTGTTTTTCAGTTGCCGGAGCGTGTGGCCTTCGCCGTTGTAGTTCAGCAGCCACACCGGCCGTTGCAGCCGTCTGAGCGCGTTGAAATACTCGATGCCCTGGTACCACGGAACGGAACCGTCCCGGTCGTTGTGCATGATGAGGATCGGCGTGGTGACCTTGTCCATGGCAAACAACGGAGAATTCTCGAGAAATCGCAACGGGGCTTCCCAAATCGTGGCCAACGTCTGATCGTGCTCGTATTGAGCGGCCCTGTTTCGCCCGGTCTCCCATCGGATGCCGCCGTAGGCGCTGAAGAAATTCACGACCGGAGCGCCTGCCTCGATGCAGGCAAAGGCGTTCGTCCGCGTGGCCAGGTAGGCGGCCTGGTAACCGCTGTAGCTGTGTCCCTGGGCACCGATTCGCTCCGGATCGACAAACCCCTTGTCCACCAGCGACGTCACGCCCGGCATGATCGACTTGTAGGCGCTCTCGCCGACGTACCCGGGATCGAAATGGATGTCGGGATTGAAAACAAGGTACCCATTGCTCACGAAGTAATGATAATCGATCCTCGAGCGGTGAAATTCGGGGGTCCGGTGGACAAAAAGCTGGTCCGACGATTTGTGGAAGAACTGGACGATCATCGGGTAGCGCCGCGTCGGATCGAAGCCCTCGGGCTTGTAGAGAATGCCTTCCAACGGACGGCCGTCGAGCGACGTCCACCGGTGCAATTCGGCCGTGCCCCACCGAAACGCGGCCTGTTGCGGGTTGGCGTCGCTTAGGCGAACGCTCTGGCGGAACGTGAGATCGGACACAAGAAGATCGGGAAACACGCCGAACGTTTCCTTCGTGTAGACGACGGTTTCCGCGTCGTCGGCCTTCAAAGGCTCCGAAAGACGATACGCTCCCGCGATCAACCGCTCGGGTTCCGCCGCGTGCTTCAGCGTCCATCGATAATAGCCCGACGCACGGCTGACCTCGTTCGTGCCGGTCAGATAGTGCGTTTTGTTCTCGTCGAGGGCATTCTCGCTCCTGCCGAATCGGATAAGACGGTAGACGGTTCTTTGCTTCCGCCCGTTTTTCGTCACGTTCTCCGGCCGAGTCCTGTTCTCCGGATCGACCTTCCAGATGTCGTACCGGTCGTAAATCAACACGGCTCGGTCGCTGTCGAGCCAGCCTGAAACCCCGTACGGTGCCCGGTAGTCGAACGTCGTGTTCGACTCTTCGTCGGCTCGGAGGACGCTGGGCTCGGAAATCCGATAGGTCTTGGCCGAGCCGATGTGATGAGTGTAGTAGGAGTAGTCCGAATAGTCGAACCAGATCAAGTACTTGCCGCCGGGCGAAACCGCGGGGCGGGCCCGCAGACCCTTGGCCACGACTCGCCGGGCACCGGTGGTCGAATCGAGCAGGTACACGTCGTAACGCATCGGATCCCACATCGATTGCAGCTCGTAGGGCTTGCTGGAATAGAGCACCACCTGGTCGGCATTGCCGTGATCGATGAGTCTCGATTGCGGCGCGTCCTCGGTTTCGATTTGCACCAGTCTGCCGCTGTTCCTGTCGTACATCGCCCGATAGGCGCGCCGCAACTCGCGATCGCGATTCACAAGCTGCACGGTATGGAGCAACCCCTCGCTGCCGTGCCAGACATCGACCCCCGGGAACTCGTCGTCCAAGATGCTCGGGTCTCTCGCGGGGCGCGCGGGCGCGGTCCCGAAAAAGATCCGTTCACCGTTTGCCGAAAACGACACGCTGCCGTTTTCGCTGATTCTCCACTTTTCAGGCATCCGTTCGTCGCGAGCGTCGACGACCACTTCCGGCTCGCCTTGACCGGTCCACACGCAAAGGCTGAAATCCCTCGATCCACCCCCGTCAACCGATCGGAGCAGGAAGGCAAGCATGTCCCCGTCGGGCGATGCGGAAATCTGTCGATACTCGTTCCTTCCGGTGATGACCGTTCGGGTGTGGCCCGTGTCCAGATCGTGCAGGTAGAGACCCGCTTCGAATCCCTTATGATTCCCGGTCGACACGAAGAACAACTTCTTGGCTTTCGCGGTGAAATGATACTCGGTGACGCAAGGCCAGGAACGCGTCGCTCCGGTTTCGAGATGTCGCAGGTTCAGCGCGAGACGTTTCTCTCGCGATTCCCTTCTTCCTCGCTTCGTCGCGCTGTTTTCTTGCTTTGCCGTCTTGGAGGACGTTTCAACCTGGTAAGCCAGCCAGCCGGCCCAGTCTCTCGGAATCTTGTAGTTCCTGATGTTCTCGATCGTTTCGAGCTTGCCCGAGCCCATGGCACGGATTCCAAGCACGTTGCCGGGCATGTCGCTTTTCTTCGTCCTCTTCTGTTTCAACTCCCTGACATGCGCATGGGGCGGCTCGACCGTAAACAGCATGAATGCCGAATCGTCGGTGATTCGAATGTCCCGGCCGCAATCCGACTCGAATTGCTTCTCGCCCTCGCTGCTATGGAGGTAGATCTTGGAGTCGCCTCTGGACGGCTCGGTTTTATAGGCGATCCAGGCGCCGTTGGGCGAAATGACCTTTTCGGTTATTCGTTTCCAGGACTCAATGTCATCGATCCCGAGCGGTCTCGTGCTGGCATTCAGACTCGATGCCAACAGGAGTGCGAGACCCATGAACAAACAACGAGGCAGCCTGGTCATGATGCGATTCTCTGGGTTCATCGATAGCTGCATTCTGATTTCCAGCGCGCGTTTCGGATAACGGTAGCGGGCGCCACACTTTCGTGAAATGCGCCCTAGGCAGGCACCAAGCATCTATTATAGACGGAAGACGGCGGTCCCATCAAAAAACGGGTTCTCATCGAGGCAAAAAGCACCATGAGGCGGCGGTCCCGCCACGGTGTGGTCCCCGTTCGTCTTCGCGTTTCTCTCGGCCTTCGCGCCAGAAAGAGGGCAGCGCAAAAAAGAAGGGAACATTCTACTCATTGAGAAGTAGAACGTTCCCTTCCGGAAAAACCTAAACGCCTTTACGGCGAGAAGTACTCTTGTCTGTTCCGGATTCAGCGTCTCTGCCGCTGGTGGGCAGCAGAGACGCCGAATTCCAGGAGCACTCAAAACTATATCAGACTATCGACGCGAACCTCGTCGCAGCATCGCGGCTAGGGCGAATCCCAGCAGCAACACAAGCGTGCCCGGCTCGGGAACCGAAGTGCCTTCGGACGGCGGGGTGTAACCCCAGTGGGCCGCCATGATGGCGGCGTCCTTCGGGCCAACCACGTGGTCGCCGTCAAAGTCGCCGTCGGCCCAGCCGATTCCGGTTCCGGTGGCGCCCCAGTGGGTGGCCAGCCGGAGGGCGTCGTCGCCGTCGACGTTGCCGTCGCCCGTGGCGTCGCCAGGAATCTGGACGGCATACTCGGTGACCAAGACCATGCCCAAACCGGAGAAGTAGGTATCGTCGGTGTGGGTCGCTCCACTCGCGGTGGTACCCCACGTTCCGAGGGCCTGCGATGCTCCGTCAAGGAGCAGCGCGCCGATCGTGTCGGTTCCCGTGTAATCGAGATCCATCACCGCGTTCAGAGCGATCGACAGATCGGACGTGTCATTCATCATGTCCACGTCGGCCGTGCTCAGGGTGCCGCCCAAGACGATCGTATCGCCGGAGTAGGTGTTGTCGGTGCTGCCGAGAGTCAGGGTACCCAGACCCATCTTCGTCAGCCCGCCACCGGTCGAGACGGCGTCTTCGAGCAAGGCTTCGGCGATCGTGGCGCTGAAGCCGTTGGTGTCGATCACCGCACCACCGTCGAGGACGTTGAGAGCGAAGGTCGTCACGAGGCTATCGGTATTGGCGATGAAGGGAACGTCTACCGTGTCATCGGCAGTGGCCTTCAAGACGCCGCCATCGAAGTTGACCGTCGCCGAAACACCCGCGGCCGTGTTGATGTACGGCGTTTCGACCGTACCACCACCGTTGATATTGAGCTCGGCGACACCGTCATCCGCATCGTTGCAGAGGCGGATGCTGTTGGTGGCCGTGACCACGACGTTATCCGTCAAGGTCCCGTCGCCCGCGTTGAGCGTACCGGTACCACCCCAGCCGAGCACGATGTCGGTGAGTCCCGTCGCCGTGGCATTGCCCGACATGTTGACGGTACCCGACGACGAACCGGTGCCGTCGCCGTAGGAGTTGCTGATGATAAACGTGCCGCCGGCCGTGACGGAAGCGTCACCGCTCATCGTGAGCGTTCCGGAGAGGTTGGCGCCGGTCCGAGCGAGGTTCAACCAATCGCCCGTCGTGAGGCTGCCGCCGGTCATGACGATGCTTCCCGTGGCGTTGTCGGTAAGACCGATAAACAGGTCGTCATCGATCGTGACCGTGGTGCCGGGATTGATGTTCAACGTACCGACGGACGAAATACCGGCGTCACCGTCGTCACCGACGATGAAGTCGCGCGCGACATGAACGCTGACCGTATCGGTCGGAGCAACACCCAAAGTCATCGTGCCTTGGGCCATGCGTCGCGCGAGATCAAGATCTTCGCCGGCCGCGACGTCGATCGAGGCATTGCCCGACAAGGTCGCGTTGCAGACGCCGTATTGGAACTGGGCGAAATTGGCTTCGCCGGTGATGTTCAACTGGGCATTGCCCGACATCGTAATCGTCGAATTGCCCGGGGTGGGCGCCGTGCAGCTGCCCACGCTGTTGTCACCCGCATAAAGACCGCCGTTGGCGTTCAACACCGTGTCGCCCGACATCGTCAGCGTGCCATCGGAGTAATTCCAGATGCCAAGCGTCGTGCTGCCGGTGACGTTGAGCACGGCACTGTCGGTCATGGTGAGCGTGCCGTCGGCAATGTCGGTCCCCGTGTCGCCGGAGGTTCCATTACCGATGTACACGCGTTCGCCGGCGTTCGTCACGGAATTGCCGCTGAGAATGATCTCGGCCGTGTTGCCCTGGTAACGGGCAGCGTAGATCCGCGAGCCGATGTTGTAGGTGGTGCTGTTCGTTCCACCGAACTCCATCGTTCCCTCGTTGACGTTCAGGTAACCGGTCGTGGGCGTTTGGGTGCCCGCGGGACCGGCCAACTTCCACTTGGCGGCGCCGAGCTTGGTCAGATTCGTCGCCGGAGCGGCGATGTCGCCACTCTGGGTAAGATCGCCCGAGCTCATGAGCGTGACGTTGCCCGCGAGCGTCATGCCGCGATCGGTCGAAGCGGCCGCGGTGCCCGAGTAGAACAAGGTACCGCCGTCAACGACAAGATTCGCAGCGTCATTCGACGCCATACCGAGAGCACAAGCGGTCGAACCATTGGCGATCGAGTCGAACTGGATCGTGCCGCCGGTCGCGGTGATTCCACCACTGAACGTGTTGCCTGCGTTGGTCAGAACCAGAGCACCGGTGCCGACCTTGGTGATCGGGCCGGAGCCGCTGACCACGCCGCTGAGCGTCAACACGTCGACGCCGACCTCGGCGACCGTCACTTGCGTGCTATCGTTCAACACGATCGGCGCGGCGATGGTGTTCATGCCGCCCGTGTTGTTGATATGCGCGTTCAGCGCGATCGACGTGTCCATCGTGATCGAACCGCCGTTGTCGGCGAGCGTGTAGCCGTCGGCGTTGATCGTCAACGAACTGACCGTGGCCGCCATGTTGACGCCGACGGTCTGGCCGGTTCCATCGAACAGGGCCCGATGGTTGGTGGCGTTCGGCAGGTAGGTTGACCAGTTCCCGGCGTTGTTCCACAACCCGGTGGCCGCGCCGTTGGTCCATTTGTTAATGTCGGAAAGGACGAGGGACACGGTGCCGACCGTATCGTCGGTGATCGTTGCCCCCTTGGTGCCGATGGTGTCGACGTAGGGCATGAACGTCACGCCGCTGTTCGACGTGTAGCTGACCAGCGTGTAGGTGCCCGTCGACGGGGGATCGGCTCCAGTGAAGCTGACGCCGACGGTTGCGCTGCCACCACTGGCGGCCAACGCGCCGGTCGCGACGGAAGTCGGACCGTAGAGGTTGTTCATCGTGTCGACGCAGATGACCGACTGCATCTTCAGGCCGTCGGCGACGGTCAGCGACGACGTGGTGAGGTTGACGTACCCTTGGTCGTCGGCGAGGATGGCCCCGGTGATCGCATCCCACTTGCCGACCGCGAGCGTCGTGTCGGCGGCCATGGTCAGCGCGCCGAACGTTTTGCCGTAGTTGGTGTATGCGGTCAGGCCGCCCGCGTTGACCGCGGTCGCGCCGGTGTACGTATTGTCGCCGCTACCGAGCGTCAACATGCCCGTGCCGTTCTTGGTCAGGCCGCCGCCTGCCGTGGTGCCTTGCTCGAGGGCGAGGTTGCTGACGACGATGTCGTGACCATTGCTGTCAATGGTCGCGCCACCCGACTCGATATAGACGTGGGAAGGCGTCGCGGCCCCGTCCCACAGATAACTGTTGCTGCTGGCCGTGGCCTTCAGCGTGCCGCCGTCGATATTGAGCGTCGAGACGTTGGCCGAAGTGGCGCCGTTGCCCAGGGACACGGAATTCGCGCTGAGCAGGCCGTTCAGGTTGAACGTTCCCACGCCGGTGGCGAACCGGCCGATTTCCACGGCATTGCCCGTGATTTGCCCGCCCGCATTGACGGTGATGGTTCCGACACCCGAGTCACCCGCTCGAAGGAGACTTGGGCTGATCAGAACGCCGCCGTTGTTGACGGTCAGGGTTCCGTCGCCGTCGGTGTAGACCCCGACGAACGTATCGTCGGTGACCGTGACGGTGGCCGTGCCGGTCCCGCTGCCGATCGTCATGCTGCCATGGCTCGAGTTGAAGGTCCCGATCAGCAAGTCGTCGCCAACGGTGACGGTTGCGTTGTCGTTGACCGTGAACGTGCCGACGGCGCCATTGCCGACCGTGTAGGTGCCGGCGCCGTCATTGGCGTCGCCAATGACCAGATCGTTGGCGCCGGTGACGGAGAAGGAAGCGTTGTCGTAGAGATTGACCACGCCGTTGGACCAGTTCCAGAGCCCGACGGTTGTCTTGCCCGCCGCGGTGATGCTGGTGTGGTCATAGAGATTGACGGTTGCTTGAGCAGCGGTTGAACCTACGTCCGCGGTGGTCACGCCACGTCCGATTTCCAACACGCCGCCCAGAGTCATGCTTGCCGTGTGGTCGTCGCCCGTGGCCGCGGTACCCATGGTGAGGGTTGCGTTCGCTCCGAGGAGATAGCCAAACCGGCTCAGACCGGTGCCTGGCGACGCCAACGTCGAAGCGTCGAGCATCGTGCACTCGCCGGTCGTGTTGGCTCCGGTGCTAAGGTTGAAGCCACCGCTGTTCATCGTTACGCTGGCCGTGTCGGCCATATTGAGGATGCCATGGCCGTAGGTATCGCCGACGTAGAGCCGCGAGGCGGTATAGTATTCCGAGTCGCCGCTCATGTCGAGCTTGCCATACCCGTATTGGTAACCGATAAGCGAATACCAGCCGCCGCAATCGATTTTGCCGCCGCTGATGGTGTAGGTCGCCAGGTCCGTTGCCATCGTGGTGCCGTCGCCGACGCCGACCTTGAACCGACCAACATTCACGTCAGGATCCCTAGTGATGTAGACGGTTCCGCCCGTTTGGGTCACGCTGGACGGATTTCCCATGAAGACGGTCGTGTTGCCGACATTCAGGCCGTAAAGCACATCGTCACCGAAATTATGGTCGGCCGTAATGGTGGCCGTGCCGCCTTGGCGGATGTAGGCGATGTCGCCCGTGGTGGGTACCACGCCCAGATCCCAATTGGTCGTGGTGTCGACATTGCCCGTGGCGTCCTGGATCCACTCGTACTCGACTGCTTGCGTGGTTGTCGCGGGCAACAACATGGCCAGCAGCATCGCCCCGAGCGTCAGGGGGACAGAAATGGTAAAGAACTTGTTCATGCGTTAAATCCTCACTGCGTGATGTGAAACAAACCCCAAGAGTCGATGGAAGACTCCGCGAAATCTCTCACTCCGTCATCCGTTTCCAGTTTTGAAGAGTCGATCGATAGGGCACGCGATCGTCGCTGTGGATACTCTAGATGTGTTCTCAGGCGGAAATGACTCCTCGCCCAAACAGACCTCTCTTCGCCGTAATGCCAGTCGGCCGAACGGCGAGAGGAATGGTTCCTCTCGCCGTCGTCATGGCCGGCTGAATAGTTATCGTCGTCTGCGAATTGCAGCGAAGGCCAGCAGGCTGGCCAACAGGAGAAGCATCGAGGGCTCGGGCACCAACGCGATGCTGTTGCCCAGATAGGCATAGTCGACCCTCAGACCATCCGGCACATCGACTTCGATGGCCGGGCTGCCGACGAGCGTGCCGTAGGTGGCAAACACGTAGGGGCCGCAACCGAACGTTCCCGCTCCCAGATCGCTGAAGCTGATGGTCGCCGTGCTCAGGTCCAACTCTCCCGAGACGTTCAGCACGTCGATGGCTTTGGTCTCGCTGTTGTACTCGATGTCGAGCGTGCCACAAAGCGACACGTCGCCGTCGACGGTCAGCGTTCCAATGCTGCCACCGGGTCCGATGGAGCCACCGGTCGCCACGTCAACGTTGCCCGTGACCGTGCCGTTACCCAGCAAGGCGGCGCCGCTGTTGACGCAGACGTCGCTGGCAATCGACCCGTCGACCGCCAAGGCACCGGCGGTGACGGTTGTGTCGCCCGTATAGGTGGACGTGCCGGCCAGGATCAGCGTGCCGTCGCCCAGCTTGGTCAGTCCGCCGTCCAATCCATCGCCGTCGACCAGGCCTTCGGTGATGGTGTCGGTGAAGCCGTTCGTGTCGATTCGCGCGCCGCCTTCCATTACGTTAAGCGTGAGGGTAGGCGCGTAATCGGGATTGGTGACCAAAGCCAAGTTGCTGAGGAACGGAATGGCGGGAGTCGCCGGATCGAGGACCTCGGGCACGTCGCTGCCGAGGGCCTTCAACAATCCGCCGTCGAAGTTGACGGTCGCGGAAATACCGCTATTCGTCTTGATGTACGGAGTCTCGACGGTTCCGCCCACGTTGATATTGAGCGTGGCCACGGCGTCGTCGAGATCGTTGCAGAGCATGATGTCCGAGCCGGCGTGAAGGAGCGCGCCGGGATCGCCGACGACCGGCGCGGTGCCGTCGCCGACGGTGACCGTTCCAACGCCGCCCCAGGCAATCGCGATTTCCTGATTGCCGGTGAAGCTGGCATTGTCCGACAGCGTGGCGATGCCCGACGAACCGGTGCCGCTGTAACCGTTTCCAAACAGCACGAGGCCGCCGGCCGTGATTGCCGCGTCGCCGCTCATGTTGAGCGTGCCCGACGTGGCGGGCCCGGTCCGAGCCAGGCAGAACCAGTCGCCGACGGTTACGGTGCCGCCGGTCATCTCCATGAGACCAACCGCGTTGTCGCCTTCGCCGATGAGCAAGTCGTCGCCGACGGTGAGCAACGTGCCCTCGTTGACATAGAGATAACCCTTCGACTGGGCCGTGGCGCTGTCGCCGTCCTGACCGATGAAGAGATCGGAACCGATGCTAACGGTCGCTGGGTCTCCCGCGGTGGTCGGCGAGGTCAGTCGGAGGGTTCCTTGACCCACTTTCCATCCAACGCGCGTCCCCCCGTTGATCGTCACGGAAGCGTGGTCCTTCACTTCGAGCGTGCCGTGTCCCTGGTTGTATTGACCGATGACAGCCCAGTTTCCGATAGTGAGCGTCGAGCTGTCGCTCACCGTGGCCGTGCCGTTGCCGCCGGGGCCGGCGTTGTAGGTGCCGCCGGCGTCGTTCGAGTCGCCGAGGACCAGGTCCGCGCCGTTGATGGTGAAAGCAGAGTCGTCGTGAAGATTGAGATTTCCGTAGGAATAGTTCCAGAGACCGACGGTCACTTTGCCGCCAGCAGTGATGCTCGTGTGATCGTAGAGATCGACGTCTCCATAGCTATACACATCGGTCGTAGCTGGATTCGAACTGCCGCCGCCGATCACCATGCCGCCGCCGAAACTCATGTACGCGGTGTGGTCGTCGCCCGTGGCCGCGGTGCCCAAGGTGACCGCGCACTCCGAACCCACACCGCCGGCTCCCAAGTAGGCCGTTCCCGTCGAGGTTTCGATGAGATGCGAGGCGTCGGTCATCTGGATGGCGGCATGTCCGCCGGCCCGGCCCAAATAGACGCTTGAAGTGCCCGCGGTGGTGTTGGTCTCGATCTTGGCGGAGCCGCTCATGGTGAGCTCGCCGACGCAGTCGGCTCCGGGAGCCATGTGGAAATAGCCGCCGGAATACATGTACGCGTCGCCGCTCATCTCGAGGACGCCATGGCCATGGGTGTCGCCGAGGTATAATCGGGAGTTGGTGGAGAATTGCGAGGTGCCGCTCATGGCGAGCTTGCCATATCCCCAGTTGTAGCCGATACGCGAGTACCAGCCGCCGCAGTTGATATTGCCACCGCTGATGGTGTACGTTGAAAGAGTCGTTTCTGGCGTGGCCGCGACTGGGTCGCCAACGCCAATCTGGAAACGTTCGTCGTCGGTA
>JAFGIR010000074.1 GCA_016929515.1 Pirellulales bacterium | reverse complement strand
GGGCAGGAACCGCGGGTTGTCCGAGCAATCGTGAGCCATGGGTTCGCGGGTCTCCGGAGGTTTCGTCGGCGTTCACGCCAAAGCCCGTATTGTAGCATTTCGAGCAACGGGTGACACGACGTGGACGAACCCGCGACGACGGTGGCGCCCCTTGCATCTGGCGGCTGGGGACCCTACGATCGTTGTATGCGGTGCCCGATTGCGCGCGACGTCGGGTTGCGCCGTTTGGGAGCCGAGGCGGCACGGGGGCCCCATCCCCCCAAGGTTCTTCCGAGAGGAGTCTGGCGGACGCATGACGAGCAACCCGAGTCTTGGCAAGGGCACCGTCTATCTAGTGGGCGCCGGCCCTGGCGCGCCTGGGCTGATCACGCTACGCGCGGTCGAGTGCCTCGCCCGAGCCGACCTGGTCCTCTACGACTATCTTGCCAATCCGGTCGTGTTGGAGCATGCGTCGCCGTCGGCCGAGTTGGTCTGCCTGGGCCACCACAGCAGCGGGCGGTTTCTTTCGCCCGACGAGATCACCGCCCGAATGGTCGAAGGGGCCCAAAGCGGCAAGACGGTCGTGCGGCTCAAGGGGGGCGATCCTTCGGTCTTCGGCCGCGGGGTGGACGAAATCGAGGCGCTGCGCGGCGCGGGCATTCCCTTCGAAATTGTTCCTGGAATCACGGCCGGCCTCGCGGTGGCCGCCTATTGCGAGATCCCCGTCACCCATCACGACGACGCGTCGGCCGTGGCGTTGATTGCCGGTCAGGAGCGCGTCGGCAAGGCGTCGTCGTGTCTCGACTACGGCGTGTTGGCCGAGTTTCCCGGCACGCTCATTTTCTACATGGGAGTAAGGAAAGCGGCCGAGTGGAGCCGCGCGCTCATCGAGCACGGCAAGCCGGCGGAGACGCCCGTCGCCGTCGTTCAGTGGTGCACCCGGGCACGCCAGCAGATGGTACGTTGTTCGTTGGCAACGGTCGGCGAAGTGGTCGAGCGGCAAGGGCTACGTCCTCCGGCGGTCTTTGTCGTCGGCAAGGTGGTCGACCGCGCGCCGCAACTCTCCTGGTTTGCCGACCGGCCGCTGTACGCCACGCGCGTTCTGGTTGCCGGATCGCCCGGCACGTCGGAGAAGCTTCGCGATCGGCTGGCCGCGCTCGGCGCGGAGGTGGTTGCGCAAGCGGCCATTCGGATTGCCGATCCGCCGGACTGGGGCCCGGTCGACGCCGCGCTGGACCGGCTCGACCAGTACGACTGGTTGGTCTTTTCGAGTGCGAACGGGGTGGACTACTTTTTTCAAAGGCTTTTCGACCGTGGCGGCGACGCCCGTCGGCTCGAACGCGCGAAGCTCGCGGTCGTCGGTTCGAGCACGGCCGAGCGACTCGCGCAGTACCACCTTCATGCCGACGTCGTGCCCGAGCGGTTCAACGCCGAATCGCTGGCCGAATCGCTGGCGAGCGAAGCAGCGGGAAAGCGATTCCTGCTAGCCCGGGCGAGCCGGGGTCGGCAGGTGCTGGCCGACGCGCTTGGCCGGGCGGGAGCCGAAGTCGACCAGATCGTGGTCTACAAAAGCGAGGACGTCGAGGATGCCGATCCGGACGTGAGCGCGGCGCTGTCGTCGGGCGAGATTCACTGGATCACGGTGACTAGCCCCGCGGTGGCACGCTCGCTGGTTCGGCTCCACGGCGATGCGTTGCGCCGAGCCCGATTCGCAAGCATCAGTCCGTTGACCACGGCGGCGCTTGCCGAGTTGGGCTTTGCGGCCGCGGCCGAGGCCTCGGAGTACACGGTCGACGGACTCGTCGACGCGATGCTCCGCGCCGGGCACGCGGACGGCTGATTTTGGCAAGCCGCCGCATCAGTCGGGAACGAGCGACTCGACGTCGGTGTAGAATAACGGATTCGCGTTGATGTCGTGGAGTTGATTGTTGCGGAAGACGTCGCCGGCCGGGCCGGGAGGCGTGTAACCCTGCATGAGCGTCACGATGAGGCCGCCCAGCAGCAGCGTGCCCGTGGCGAATCGGGTCCATGCGGCCAGACGCGTCGGTTTTTCAGGGCCGTTTATGCGGTGGCTCATCGGTTTTTCTTTTCTAGTTCATCGGGATAGCGTCGAACAGCCAACCGCCGAAAGCGAGGTAAGCGGCAATCAACGTAAGGATCAGGTTGAAGCCTTGGCCGACAAGGTAAAGGACGATTGGTTTTCCACCCGCCATTTGCCCGGCGAGCTGGCGGAAATCGCTTTCCAGTCCGATCGCGACGAAGGCGAGGCAGAAGAGCCATCCACGGCAGGTCTTGGTGACGGCACCAATGACGTCCTTTTCGACCGCGTTAAGTCCTTGAAGGCCGCCGCCGAAAACCGGGATCAAGACGAACGAGAACAATAACGACGCCGCGACAAAGCCGACAATGAACTTGGGAAACCGGTACCAAATTTCCATCACGCTGGGATGGGCGGCCTGGGGGTCTCGTTCGATGTTGGTTACCCAAACCACGGCCACGCAGAAGGCGACCAGCCCAATGAGGATGTTCTGAATCATTTTAACGACCGCGGCGACGATCTCGGCGTTGTCGCCCAGCAGCGCGCCGGCGGCCACCACGGCGCCGGTGGCATCGATGGTGCCGCCCATCCAAGCGCCGCCGACTTGTTCGCCCATCCCAACGGCCTTGATGGCAGGCGGCATGGCGATCATCATGAGAACCGTGAAAATCAGCGTCATGCCGACCGTGAGCGTCAGTTCGTCTTTCTTGGCCTTGACCGCCGCGGCAGTGGCAATCGCGGCCGAGACGCCACAGACGCTCGTTGCGGCGGCCACGATGATTACCAACGACTTACTCGTCATCTTCAGCACGCGGGTTCCGAAGAAGTACATGAACAGGATGACGCATGGGGTGACAAGCCAAGCCACGAGGACTCCACGGCTGCCGAGCATGACGATCTTGCTGAAGAGGATTTCGGCCCCCAGCAGCACGAGGCCCGTCTTGATGAACAGTTCGGTCTTGGAACCGGCCAACAGCCACTTTGGCGTTCCGATCGTGTTGCTGATCAGCAGCCCGAAGACCAAAGCCCACAAGGCATAAGGTAGACCATAGGCTTTCATCGTGCCTTGGTCGGCAATGAGGTAGGCCAGGATTCCCAGCAAGAAGATGACGAGGTAGCCGGTGGCGAACGATCGCGCGCGGCCGCCCATCATCGCAACCGCCAGGGCGAAGCCCGCGCCGAGGACGACCATGAGAACGGCCATCGCCATGAAATTCGGTTTGGGGGTTTGTGTATCGCGGTACAACTGTTCGATCGCCTTCCGATGGGCACCCGAGGCGAGCGTTGGCAGGATGGCATCTCGATCCGCTTCGCTCATCGGACGTCGTGACTTCCAGCCGATCGTCTCGGAGGTCTTTCGCTGGCCCTCCTCGTACCGAACCTTTCGCTTGTATCGAAGCTGGTCGGCCGTTTCGCGTGGAAGGGCGGCCTTCAGCGCAGTGGCCGAGCGAAGCGTCTCGGGCCAATCCTTCACCTTGACCGTCACGTCGCTATAAAACGCGTCAAGCGGATTCGTGGTCCATCGCTGAATCGAGGGCGCCTTGACATGGCCGTGGAAGCCGGCCACGGCCACGGCGAAAAGAAGAATCGCGAAGCCGATCCAGACGGCCCACCAGTCCTCGGTCTTGTAGAGTTCACGCCACCGCGAACCACGCCGGGCGTCTTGGTTCGGTTCCGCCGTGTGTGTGTCCTCGGCCATGGGGCATGTGTCCTTTTCGTAAGATAGCCAGGGCGGCAGGTAGCCGGCCCCCCAATGCCAACGATCGCTAAGACGCTTGCCTCGCTCCGCAGTCGATCATTATAGAGAATGACGAAACGGAAGGGAATGGAGATCCCTTTGGGCCTTGCGAACGCGAGAGCCAGGGAAGCACGGAGTTTCGGCTCTTTTCTCGACGGGACCACCGATCGACCGCTTCGCCGGACCTAGTGCATCTCCCAATGGATGAACGGCTCCTTGACGTCCACCATGGCGTTGACGATCAACTCGACCAGGCCGCCGTACGTGATGCCGCTCTTGTCCAGGGCCTTGTAATACTGCAAGATGTCGCGGATCTGTCCCTTGCAATTCGAGCAGGGGGCGCAGACGTATTTCTTGACGTCCGGGCCGGGCTGATCGGCGAACGCGTCGAGGATTTGCTTGAACTTTACCTGGCCGCCCAGGCTCACTCGCCAGTCGGCGAAGTTGTTGCCGGACATGACAGCCAGGCCGCTTCCTCCTCCGCAACAGTAGTTGTCGACGCCGTGCGGCTCCATCTCGCGGAATTGTGGGCAGAGATACCGCAGAATGCGACGTTGGGGCTCGACGATCCCCAAGTTCCGAACGATGTTGCACGGATCGTGAAGCGTGACGGGAAAGTCGTTCTTCGAAGGATCGAACTTGATCTTGCCGCTGAAGACGATCTTCTCCAGAAGCGTCAGACAGCTTTCCCTGGGGATGCTCATGTCGCCGGTCAAGATCCGGTCGGAAATGGTCATCATTGCCTTGTGTTGGTGTCCGCATTCGCCCATGATGATCTTCTTGACTTTGAGCTTCTTGGCTGTTTGAACGTGTTTCAGGGCGATCCTTGCCAACTGAAAGTCGTCGTAGAACAGGCCGTAGTTGACGCCGTCGTAGCCGATCTCGTCGGACGAGAGTGTCCAGTTGATGCCCGCCGCGTTGAGAATGATGGCGAAAGCACCTGGGTTTTCGGGCCAGGCCAAGACTTCTCCGGCGTTGTGGATCAAAAGGACCTCGGCGTTTTCCTTGTCCCACGGGGTCTTCACGTCGATGCCGGTCAACTCGGTCATGTCCTCGTCGATAAATTCGAGGTTGTCTTTGACGACGGCCGGATTCATGCCCGTCGACGAGCCGACTTCGAGCTGGAGCATCGTCCCCTTCTCGTGCAACTCCTTGGGAGCCCAACCCAGTTCCTGGCTGAAGAGCTTTCGCAATTCGTGGGTAATCAGACCGTTGTCGACGCCGATCGGGCAGGCTTGAGCACATCGCCGGCACAACGTGCAGCGATAGCACAGTTCGTATAACCGCGTGATCGTGGTCCAATTCAGGTCGATGTCGCCGTGGATGAATCGGGCAAAACGCTTGCCGTGGGGTTTGACGTATTTGTAGACGAGCCGGCGCCACACCTCGGAACGATAGGTCGGCCGATAGATGTCTTTTCCGCCGCTGGCCGCGAAGACGGGGCACGCATCGTTGCATGTCTGGCACTTGACGCAGTACTCGAGAGAAAGGAGAAGCGGCTCGAGAAACGTCCAGTTGTTTTGCGGTTCGAGCAGCTTTTTAAGACCGGACAAGAACTTCTCGACGTACTCTTCTTCCTCGGCCGCGTCCTTCGGTTTGGGCAGGCTCAGGGCGACTACCCCATCGAGATTGCAGACCACGCGATCCTTGGCCTTGTCGTTCATTTCCTTCCAGGCGGGGCGATCCTCGGGCTTGTCGTACGGAGGCGGCAAGGGGCCGAGATCCTCGGGGCCGACCGAGGCCAATAGTTCGTCTCCCCGGCGGCCGATGTCTTCTACGCGCGACCTTTTGTTCATTTGGGGGTCTCCTTGGTCGGGACGTCCTCGGTTGCTAGGTCGACCCAATTCTTCTTGCCGTCTGTTTTCAGATGAGACGCGGACCACGTTACCGGCTGATTCAAAAGACGCTGAATCTTGCGTTCGAGGCGGCTGCCTGGGACCAAAGGCGCGTCATCCCAGCGGACGTTGTGATAGGTGAAGTACTTGGCCACAAAGTGCATCATCTGGCTGAAAGGAAGATAGGCCAGAAACAAGAATACAAAACCCAGGTGGACCGTCACAACGTCGAATGGGGCAGTGGATTGGCCGGCGGTGAACAAGGCCGTCAGATCGCTTAACATACCGGCAAAATAATCCGATGCCACGATCGCGAACCCGCCGCTTGCGAACATTGCCAACAGAAGAGCCAGATTCAGCAGTGTGGCGGCCGACGTGAATCCCTTCAGCCGTGAGTCCGACAACCGGCTGGCGAGCAATCCGATCGCGCCGAAGCCCCCGAGCAAGTAGCCCAGAGCCGCGAACGCAAGGACGCCCTCGCGCAGCCATGCGTAGTCGGAAACCGGCACACCAACCAGCCCCAGCAGTGTGCTGACCAGCAGGACGGCGGCCATCACGATCAACAGATAGAGACCGAAATGAAGTGGAAAAGAAAACCACCACAGGCGTCGGTTGTGCTCCCAAAGGCTCTTGAGAAAGACGATTTCCAGAAACATGTAGATGAGTTCGGCGGGGAGAGACTTCTCGCGAGGCTTGGTCCACCACTCGAATTCCTCGAGGTACGAGCCGCCGTAGGAACCCTTGCCCTTCTCATGGGGAACGGGCGAGAGTTCCCAGCGAAGGTGAACCGGCTGTTTCGCCATCCTGACGGTCCGGACAACAAACGCCGCGATAAAGACTGCCAGCAACAAATAGGAAACCACAATCACTAGGGAGCCAGACATTCAACACTCCTTATTCACGGGATATCCTCTTCGTCGTGCCGGCCGCAGGATAGCCGCACCGGCGTTGGGAACATTGTACTGGTCGTGCCGAAAACGCTCGAAAATCTGCGTGCAACGTGAACGGAATCGATGGGCAAAGCACTTTTCGGCATTGGGTTGCTGCGGCCATCGCGAGGAGACCCCAGCACCGAAGAAGTGCTCGCGCTTCGCGGATGCCCCCGGGAATTCAGACCAAGGTCCTGGATCATGCGGTCGAAAATCGACGATACGGTCAGTGTCTTCATGCGAAGAGAAATGGTGTCCCGAGACGGCTTGGTGGGCAATGAGGAGGCCTTCCTTCCCATATTTCCGTATGGCGGAAGGGGACAGGCCGACTTTCCTCGCGAGAACGCCAATGGAAACTGCTGGGGCTTCCGTCTGGCGTTGCCGTTGTCGGTCAGTCATAAGTTGTTTTACTGCAAAATGTTGTGGCAAACACCCATTCCTTGACGGAAGATCTTCTGTGGAATTGTATAACGAGACTGCACCGCTGGGTCAAGGTAATGGGATGTCCGACCACTGACATACAGGGCATGTTCGCGGGGGGGTGCCACCGTTGGCGTTCCTTGCCTCTTGACTTTTCGGTTCACTCCTCGAAGAGTACATACAAGTCGCGGCCGACGGAACGGGCCGCCGCGTACCCGAATTCGGCCCGTCGGTGCGGAAGAACGCCCGGACGGGGTTGCTGTTCGGACAACGGGACACTTTCGGCACGTGCGGCACGAAGGCATCGTGTCGCGCCCAACCAATGAGCGAAGGGCAATCGGAAGACGCTCAACTTCGCGGCATGGCGACAGCCGATTGCTTGTTGACCAAGGAAAAATCAATCAAAGGAGGAGTCATGGCAAAATCACATAAGCAGGTCCAGCAAGATCTTGTTGCGAACATGCAGTCGTGGCGAAAGATTGAAAACGCTTCGATCGCGTCGACCGGCCGTGTCATGGAAAAGACCGAAAACCCGATTGTCCGTCTCGTCATGGAGATCATTCAGCGCGACTCGCAGATGCACTATCGCGTGCAGGGATGGATCGCCGAGAGCCTCCAGAGCAAAGCGGTCAGCCTCGCGCCCGAAGAACTCGGCGACGTGTGGGAGATGATCGAGGACCATATTCGGCTCGAAAAGAAGACTCAGCAGTTGGCGAAAGAGGCCCTGGCGTCGATCAAGGGATCCAAGGGGATGGTTGTTCAGGCCTATCTGCTCGAATACTTGCTAGAGGATGAGGAAAAGCACAATAGCATGCTTGAACGGCTGGGCAATATCCAGAAGGGAATGTATCCCTACGGCTGAGGTTCTGAGCCACACGGCATCTGTTTCATTCAGGACGGCTGCCACGATGACACTATGAAGAAGCATGTGCGAGAACTGCTGCTGCGGCAGAATTTCGAGGAAATTGCCGATCTGGCCATGTCGTCGCGACGCGTACTGGGCGTTCTCGTTTCGCTGACGTTCGATCGTGACCCGGAAATCGGATGGCGGGCCGTCGAAGCCATGGGCGCGGCCTCGCATCGGATTGCCGCCGCCGATCCCGACTGCGTCCGCGAGCACCTGCGGCGCCTTCATTGGTTGTTGAGCGAGGAATCGGGCGGGATCTGTTGGCGTTCGCCCGAGGCGATGGCCGAGATTGTCCGCCAAGACCCCGACCCGTTCTCGGAATTCACGCCAATCATTGTTTCACTGCTCCAGGAGATGGCCGAGGAGGACCTGATGCATTTCCGTGCGGGGGTTCTCTGGGCAATCGGACGGCTGGGCCCCGTGGCCGAGGGAGCATTGGACGGCGCCGAGCCGGCGATCCGGGCATGCCTCGACCACGCCGACCCGCAGGTCCGAGGCATGGCCGCCTGGTGCCTTGGACAATGTGGCCGGGCGAAGTTGCTCGCCGACCGGCCCGAGTTGCTCGACGACGAAGGACCGGTCGACGTTTATGAGAACGGCCGCGTGGGCCGCGCCAGTGTCGGCCAACTGGTTCGGGCCCAACGGTGACACGAGACGGCCTGAACCGTCCTGCTCGATTCGGATTCGAGCGCTGCCGGACGGGCCGGCGGTGACATCGCCGTCCAAATGCGTTCTTGACTAGCCACCTGGTCGACTATACGTCGCCGGCCGGCGGGACGACGAACGGTTTGCGGTAGTCGCGGGTAAGCATCGCGTTGGCCTTCTCGTTGCCGACAAACGTCTCGCTCGCGGGATCGAACGCAAGCGCCGGGCCTAGCGAAACGGTTGCCTTGTCCGGGTCGACCTTATTCTGCTTCAGATGGGCCGCGAACCGGTTGACCGTGTCGGTAGCCGTGTCGTTGCCTCGATAGGTCTCGGCCCAGCCGCTTACTTCGGCCAAGGACGCCTGCTTGCCCAGTGTCCAGGAAATGTTCCCTAAGTGGCACAGGGCGCTCGAAAGATGACCGTCGAGGATGTCAGCGTGAAGGTCTTCGTGATTGCGGCTTCGCGCGGCCTTGATGAAGTTGGCGAAATGATCGCCGAACTCGCCGCCCTTGAACTGCTTGACGACCTTCAGCTCGTTGTCAAGGGCCACACCGTGCGTGTACTTGTCGAGCACGACGTAGCCATCGGTGCCATAGAAGATGACACCGATCTGAGTATCCATCAATGGCTGCGACGGCATGTTGCGGACTTCGAACGCCAACGTCTTGTCGCCGAATTCGAGGACAATCACCTGGGAGTTGGCCGTATCGCCGGCGTCCTTATCCCAGCCCGGCCCGAGCCGCCCGCCGTAGGCGACGACCCGGTCGCTGAGCTGGTTGACCCCTAGGCCCCAGCGACCTAGATCCATTTGGTGGATGCCCTGGTTTCCCAAGTCGCCGTTGCCGTAGGGCGACTGCCAGTGCCAGTCGTAATGGAGTTTGGGGCGAGTCAGCGGGGCCATCGGCGCCGGGCCCAGGTAGAGATTGTAGTCGACCTCCTTCGGCACGTCGTAGATTCCCTTGGGGCCAAGCGGCTTACGTGGTTTGTAGCAGAGTCCTCGGGCGAGCTTCACGTCGCCGATCTTGCCGTCGTGAACCCATTGGATTGCATCAATCGATCCCTTCAACGACCGGCACTGCGTGCCGGTCTGACAGATTCGGCCATGTTTGCGAGCCGCGTCGACGATCCGCCGGCCTTCACTGACGTTGTGGCTGACCGGTTTCTCGACGTAGACGTCCTTGCCGGCCTGAATTGCCCAAATCGCGGCCAGCGCATGCCAGAAGTTGGGCGTCGCGATCGAGACGAGATCGACGGATTGGTCGTCGAAGGCCTCGCGCATGTCGGCGACCCATTTCGGCTTCCGGCCCTGCTTATTGGCGATCGCCGCAGCTTGCTTCTGGCCGACTGTCTGATCGGGATCGCAAATATAGCGAATCTCGGTGTCCTTGCGTCGCAAATACTGGGCGATGTGTCCGCGGCCTTGGCCGTGAACGCCGACCATGGCAACGCCAAGTTTCTCGCTCGCCGCGTCGCTCTGCTTTTCTGTTTCCTCGGCGAACGCCAAGCTGGCTGGACCGGCCGCCATCGCAGCCGCGGCCAACAACGTGTCTTGCAGAAAGTGCCGTCGATTGTAGTCTGCCATGGGGATTCTCCTCGGAAGCTTCAGGTGGGATGAACGTTTGTGGGTCAATCTGGCGGATACTCCGCCGGCGGGATCTCTTTGTCAGCCCCTTCAGTGTTCATTGCGAGCTGTGCGACCAAACAGGTAGGGTAAGGCAGCCAACCGTTTGGCGTTGGACCACACGTCGACCGTCAACGCAAACGTTCGTCAGCCGTGTGGTCCCCTCGGAAAGACCGGTCGGCAAGGTCCAACTCGCACCAAGAATTCAGTATAACATGCCCCCCCGGTGATTGCCAACATCGTCCGGCAAATCGGGTGGTCACTGCTGAGTTGGGCATGCAATGAAAGAACCGCATCAATCGACTTCTTCCGGATCCACGGACCGGGCGTGTTACTTTTTTCCTAGATTTCCTGCATTGCCCGACATCGCAATCCCGGAAAAGTCGCCGGCTGAGCCAGCCGATATAGAGACGAAGAGGAACGTTGCGGGGCTTCGGAGGCACGCAAACCACTGGCGGTGCCTCTCGAGTGGCACAGCGTGTGTCCAAAACGAAACGTCTGCGATTTGGGGAGAAAAACCGTGCGCACCCAACGCGACCTGCTGATTGACAAGCTGATCGAGCGGCTGGATTACGACGACCCGACAACTCGGCGGAACGCTGTCGGCGCTCTGCGGCTACACGGCGAACGTGCCCGCGCAGCCGCGCCCGCCTTGGAGCGGCTGCTGGACGACCCCAGCCCAATCGTCCGCGCCGAAGCTCGACGTACGCTTGACCAACTCGGCGGCAGCAGCAAAGTGGCCTGACGGCCGCCCATGGCAGCGGTCCATTTCCTTGTGCAGAGTATTACGGCTTGGCCGAGTCACCCGGCGGTTGCGGGTCGGTCGCGGCGAGCTGCGTCCGCACGTCGGCGAGCCACTCTTGACTCGGTGGACCGTAGGGGCGGAATTTTTCCGTCTGGCCAAGACCCTCGTCATAGAGAATTGCTCGATGGGCACCCAGCTTGCCCGCTTCGGCCGAGTCGATTAGCGTGCTCGAATCGCCCGAGCTCATCTGAAACGCCACGCGCATTTCCAGGTCGTGGATTGTCTGGCGTTCGAGCCAGCGGGTCAACGTATTGCACGTATCGGACCAGACGAGCACGTGGATTCCCATGGCCGGGCCCTCGCGAAGAATCCGCGTGAATTGACTGGCCGGTTTTGGCGGCTGGTCGTCGTCGGAAGAGGAAAACCGGAAAGTATCCTCCTCGCGACGCAAGTCGCGAAAACGACCGAGATTGAAGACCACGAAGTAGACCGGTGGACCGTCGTCGATGCCCTCGCTTTGACGACGCGTCAATTCGGTCGTTACGTCGCCGATCACGGCGGCCGTTTCGTGGGAATCGGCCACCCGAACCTGCTGCGGCAACGACTCGGCAAACCGTTTCCAGAAGCCCGCCTCGGGAGCCTCGGGCCGAGTACCGTCAAGGATGAAGAAGGTCGGCGCAGCGTCGTTGCCTGTTTCGACCGCCGGCGCTTGCGCGGCTAGACTCACCAGGGACGTTGCGAGAATGCCGAGCGCCGACTCGTCGTCGTGCCCGACCAGCAGAAGGTTGCTTCCGCCCTGACGGCGAAAAACGGCTGCCGTCGGGTCTTTGATAGCCACGGCCGCGCCGAGCCACGCCCGAACCGGTTCGCCGGGCTTCAGCCCGTGATCGGTGGCCAAAGCCTGCCGGAGGAGATGGTTGGTGGTCGGATCGGCGGCCGCGTTGCCTTCGAAGACGATTGCCGGCGGCGCGTGAAATTCTCGCGAATCGGCCCAGCGTCGCAACCGCTTGAGGTAATCGGCTTTCTCATGGTCGGGCAACCAGACGACTTGGAACGGGTGATTGCCTTCGAAAAGACCGTTAGCATCGTTGTAGATGGCCTCGCCGGGCCGGGTGAGGAGTCGGGCGGCCGTGTTCTCTTCGCTGAGAATCAGGTGCGCGTCCGACTCGCTGCACTGCAGCGCGATGCGCACGGCCATCTGGCCGATCGTCGCCCGGGGAAGCGAATAGGCCCCGGCCAAGGTCTGCGAGCCCAACAGCACATGCATTCCAAACGCCCGGCCTTGACGCACAAGCCGATCGAGCAGCAAGGCCGATTCCTGACCGATTCGGTCGTCCTCGACAAAAAGCTCCTGAAACTCGTCGATCACCAGGAGAACGCGGGGCATCGTCTCGTCGGGCCGTGCCTTGCGCCACGCGGCCACGTCCTGAACGCCCTGCTGTCGAAAACGGTCGCCGCGCTGCTTCAATTCCGCATCGAGCCGCTGGAGTACGCTGAGGCCGAATTCTCGCTCGCTCTCGACCGCCACGACCCGCGCATGGGGCAACGCATATTCCGCGTACGTCTTGAACTCGACGCCCTTCTTGAAGTCGACCAGATAGAGTTCAACCTGATCAGGGGCGTACCAAAGGGCGATGTTGGTGATGATGGCGTGCAGCAGGTTCGATTTGCCCGAGCCCGTCTTGCCGGCGAGCAACACGTGTTGCGAGGTGCCGCGGCCCAGGTGCAGATGCTGTAGTTTCATCGCTCCGGCACGGCCCAGCGGCACGTCGAGTTCGCGTGCCGAGTCGCCCTTCCACCAGTTGCTCTGCTCGGGCACAACGAACTCGAAAGGCACTTCGACGCGGTCGCCTTCCCGAATCCGCTCGCCCACGGCGCGAACCAGTTCGGTGAACGGTTTGGCCTCGGGTGGGGTGTCTCTTTCGAGCGGCAGGGCAGCCAATGGGGAATCCTTCCAGACGAACCGGTTTTCCCGCCAGGCGAGTTCGAGCATCTGCGATTCGAGGTCGGCCATGTCGAAGCCGTGGGGAAGCTTCATTCGCGTGTCGACGCTCAACAGCACATGCACGCCGCAACGAGCGCCGCTGGCGATGATGCTCAACAGCCGTTGCGCGGCCGATTCGCTGAAGTTGGCCGGAAAGTTCGACACGACCAGGACGCGATAGGGCTCGGCCATTTCGCCCGCAAAATCGTTGTACTGCTGAATAGTCTCGAACTCGTTGCGCAGGTAGACCTGAAGCACATTTTCCATATGCTCGGTCAGCTTGACCAGTTGTTGCTCGATGTGCGCGCTCTCGGTCCAGATGCGGCTTGCCACCACCTGCTCGTCGAAGTCGGTCAAATGCATGAACGCCGAGAAACTCTCGCCCAGCCCGACCGGATCGACAACCGTGAATCGCACCTTGCCAGGCGGTGACCCGAGAAGCATTCGAAGCATCATGGTCTGGATGGTCTCGACCGCCTCGGCGCGACCCTCGTCGCGAGTCTTCAAAAGCAGCGACCGGTTGGGGAAAGCAACCATCGCCGGCAGAATGAATTGGTTTCGTTGGCGTCGGAGTCGCTCGTCGGCCGGAATGCCACCGTCGAGTCGCGCCAAGTCGATCGAAATCCGACCGAACGGCACGGCCGGAGGCATTTCGGCCACGGGGAGCCATTCGGAGGCGCTGCGCGTGGTCCAATCGAAGAATCGCTCTTGCAACGCCCGATTGAGTTCGTCGACCGATTCGTCGAAGGCGTCCATGCCCGTTTGCCAGTCGTGGGCCATCTCATTCCACGCATCGAGATGAAGTCGGTCACGTTGTTCGACCTTTTCGGAGTATTCGTCCTCGCGCTGTTGTGTTTCCTCCCGGTAGCGTTGTTCGAATTCCTCCATTTCGCGGGTGTGTTCGGCTTCGAGTTGTTCGAGATCGCGTTCTCGCTGGACGATCAACTCAGTCAAGCGAGGCGGGTAGTCTTCGTCGGCCTTCTTGACTTCGGTGTCCCGGCAAGCACGGCTTTCCGCCACCACGGTGTTGTATTGTTCACTGGCACGATCCAGTTCGGCGTGCAGACGCTCGGATATGGCTGCCTCTTCGTTCTCACAAACCATCTTCGCCGCGGCGACCGCCTTCTCGGCCGAGAGTTCCGCGTCGAGAAACGTCTGGTGCAGCGTGGCGTGGGCCTCGGACGTTTGACGTCGGGCCAAGGCGTAAAGCCACGCCATCAGGCCACCCCAAACGGTCAATCCGATCACCGCGCTAACGGATGACCACAACCACGCATTCGGCCAGCCGAAACAGAAAATCGAAGGGACGACGGCCAGCAACCAGAAGAGCGGAGCCAGCAGCAGCCAATGACCGCCCTCGAACAGACGGGGCACCGGCTGGTCGGCAAGATCCTTCCACTGCTGTTGCGCCTGCAAAACCAACTCACCAAAACGTTTGGCCGGGTCGGCCTCGTCGGGCCAGTCGGACGGTTCGAGTTCAGGCAACTCGGGTTTCTGCCCTCGCCGCTCGACAAGCACGGCGGCCTGATCGCGGATTTCGGCAATTCCTCGGCGATGGGTGTTGATTTGCGCTTCGAATTGCGCGAATCGCGTAGACGGTGCGTCCTTGGTCGCCTCAAAAACCGTGTTGGCTTCCCACTGCGCCTCTTGAAGCTTTTGCTTCTGTGCAGCCTTTGTCTTCTTGTGACGCGTCTTGGCTTCGTTGCAGATGCCCTGATACTCTTTTTCCAACGTTGCATGTTCCAAGTCGCACCGCTCGACGACCGCCTTTCGAGCTGCCAGATAACGGGTTTCGAGTTGTCCTTGCTGGCGATTGTGGGTTTCGAAGGCGATGCGGCGGGCAGCACGAATCGCCTCGTCGGCCTGCTGCTTTGCGGTGGCGTAGTCCGCGGCGATAGCCGATTCCTTCGCGGCGCGATCAGCGACGAGCCGTTGGAGTTCCTCCCACAGCTTCTCGGGTTGGTCGACCGTGAAGATATCAGTCATTCGCTCGCGATCCTTCAGTCTGATCCACACGCATGATAGGCTCTCGAAAGCACCTCGTCCAATTCGGCAATCGCTAGGAGCGTTGCGCGAACCTTCGGTTCCAGGGTTTCCAAGAACATCTCGTCGAATTCACGAGCTCGCTCGTCCAACCACTGATCGGCAATTCGCGACCTAGCGGCTTGCAGGTCCTTCATCGCCTGGCGCAGTTTCGCGGCCGGGCTGTGCAGATCCCAAATTCTCATCGTCGTTCTTCTTCTCCTCCGACGTATCCGCCGCTGAATCAGGATCGCCGGCCGGCGCGACCGAGGCGGTTGTTCTCCGCGCCGGTTGGTGGACGGCCGCGTAGGCTTCGAGCGCGGTGGTCATCTGTTTCAAAAGGCTGAGTGCTCGTGGCAGCTCGCCGTGGAGCCAGTCGTTCAAAGCGTTCTTGCTTGCCGTAAGCTCCTTGGCCGCGTGTTCCACGCGATGAGCCCACTGCGGCAGAGAGCGGTTTGTCTCTTCGGCCATTTCCGCGCGGCGCTTCGCCCGCTCGAGCATGGCTTTCTCTTGACGGCAATCGGGAGTCTGATCGGCGACCCGCCGATAGGTGAGGGCCTTTTCGAGTTCGACCCGGCTCTCGCTCACGTGCTCCCAGCCTCGGCGAACCTCGTGAGCCCAGTGTTCCTTTCGGTCGACGTTGATCCACTCGACCGCCCGACACACGTTGATACCCAACTCGTCGAGCGCCGCGAGCGCCTCGTCGCCAAAGACGGTCAAGGCAACGGCCATCTCGCGAACTGCGTCGATCGAGGTAAGCTTGGCGGAACGAGCCATGGGCGTAGGCTATCTCTGCTGGAGGTACTCGTCGATGAGTTCGGCCTTGCGCAGCAGATACGGGATATGTTGTTCGGACAACTCCACAAACCGAGCAATTCCCTTGGCTTGCTGCTCGAATTCCTCGACGAATTTCTTTTGTTCCTGGTCGCGCCACGTCTTGCTCAACGAGGCCAATTGGCTGGAAAGCGTCGACATCCGGTCCTGCAATTCCTGGTTAAAACGTTTGAGGTTC
>JAFGIR010000073.1 GCA_016929515.1 Pirellulales bacterium | reverse complement strand
CGGTCCAGGCGGACCGTGTCGCACCGCGATTAGAGGCCCCGGTCGAGTCGGCCGAACGATCCGCCACCGGCTGACCTGCCGATCGGTTGACGTCGGGCAGGGAATTCAACGGCACCGCGGCCGACGAAGGACCGGGCGACGTCGTATCGACGTATCCGGCAAGACTCAGCTCATCGACCCAAACGTTGGTTGTGCCGGGTCCGCCATAGACGTTCAGAAGGATCTGATCGACGTAGGCTTCTCGCCCATCCACCTGTGGGCCCATCTGCAGCCGCAATCCTCGGATTCTCCGGGCCAGCAATTGGTGCAGATTCTCGATTCGGAGCTGTTGCCAATGGCCCACCTGGGTGTAACTGGTGCCTTCGAGCCGCAATAGGACGGGCGTTCCACTTCGCGGATCTTGGGTCCGGGGAAGTACGACACGGGCAAAGACCTGAATGCCCGCCCGGTCGGATTTGACCCAAACCGAGCCCTGCAACTCGGGAATGACCTTCGGTCGGCCGACGTTGTGGCTCACGTAGAAGTTCGTGCCGCCCTGCCCGATAACCCGAAACCACTCGCAACGTTGGCCGGCATACGCATGGTCGACAACTCGCTGGTGGCGATCCATCGAGCCCGAGATGTCGCCGCCCGCCTCTCTCCAACTGGGCAGCGTATCTTCGAAGTCCTCGTGCCACGGCGTGCCGCCGCAAGCCGTGGCCGTGCCGATCGCTAGGGCCAAGACGACGCCACGGACAAGTTTTGGAGCAAATCGGGTATGGAGCATCAGAGACAAGCGTGTGTGACAACGAGCGATGTGGCGAAAAAGCACGCCTGCGGCGTGGACAACCAAAGGCGTAAAGCGTGCTTGTATCACGATTTGCGAAACGCATCCAGACCAAACGTTGTGATTTGACAACGGACACAGCCAAGGCAAAACATCTGATGTTCGCCGCAACTGCTTTTTGCAAAACAACTTGCGTCGAGGTCCAAATGAATGCACGGGATTTGGCACACCGTCTGCTTCCTGTCTCCTCTCGTCCTGATAGCCATGAGGAGACTTCCATGACCCTTCCCGCTCGTTCACTGAAAAGCACGTCCAACGAACTACCCAAGGAAATCGTCGATCTGGTAGCGGCAATCGGCGAGTTGCCCGACGAAATTCGGGACCGTATCGAGCCGATGCTCGTTCGAGTTGTTGAGAGCACCAAGCGTCGTCGACGTATTCTCCAATTGGTGCAAGACGCTTTGAGCCAACTTCGTTTGGACATGAAATACCTGATGTTTGACTTGGAAGCCACCCGGCGCGAGCGAGATGAATATCATCGCCGGTTGGAAGAGGCTTGACACCGGCCCTTGCGGCGTTGCCAGTCGTCCGACAATTCGTCCATCGAACGTCCCCATGGCCCCACCTTCAGGGCGGTTCCATCGGGACGTTTTTTTGAAAAGTGTATTCGTGCTGGGCAAACCTCAGTACCTCCAGAATCACTAGTTCTCTAATAACCTTTAGTCTCTACATGTCACTGCCCTTATGTGTGAGTACTGTCTTATCCACGATTTTCTGGAAGAAGACGAGCCAGAGACGTCTACGGGCAACACGGGAGCCGCAGCCGTATATTGGCTGCGTCGTTGAAGTTGGGTCGTTAGAGTGACGCTCTCATGGCGGGGTTTCATCGCTCACTGGACGATGGTCCATTGCGAGCCTTGTCCCCCTGGAATACGATAGAGCAATGGGCGGTGTCCTACTGAACCGAGGGGTTCCTTCGTCTCATGCGAATCGACATGGCGATCGACGGCCTGCCGGAGCAAGAGCTTCCACGGGTTTGACCCACCGTGACCGACGATCTCGGATGAGATCTCCATGAGGGCAAGTCTCGCGAAGCCAATTCGACTGTTTCCAATCCCATGGCAGTCGGGTGGCGGTAGGCCGCTCCTTGGAATGCATTCGCCTGTTGGCGGACCGTGTCCGCGAGGGCCGCTAGAAGAGTCGTGGTCCGGGCATCGGCCGGAATCCTTGGGGCTAACCGGCAACGGAGTAGAATAGGTACACGTTCGATGAGTCGATTGACTGCCGAACAACTCGCCCAACGCGCGTTCGACCTGGGGTTGGTCGACGAACGGCAACTGCAAAGTGTTTGGAGTGAGTTCGGAAGTCATCACGTTGCCGTCGACGAGTTTCTTCAATTGTTGGTTCGTCGCGAGATTCTGACGAACTACCAGGTCGAGCGGCTCACGAACGGCGAGCGAACTGGTTTCTTCTTCGGCGATTACAAGGTTCTCTACCTAGTCGGCGCCGGTTCTTTTGCCCGCGTCTATCGCGCCGTTCATCAACACACCGGCGAAGTGGTTGCTGTCAAAGTCCTTCGAAAGCGGTACAGCGAGAAGCCAGCCGACTACAAGGCGTTTGTCCGCGAGGGGCTGTTGGGCAAGTCGCTGCGCCACAAAAATATTGTGCGAATCTACAGAGTCACTTCCCAGAAACAGGTCCATTTTATCGTCATGGAGTTTGTCGAGGGACGTAACCTTCGGCAATTTATCAAGATCCGCAAGAAGATCGAACCGGCCGAAGCGGTTCGGCTGATGACAGACATTACCAGCGGGTTGCAATGCGCCTTCGAACGCGCGTTGACGCATCGCGATCTGAAAATCAGCAACGTTCTCGTGGCAAGCAACGGAACGGCCAAATTGGTCGATTTTGGCTTAGCGGCGGTCGACGAAACGCTGGCCGACGACGTCTCGCCGGACATGGTCAACGCCCGAACCATTGACTACGCGGCCCTGGAGCGAGCGACGGGGGTTCGACGCGACGACACCCGGAGCGACATCTATTTCCTCGGGTGCATCTTCTATCACATGCTCAGCGGCAAGCCGGCTCTGACAGAAACGAAAGACCGGGTGCAACGACTATCAAAGTCGCGGTTCCTGGACGTGATTCCCGTGCAACGGCTGGATCCCACCATACCACACTCGGTGAGTCTCATCGTGAACAAAATGATGATGCTCGATCCTGATCGTCGCTATCAGACTCCCGGCGCTGTGCTTGCCGACTTGAGAACGGCCACGCGACGCTTGCAGACAGAGAAAGACGAATCGAACGACGCGACAGCCTCGACGGCCGGCGCACCCGGCAGTAGTGGAATCGGTCTGGACAGTTCGAACGGTTCGGGTGCCGCTCAACATGCCGTGATGGTCGTTGAGTCATCGGTCCAAATGCAGGAGGTGTTCCGGAGTGGTTTTCGGAAGGCAGGCTACCGCGTGCTGCTGACGGGCGATCCACAGCGCGCTCTGATGCGACTCACGGAACAACCCTCGATAGCCGATTGCGTTATCATCAACGCCCAAGAGATTGGATCTCAAGCGGTCGAAGTCTTCAATCGGCTGGCCGAGAACACGCTTACGGCATCGCTTCCCGCCGCGATTCTATTGGGCGAGACCCAGCGGAAATGGCGCAAACACGTCAGAACGGCTGAACATCGCGTGATCGTGGACATGCCGATTACGATGAAGCGCCTCCGCGAGTTGCTCTCGCGTCTTGTTCCGTTGCGAGCCGGGCGGACAGCCGGCGGCTCTCGCGCATTGACGCAGCCGACCGACCGCCTATAATCTACTGGCCCGAGGTTGTGCCTGCCGGTCCGGTTCATCGGCCCAGCCTAGCGGCATCCAATCCATTCGCTCAAACCCTTTCCAGCCTCTAGTGGGGATATGCACGATGGCCCAACTCACGGAGTTCTCGGACGCCAATTTTGAAACTGAAGTCCTGAAGGCTACCAAACCGGTATTGGTCGATTTCTGGGCCCCTTGGTGTGGACCCTGCCGAATGATCGGTCCGGTGGTGGAGGAACTGTCCGCCGAAAACGGCGACGCAGTGAAGATTGGGAAGATGAACATCGACGACAATCCATCCACGGCCGCCGGATATGGGGTAAGCAGCATCCCCACCTTGATGGTTTTCAAGAATGGCGAGGTGGTCGATCGGTTCGTTGGCGTGCAGCCGAAAGATCGGCTCCAGAACGCTTTGGATGAGGCCATGGCATAGGCCGTCGCGGGACATCCCACGCTCGCTTCTTCGGACGGCATGGTGCTTATTGCGTTATCCTGAACGCACCATATTGCTTATTTACCCGCATTCACTTCGACTGGCTCGTTCCGCGCCCAGGCACATCAGTTCTCACCGAATTGGCGTCAATTCCGTTGTCCTTTTTGCCGATCAAGGACTTTGGGTAAACTTTGCTGGTTACGAAGGACGTGCCGCGCAAAAGCCCCTCGATCGTTCGTCTTGCGCTACACCTCGATTGAGAATGTGCCCAAAATGTCTCATGTTTCCCCCCAATCGACGCAAGCAGTGCCGTCCTCCTGCTCGCCCGAGCCAAGACTCCTCGGGACTGCTCGAATCGACGCGCCACACGCCGTAGCCAACGAAGGCGGCACCGGTGCGACGAGGGACTCGGAAGACCATGCGAGTGGCACTACTCGATCCGAGGACGAGTCGGCTCTCATGCAGCAGGTCCATGCCCAGGCAGCCCAACTTGCCGAGCATCTGCGTCGAAAACAGGAGGACCTCGACCGGCGTGAAGCGCAATTGAACGGCCGCGTCGCCCAATTCGAAAGCGACAGCCGTGCCGCCCGACTTTGGCTAACGGAAAATCAAGCGGAGCTGAAAGAGCAAACGGCCGGGTTGGCCGAGAAGCAGCAGGAAGTGCAACAGTGCCTCGCGCGATTGGCCGTCACCGAGAAAGCCCAACAGCGGACCGAACAGGAACTGGCCGCCCGACAGACAGAATTGACCCAGGCGAAGAAGGCACTCGACGATCGAAAGACTCAGCTTGAGGAACGAGCGCAGCAGCTTGAGCGTCGGAAAGCCGCGCTGGGCGAGTGGGAAACGCGGCGAGCTAGTGAACCGCCACCGGTCGACGCCGAGCCACCGTGGGCCGAACTCCGGCATCAGACCGAGCAACTCTACCATGCCCTGTGCAAGGACCGCCGCGAGTTCGACAGACAGCGTCGACGCGAGCAGCAGCGGATGGTCGCCGAGCAACGGCGCGCCCAGAGCGACATCGATCGGAAACGCGTTGAGTTGGCGCGGCGGGCCGAACAGATGGATCGTTGCCGTGCGGCGCTGGAGTCGCTACGCGAGGAGATCAGCCTGATGCATCGGTCGACGCTCGAAATCCGGTTGGGCGCCGAGGAACTCTGGGCCCAACTTGCCGGCACCGCGCCGCCTGCCGCGCTGGCGCATTCACTGGGTAACATCCGGCGCCAATTGGCCGAGGATTATCGCGAGGCCAACGCCGCCTTGGTCAACCAGAAACAGGAGATCGTCGCTCTACGCGTGGAGCTTTCTCGGCAGCATGAACTCCTGACCAATGAAAAACGGCGACTTGAACAGTGGCTTTCGCAACAAGAGCAGGAGATCCAGCAACGGGCCGCGCGGCTGGTTGCCCGCGAACAGCAGCTGGACGCCCAGGAGGCCAAGTTCCGCGACCACGCCGAACAGTGGCGAATCGATCGGCTCGCTTATCAGGAGGAGATTCACCGCCTCCGCAGAGAACTTGAATCGGCGAAATCCAGTGTCTGATGCGCGTCGGCCGCCACGCGGCGAAGTGGGCGCGAGAGTTGCCGTTGCGTCAAGAACCGACGGCAGCCCACCTTCCGAGGAGGATGAGCTGCCAGGATTGAATTGACGGGGTGCCGATTTGTCTGGAGAGCGGCTTACTGTTGGCTGAGCGAATCGCTTTTGCCGGGCGACTTCCGCGAGTGTTCCTTCGCGAGCCTGGTCGCGGTGGACGCGATTTGCATGGCAAGTCGGATCTCGGCCGGGCTGAAATAGGGTTGGCTCGTGCCGTTAGCGAACCGCAACTGCTTGGCAGCCAACTGCCGCCAACTCATCCCGTCGCTGAAATGCCACGAGGCGGCCTGAGCGGCACGCTGATTAAGTTCTCCGGTGCCCAGCATGCGGCACACTTCACGGATTTCCGCGTTGTCGGTGAATTCCTCGATCGGTTTGATGACGTAGTTCATCTTGGGACGCGGTTCCTTCTTGCCGTGTTCGAGACAGACGGTGGGCACTTTGAAATCGCCGACGACCTCGGGCTTGACGTTCATGAAGCCACCGCCCATGCCGCCCATGCCCATGCCGCCCATGCCCCCCATGCCGCCGCCCATGCCT
Organism: Pirellulales bacterium; assembly: GCA_016929515.1. Classification (GTDB taxonomy): domain Bacteria; phylum Planctomycetota; class Planctomycetia; order Pirellulales; family Thermoguttaceae; genus UBA11386. Next base: position 18,873 of record JAFGIR010000073.1, on the reverse strand, counting down.
TGTGAGCTGCCACCGCCGTTGCGTCGATTCTGACCGCCGCCGCCAATTCCGCCGCCACCGCCAAGCCCCAAGCCGCCGCCCTGACGCAACACGGGAACTCCGGCGAACGCTTCGGGCAATTTGACGTTCAACGGTTGCTGGGTCTTATTCGTGATCAACACGCGCGACTCGGTCGAATCCTTGGGGATCAACTTCACTTCGATCTGGCCGTCTTCGATCGCCTTAAACATCTCGACCGTCGAATTCACCGGATTGTAGTCGCCAGCCTTCAGCCTCCGTTGCCGCTCGGCACCCACCGCCAACGTAGCCGTCAACAGCACGACGACCGTGCATACCAACCATGACACGTGTCGCGTTCGATCGATTCTCGCCATGTTACTAATCCTCCGAACCGGTTCTCTGTTTCACATTTTCTGTCCATCGACTCCGCGGGCGAAGTCTCGTATTTGCCAACAGCCGCCGGGCCGTCGCACAGCGACCTGCGAAGCGACCTCCGGCCAGTCGTCCTCCAGTTCATTGGCTATGCGGGCATCCACACCACACCGATTGACTGCCGTCACAAACATTTAGGGTAATTGATCCGACCGGGAAAGCCAAGCGAAAAACCCTTACGACAGGCTCCCTGCAACCGACATGGCGGGACATTTTGACCGTGATGATTCGGCTTCGGAATTCGGGCTAGGAACAATTACGCCACAAGGGGGGCTTCAGTGACGGGTTCCCACGAGTCGATCTCAATTCAGAGCGATTGAGACGGCTCCGTGGGCAGGCGCGGCCAACTTCCAAGAGCTTGACAGTCCTCTGCGCAATGCGTTAGACTACGAGATTCTACGATCGTCGCCCCCCCGGCTTGGGCCGTCCCCGCGACCAGGCAGAGCAGATTGGCAATCCTGTTAAGCCTTACACAGGACAATGACCGGAGGGCGACCAACGGGAACCCGATTTTTGGGTTTTCAGCCACGGGCCATTGGCAGTGTTGCCATCCATAACGGCCAAGGCTCGGTGTTCCGACGCCGGTTTTCATCGCGTCCACAGACCGCCGCGCCACTTCCTCTTTTTTGGGGTGACCTACAAAGAAACACGTTCCTTAGATTTTCCGAGAGGACACGAGAATGAGATCGAGTCAAGTTGTGCGAAACACGTTGCGATGGCGGCCTTGGACGTTACTGACGGCGACGTGGGCGTTGTTCATGAGTTGCGCTAGTCAGGCCTTGGCGGCGGCCGAGAAGACTGCCGCGACCCCGGACGCCTCGCTAGCGACCGCACCCAGCGAGGGCATGTTCGTGGTTTTCTGGGCTATTGCCTTTGTCGGCGCCATCGCGGCACTCTTCTTTGCGATACGTTTCTTCAAGCAGATCATGGCGGCCGATCCGGGCAACGATGAAATGATCGAGATTGCCGGCCACGTCCGCACCGGAGCAAATGCCTATTTGTGGCAACAATACCGAGTGGTGGCCATCTTCTTCGTGGTTATCGCGATCCTCTTGGGGTGGATGGCCTTCCGCCTGGGCGTGCAGAGCAGGTGGGTGCCGTTCGCCTTTTTGACGGGCGGTTTCTTCTCCGGTCTGGCCGGTTGGTTCGGCATGAAGACGGCTACTTGGGCCAGCAATCGAACGGCCGCCGGCGCGCAGAAGTCGTTGAACCAGGGACTTCAGGTCGCCTTTCGTGCCGGCGCCGTGATGGGACTGACCGTGGTCGGCTTGGGACTATTGGATATTACGGCTTGGTTTGCCGTCCTTTATTGGATTGTGCCCGCACTCGGATTCGACGAGATCGGCCTGGTCAGCATCACGGTCACGATGCTCTGTTTCGGCATGGGTGCCAGTAGCCAAGCGCTCTTTGCTCGCGTCGGCGGCGGCATCTTCACCAAAGCGGCCGATGTGGGCGCCGACCTGGTCGGCAAGGTCGAGGCCGGTATTCCCGAAGACGACAAACGCAATCCGGCGACCATCGCCGACAACGTGGGCGACAACGTGGGCGACGTGGCCGGCATGGGTGCCGACCTTTACGAATCGTATTGCGGTTCGATCCTGGCCACGGCCGCGTTGGGCGTGGCGGCATTCGCCAGCGGGGAATTGGTGCCCTCGAGCATGATCGATAAGTTCGGCGGCGACATGGCCGGCGCCGTCAAGTACATGCAGATGTGCGCCTTGTTCCTGCCGATGGCCATGGCTGGGGTGGGCATCGTGTTGTCGATCATTGGCATCTTCCTGGTTCGCACCGAGGAGAAGGCTGATCAGAAGACTCTGCTCAAGGCCCTGGCTCGCGGCGTGAACATATCGAGCATCCTAATCATCGCGGCCGCCTTCGGTTTGACATATCTCTTGCTGCCCGACTTCTTCCCGGGCGTGGGCTGGAGCGTGGTGGTTGGTCTGGGGGCCGGCTGGTTGATCGGCAAATGGACCGAGTATGTCACCAGCGACGAATTCGGGCCGACGAAACGATTGGCCGATCAGGCTCTGACTGGTCCGGCGACGGTGATCATCGGCGGCATTGCCGACGGCATGAAGAGCGTCTGGTTCCCGGTCATCACGGTCGGCGTGGCCACGCTCATGTCCTTTGGATTCGCGGCCAATTGGCAATTCAACGACATCCACCTGTTCGCCATGGGGCTGTACGGCGTGGGCATCGCCGCGGTCGGCATGCTCAGTACGCTGGGTATCACGCTCGCCACGGACGCCTATGGTCCGATCGCCGACAACGCCGGCGGAAACGCCGAAATGGCCGGACTCGATCCGATCGTCCGAAAGCGAACCGACGCGCTGGACAGTCTCGGCAACACGACGGCCGCCACGGGCAAGGGTTTTGCCATTGGCTCGGCCGCGCTGACGGCTTTGGCTCTGCTGGCTGCCTACGTCGAAGAAGTCCGGATGGGCCACCATCATTGGGGCGTTTCGGTGGCCAAACAGGTCGACGATGTCGGCTGGTATAAACTCAACGACCAGATCATCGCCAATGTGGGCGAGAGCACCGACAAGGAAGGCAAGTTGGAGCGCACGGCCGAGGTTTTCCTTCTTATGCCAGCCCAAGTCCGTGCACTTAACCCCGAAGGGCCGGACGCGAGCGACCTTCGCGTGTGGGACGAGTACTCGACCAAGGGAGGGCCTGTCTCGATTTCCGAAATCGTTGACCGTTCAAAGGGGAGCCCCGTGCTTCATCTTCCCGATCAAGCAGACGAAGTCCGACCAATCGAATCGGAACACGCCAATATGATCGATTGGATGACTTACTACTCCTGCAACTTGATGAACCCGAAGGTCTTGGTCGGCATTTTCCTCGGGGCCATGGCAACCTTTGTCTTCTCCGCATTGACGATGAAGGCGGTCGGCCGAGCGGCCTTCGGCATGGTCGAGGAAGTGCGGCGTCAGTTCCGCGAAAAGCCGGGCATCATGGAATACAAAGACAAACCCGACTATGCCACGCCCGTGGCTATCAGTACCAAGGCGGCCCAGCGGGAAATGATCTTTCCGTCGTTGTTGGGGCTGGCCACACCGATTGCGACCGGGCTTCTGCTCGGCGTGGCCGGTGTGATGGGCTTGCTGGTCGGGGCCCTGTGCTGCGGATTCTGCGTGGCCGTGTTCATGGCCAACGCGGGCGGATCGTGGGACAACGCCAAGAAGTACATCGAAGCCGGAGCCCACGGCGGCAAGGGTACCGACGCCCACAAGGCGGCGGTGGTCGGCGACACGGTCGGCGATCCGTTCAAAGACACCAGTGGCCCAAGCCTCAACATCCTCATTAAGCTGATGAGCATGGTCAGCGTCGTGGCAGCCGGACTGATCGTCCGTTATAGCCTGGCCGCGCTGGGCATTTTCTAAGCGGCTGTGCTGCATCTTGGTGTGCAAAAAAACCAAACGGCCCCGGGTTCTCGCCCGGGGCCGTTTTTTTGTGGTGTCTCTGTGGTTCCGCGACCCTGCTCGCTGATTTGTCTCACGCAGAGTCGCAGGGGCGCAGAGAAGATGAGCGGCGTAGGGTGGGCACCGCCCACCAAAAACAAGACTTGCCCCACCCTACCTGCTGCCTGCTGATTGGTGCGTGCGAGCACGCACCCTACCACTACCACTCCCGAAACCTACACCGAGTCATTCTGAGCGCAGCGAAGAATCTCTTTGGCCACCGAGATCCTTCGCTGCGCTCAGGATGACCCGTTGTGGCATCCGCTGCGCTCAGGATGACCTGTTGTGGCATCATCTGGGCGAATTTGGCACTACTGACCCTGCTGTTTCGGCTTGATTCGTTCCATGCCGACCCATGGCCGGAGCACCTCGGGCACCGCGACCGAGCCGTCGGCTTGCTGGTGATTCTCGAGAATCGCCACTAACGCCCGGCTGATGGCGATGGCCGTGCCGTTGAGTGTGTGGACAAAGTGGGTGCCCTTTTCGCCTTTGACCTTGTAGCGAGCGTCGAGTCGCCGAGCCTGATAGTCGGTGCAGTTGCTCGCGCTGGTGACTTCGCCGTAGCCACCCCGGCCGGGCATCCACGCTTCGAGGTCGTACTTGCGATAGGCCGGCCCGCCCAAGTCGCCCGTGGCCGTGTCGACCACGCGATAGGGAATCTCCAGGGCGTCGAACAGCCGGCACTCCATCTCGCGAAGATGTTCGAGCATCGGCTCGCTCTGGTCCGGCAGCGTGAAGGCGAACATCTCGATCTTGGTGAACTGGTGAACCCGATAGAGCCCCCGGCTGGCTCGGCCCGCCGCGCCGGCCTCGGTCCGAAAGCAATGGCTCATGCCGCAGAACTTCAACGGCAGCGACTCGGCGTCGACGGTCCGCCCGGCCAATAGCCCGCCAAGCGGTATTTCGGCCGTGGCGATGAGGCTCAGGTCGGTATTTTCAATGCTGTAGATTTGCGTTTCGGGTCCGCGGGGAATGAACCCGGTGCCTTGGAGGACCTCATTTCGTGCCACGTCGGGCGTGGTCATCGGCGTGAACCCTTCGGCCAGCAGGGTCTCGAAAGCAAATCGCGCGAGTGCCAGTTCCAGAAGCACGGCCTCGTTCTTGAGGAAGTAGAACCCGGCGCCGGCGACCCGCGACCCAGATTCGAAATCAAGCAGAGCAAGCCGTTCGCCCAACTCGACGTGGTCGGCCGGCTCGAAGTCGAACTCGGGCAGCGCCGTCTTGCCCTGGGCCCTTTCGAGGTTGGCCTGATCGTCCTCGCCGACCGGAGCGTCGGGGTGCGACATGTTGGGAATCGTGCCCTGGATGGCCAACTGTTCGGCTTCGATTTCGTCCAGTTCGGCCCTGATCGTGGCGACCTGCCCACGGAGTTGGCGACCTTCCTCTTTGCGGGCGTCGCGCTCGACGGCGTCGGCCGCCTTGCCGATCGACTTCGAGACCTCGTTGGCTCGTCGGTTGAGATCCTCGATCTGTACCTGTCGAGTCTTGCGTTCGGTTTCAAGCTCGACGAAGCGGGCCACGTCGGCTGCAACGCCTCGATTTACGCAATTGGTTCGGACCGCTTCGGCGTTTTCGACGATGAATTTCCGGTCGAGCATGGTTTCTTCTGTTTCTGTTGTTGGGGGTCACGAACCGATCGGGCCTTTGGTGGCACTGAGAAATCATAGCCTATCGCCTAACGGTTGCCTGGGAAAGACCGCCGGCAAGACTGTCGCCACCGAACGCTCGTCCAGCCACAAAGATAGGTGCCCAACACGTTGAGCAGTAGCACGGCGCCGCACCAGCGGGCCGCCTTGTCGCGAACCGCGTCCAAGCCAAACGGCAACACGCGATCCGCCGGCATGGTTACGACAAGAGCCGTCGCCAAGGCATAGAATGTCGCCGACGCGGCAAACACGAGCATCACGACCCAAACGGTCGACCAGTCGGGCAAGAGAGCCATCCATACAAGATAGGCGATTTGGAGTGCCGCGATCAGCAGTAGCAATCGGGCCCAGCCCGGGGCGGTTGCCAAGTTCCAATGACCCAAGGCCGGGACGGTGCTCAGCACGACCAACAGCCCCAACACGACCGAGAGCCACCGAACCGTCTCGACGTGGCCCCGATCGGCCCAATAAACGCCCAAGGGCATGCTTTGCGGTCGGCGACTGAACCAGCGGCGTTCGGCCGTCACGACGGGGTCGAATGGAAGCGGTCGGTCACGTCTCGCGGGGTGGGATTGGTGAGGCATTTTGCTGAAGGGCATCTCAAAACCAATGGCTGCTTCTTGTCCCTGCTTGCCTCGGGAAGTCATGCCTTCCGAGCACCCCAGGCCCCTACCGACCATCGTTCCGTGTCTTGGCTTAATTGAACAGAGCGACTTCTTGGTGAATCATATCCATACGTATACCGCATGCCGCCATTTTTCAAGACGATTTCTCGACCACTTGAGGAGATAGACTGAAACGAGGGAAGAGAATGAGAATTTGGGCAATCCAGGCAACACGCGTGGTTCACTGAAGTCAGGGATGTGTTGCCCGAATTCCCGGATGACCTCGCGGCGAGCGTGGGCAAGTCCCCCTTATAATGCTGCTCTATTCCGAATTGATGAAGTCGTTCTTGTGGATTCGGAATGTTCAAATGGGTTGCTAATCGGCATTCTGGGTGTTTGACAAACTATTGGAGACCCGGTAATATCGATAAGCTACTTGGTTCTGTTGCCGCCGCTGGCGGGGCGTGCCATGGGGGAGGGGGCTCGGCCCGTTTGTCGCCCGAGGTTACCTGCCCGGATTCGCGAATTGGGTCGACGAAGCGTCCCGCCGATCACTCCGTCGATTACCACCCAATGTTCACGCGGAAGCAACCTCGAACGATTCGCTCACCTTGCCCGTTAGCTGACGATGGCTTACCACTTATTGACCGGCGCGACCGGCCTTCTGGGAACGTATCTTCTGCGTGACGGCCTTTGCGCCGGCCGCCGCATAGCGGTCGTCGTGCGGCCCGGCACGGCCGAATCGCCCAGGCAACGGATCGAGAGTATCCTGGCGAGGTGGGAACGCGAGCTGGGCCGCGCCCTGGCACGACCCCCCGTGCTCGAAGGCGACCTCACCAAGCCAAACCTGGGCCTCGATCGGGCAAGCGTCGACTGGGTTTCGCGGAACTGCGTCTCCGTGCTTCACAACGCGGCCAGTCTCTCGTTCACGACCAACCCACGGACGGGCGAGCCCCATCGATCCAACGTCGAAGGGACGCGGAACGTCTTGGATCTCTGCCAAACGACGGGCATTCGCCAGTTTCACCACGTGTCGACGTCCTACGTGTGCGGATTGCGCACGGGCCGCGTGTTTGAAAGTGAATTGGACGTTGGCCAGGAGTTGGGCAACGATTACGAACGAACCAAGGTCGAGGCCGAGAAGTTGCTCCGTGGGGCCGATTTCCTCGATACACTCACCGTTTACCGGCCTGCCATCATCATCGGCGATTCGGTGACCGGCTACACCACCACGTTTCACGGTTTCTACACGCCGCTGAAAATCGGCCAGGCCCTGGTCAAACAATTCAAACCGGAAGAAATCAACGGCGAGCCACTGCTCGCCGCGCTGGGCCTCAGCGGCCAGGAGCACAAGAACTTCGTGCCCGTCGACTGGGTATCCCGGCTGATTACCTATCTCTACGACCGCCCCGAACACCACGGCCAGACGTACCACCTCGCGCCGGCGCGGCGCGTGCCGGTGGCCACCTGCCGCAAAGTCATCGAACGAACGCTCGAAGAATACGCCCTGCAACAACGTAGCCAGAACCAGAATACGACGATGACGGAACTGGCCGAGATGCAAGAGACGTTCGCCGGACAAATGGGCGCGTACCAGGCTTACTGGCGCGACGATCCGGAGTTCGATTTGACGAACACTCGTCGGGCGGCACCTCACCTGGCGTTCTGCGACGTCGGATTTGAGACGCTGCTGCGGACCTCGCGGTACGCACTGACGTCCAACTTCGGGTGGCCGCGTCCTCAGCCCGTGATTCCCTCGTTCGACGTGAACGACTATCTGGCCGGCGCGCTGCCGACAAAGTCGCCGAACAATGGGGCTGGAACCGTGAAGGTCGGCCTGCAAGTGAACGGGCCCGGTGGAGGTCAGTGGACGCTGGCCGTCGACGGCTCGCACGTGATCGCCGTTGAGATGGGTCTTGCCGCCGACCGCGAGGCGCTGTTGTACTTGAATTCGAAGACCTTCGAGCAGTGTATCCGTGGACAACTCGCGCCGGAGGAGGCGGCCCGCCGCGGACTGCTGGCAAGCGAAACCGGTAGCTTAACGGTTGAGCGGTTATTGGGCGTGTTCTCGGGCATGGCGACACGGGCGTCGGAGGGCGAGGTTCCGCCGGCGGTTGCCGCCGGGGCCACAACGGCCGAGCCTGCCCGCCCCATGAGGAAATCCGCAACTCAGAGGACGCCGTCGTGACGCAACCTCATCCTCATTCCGCCGTGGCCGTGATCGGCATGGCCTGTCGCCTGCCGGGCGCCGACAATATCGACCAGTTTTGGGAACTCGTGCGCGGCGGTCAGGCCGCCTGGGGACCCGTGCCGGATGAGCGACTAAATCGCGGTCTCTATTATCACGCGGAAAGGGGAAGACTCAACAAAACTTATTCTGACCTGGCGGCGTTGATTTCCTACAAGCCGGTTGATCGGCAGTTGTGTCCCATTTCGGACTCGGTAATCGCGTCGCACGACGTGGCCCACGTAACGCTTTGCGAGGTGGCGGCGGCCGCGTGCCGCCAGGCGGGGCTCGACCCGGCCGCGATCCCCCAGACCAACACGGGCGTCTACATCGGCCACGCCGCCGCGAGCGGAGTGGCGGCCGAGTTGACTTTCGCCACGTACGTCGCTCAGACGGCCAAGTTCCTCCGCGAGACGGTTGGTTTCGACCAACTCGGCCACGGATTGGGTGACGACGTGATCCGCGAGATGATCGACGCGGTACGCCGCGACCGGCCGCGTCGCGACATGGGAGGCGGACCCTTTTTCGGCGCGAGTCTTGCCGCGGGACTGATCGCCCAGACGTTCGCCCTCAACGGGCCGACCATGTCGTTCAACGCGGCTTGCGCGTCGTCGTCCCGCGCGTTGCTGCAGGGTACTCGCGCCCTGCAACTCGGCAACATCGACATGGCGATCGTGGGCGGTGCCTCGTTCTTCCATTCGGACACGCTCGTCCTCTTTTCCCAGTCGCGATCCCTTTCACCCAATGGATCGTATCCCTTCTCGGCCGAGTCCGACGGGTTGGTCGTCGGCGAGGGATACGTCGTGCTGCTTCTGAAGATGCTCAACCGGGCTGTCGCCGAGGGCGACCGTGTTCTGGCCGTGATTCCCGGAATCGGCGTTTCCTCCGACGGTCGCGGCAGGAGTCTTTGGGCTCCGCGCCAGGAAGGTCAGATCAAGGCGGTCCGTCGAGCCTACTCGCCCGAAGTGCCGATCGACCAGCTTCAATACATCGAGGCTCACGCCACCTCGACCTCGGTTGGAGACATCACCGAGATCATGGCACTCGGCGAAGTACTCGACGGTCGGCTTCCGCCGGGCACCAAGCTTCCACTCGGCAGCGCGAAGCGCAACGTGGGCCACACGCTCGAATCGGCCGGATTGGTGGGCGTGCTCAAGACGGTGCTCTCGCTGGAACACGAGATGATTCCGCCGGCCATCGGCCGACAGCCGCTGAATCCTCAGATCGACTGGGAGAACGTCCCGTTTTACGTCCCGCGTCAGGAAGTCGCCTGGCCGCGGAGAACCGACGGAAAACCTCGCCGCTCGGGCGTCGACGCGTTTGGAATCGGAGGACTCAACGTCCACGTGGTCGTCGACGATTTCGTCAAGCGGACTTCGCCCATGGTTTCCGTGCCCGCTGAACTGGCCGGGACCGGTGGCCGCGACGTTGAAAGACCGCTTCCTGACGGGCGCGGCTCGGTTTCTCGCGGGAGCCGCGACGACGCGATCGCCGTGATCGGCTGCGGCGCGGTGATGCCGGGCGCGTTGACCTTGGAAGCCTTCTGGGAATTGCTGGCCGACGGTCGCGACCCGAAAACCGACGTGCCCGAGGGCCGCTGGGACGCGGAGGCCTTCTGCCGACCCGGGGCCAAGGGACCGTGGCAGACGCCGACGAGCCGAGGCGGATATGTTATGGGTTTCGAATACGACTGGCGGAAACACAAGATTCCTCCGAAGGAAATCGCCCAGGCCAGCTCGCTGCAATTCATGATTCTCGACGCGGTCGATCAGGCGATTCAACGGGCCAATTACGGCGAGCGACCCTTCGACCGCGAGCAGGTCGGCGTGGTGGTCGGGACGGTTTTTGGCGGCGACTGTGCCGCGGAACTGGCCGTCTGCTTGCGACTTCCGGAGTTTCAGGAAATGCTCGCCGGCGTGCTTCGCCAGAAGGGCGTTGCCGAAGAACATCTCTCGGCCATGGTCCAGTCGTACGGCGAAGTCTTGCTCAAGCACATGCCGATTTTGCACGATGAGACGGGCAGTTTCACCGCCAGTGCCTTGGCTTCGCGGATTACGAAATCGTTCGACCTGATGGGCGGGGCCGTGGCGGTCGACGCGGGCCAGGCGTCCTCTCTCGCCGCGCTGAGCTGCTGCGTCGATCTGTTGCGAAGCGGCGATTGCGAAATGATGATCTGCGTCGGCGGCCAGCAGGACATGACGCCCACGTTCTACGAGGAATGGTCGATATGCGGCCGGTTGCCCGCCGGCGAACCCCGCTCGCCCTTGGACGCCCGGGCCGACGGAATCCTGCCCGCCGAAGGCTGTGGCGCGCTGTTGCTCAAAAGGCTCTCCGACGCCCGGCGCGACGGGGATCCGATTTTCAGTATTATCCGCGGCATAGGTGCCGCCTACGATCCGTGCCGCGCGGAGGCCTCGCGTTTGGCGATCACTCGGGCCGTGGCGGACGCGGGCGTTTCGACGGCCGACGTGGCTCTGATCGAAACGACGGCCAGCGGCCGGCCGGAGCGAGACGCGGCCCAGTGGCGAGGGATTGCCGAAGCCTATGCCCAGCCGGTGCCATCGAGGCCAATTTTGTTGGGAACGACGGCCAGCCAACTCGGCGACGTGGTCGCTGCTTCGGGCATGGCGTCGCTGCTGAAAGCAACGATGGCAATGAACTCGATGGAGATGCCGGCCGAGGCCGCACTCGATCGAGTTCAACCTCAACTCACCCGGCACGCGGCCGTGCTGGCCGTTCCTTCGACTGCGACGACAATCCGGGTGAACGAGCAGGGCGACGTTCTGGGCGCCGTCCACTGTGGCGGCGAAGGGGAAACCACTTATCACATCTGCCTCGAACGAGGCTTGAAGATAGAACCAAAATCAGAAAACCCACAGATCACAAGGAAAGCAACGATCATGACTGCACCAACGGGGAGTGCAAATCCCATCTCCCATTTCGACGCCACCGCGCGCCGGCGAGAGAAAATGCGTGACAAGGCACACACGGGCCCGGCTTCCCAACCGGGCGTCGACCGGCCGGTCCCGGCCGCCGCGCCGCCGTCGCCGACCAAACCGGCTGTTGTCCCGACCACGCCTCCGGTAGCCGTGCTGACCCCGAGTCTCCCCGAAAGAGAACCGGCGAGTCTCGACCGGAAGGAACTCGAGACCTTCCTGGTCAATTTTGTCGTGGAGCACACGGGCTATCCGCCCGAGATCGTCGAGTTGGATGCCGATCTGGAGGCCGATCTGGGGATCGACAGCATCAAGAAGGCGCAGTTGTTCGGCGAGTTGGGCGAGTATTTCGACGTCGAGCCGTCGGACGACCTTTCGTTGGACGATTTTCCGACGCTTGGCCACGTGCTCGATTTCCTGGCCAAGTCGCAGGCCGGAACCGCCGAGGCCGGCAGCTAGCGGCCCACCGATCGTTGCAGCCGGTAAAACCACGCCAGTCCTTTCCGTTATCGCGGCATAATCGTTATGCACGAACGGCGAGTGATCCGCCGGGCAACCGGGACACGATGAACAAACTGAGACGATTCCTGCGTGTCGACTGGCCGTAGGGTTGTCGATGTTCTCCGTCCGGAGTCCCCAAGGTCATGACGGATTCGGAGCGATGGATTTGAATCGCAATCAGTTTTTTCTGTTTGGCATGATCGCCCTTCTGCTTGGGCTGCAATTCCTATTCACGTACGAATATGTGTTGACGCCCAAGTGCACGAAATTCCTGGCCGAGAAGACGGGCCATCCGATGGCTGCTGCCATTGAGACGGCCGACGCGTTTTCGTCCTCGGAAGAGACAGTTGCCCCACCGAAGGAGCTTCACCCACCCGACTGGCTCGGCTACCTCTTCTGCTCGGCCGGCTCGGTGCTCATTCTTCACGCGATGGCTCTGAAGAAACCAGACTAGGGCTCGGTTAGGCCAGGGACGAAGTACCACTGGTTGGCGGTCAGGCGAGTCCCGTTTGGGCAACCTCGCCGGCCAAACGCCCAAGGCGTCCGGGGGAAACCGCACCGGCAGATCCGCATCATCCTTCTCACGTGTGACCCCGTGTCTATTGGCACCCCTTCGGGGACGGGACCAACCGACGCTTCGCGACCTACTGCCGGACCACGGATTCGACGGTTTGCAGCCAGATCGTCGGAAAGCGTCGTCCGCCGGCAAGGCTCCTCACCTTGACACCCACCCGGCTGGGTATAAGATTGCAGAGTAAGGTCCTTCCAAGAACCCGTTGCTGAAGGATTCGATTGACTGCCAATCTCGGGCGGTCGGATTTCGCAAACGCCTACCGGATGATTGCCAGAGGAGTTTCTCAGATGGCCGAATACCGACGACTGAGCATCAACGAAGTCGGCGATGTCACCGTGGTTCGCTTTCGCGATCAGAAGATACTCGACGACCTCAACATTCAAGAGTTGGGCCGCGAACTGTCCCGACTGGTCGAGGTCGAAAATCGCAAGAGCCTGCTGTTGAATTTCTCCAGCGTCCAATTTCTTTCGAGCGCGGCACTGGGCAAGTTGATTACCTTGGATAAGAAAGTCAAGGCCGCCAACGGTGTGCTCAAACTCTGCGACATCCAACCGGAAATCTACGAGGTGTTTGCCATCACCAAACTGAATCGTTTGTTTGACATCAAAGAAGATGAAGCGGACGCCCTGGCTGCTTTCTAGGTAGAGCCACGAAACGAATAAGTGGTGCTTGCCGTCTACCCTTGCTTTCAAACCCATGCCCGAATCTCGCTGGATCTGGCAAAGTGAACACCTGATCCCCAGCAGGGACGGGGCAGGTCGCAAGGTTCGCCGAGAGGTCCTTAGACAGCTGAAACGGCAGCATTGGGACCAACACGATACGTTCAGTATCCGTCTGGCGTTGGAGGAGGCACTCGTCAATGCCATCAAGCACGGCAACGCCCTGGATGCGACGAAGCAAGTCCGAGTTCGATGCCGAATGTCGGACGACCTGATCCAGATTGAAGTGGTCGACGAGGGCAACGGCTTCGATCCCGAGAGCATTCCCGATCCGACCAATGGTGAACGCCGGGAGATGCCCGACGGGCGGGGGGTCATGTTGATGCGGCGGTTCATGGATCGTGTCGAGTTCAATGACAAGGGAAACGGCGTCCTGCTGGAGAAGCAACGCACGAGGCTCCCGCAATAGCCGAACGTTCGAACCCTCTTCCCGGACCTCTGGCGACATCCATGAATCCTCTCGAAGAATCCGGGCGACGCAGGCCGAGAAGTCCACTTGGCAGTCGACCATTCATCAACCGAGACCGGAAAGCACTTGAGAACCACCCAGAGGGTCAGAAACTGAACCCTGGCCGCGCTCGCTCCGAGGCAGACGTCAATGGAAGGACGAACCAGAAGTCGTTCCGTGGAAAACAGTTCCGGCTCGACTTGCATTCCCCGGCCATCAAAGCTAGACTAAGAAGTCTCACTTTCCCCGATAGCTCAGTTGGTAGAGCGAGCGGCTGTTAACCGCTAAGTCCAAGGTTCGAGTCCTTGTCGGGGAGCTATGTACGTTTGTACATCTTCGCAAACGCCCGAAATCGGTGGCATAAGCCCGTGGTCCTCATGGGCTTGTGTCGTTTCTTGCCACGATGTGCCAGAATCACCCGTTGGTTGCTGCGTCGGATTATGCGTCGAAAGTGCGTCGGAATCCGCGTCGCGCGTTGCTGCCCGTTCAAAGTCCTCGTCGCGCAGCTGAAGGTAGTGCTTGGCGGCCACCGCCTGCGTGTTGCCAATCCAGGCACAAACCACGTGAATCGGGTAATCCTTGGCCAATTCGGTTTCTCGTGTCGATCGAAGGTTCTGGAACGGCTTGCACCACGGCTCCAACCCGGCCTGTTGGATGATCCGTTGCAGCTGTGTTCGGAGGTTCGCATTGCATGAGCGATAGCGCGTGATGACGTATTCCGTGCCCGGCTTGGCCTGCTCCCAAACCTCTTCTAGGTACGGCCGCAGTTCGTGAAAAATAGGGATTTGGCGGCTCTCTCGGCCTTCGTGATGTTCCGTCTTGGGTGAGTGCACCGTAATGCGGTTCCGTTCCCAGTCCACATCGCCCCAGCGTAGTCTCAAAGGCTCGGACGGGACACGCAAACCGCCAAACCTCGCGAGCGCGAACAACAATCGCCACTGGGCGTCCGGGCACGCCGCCAGCACCTTGTCGGCTTCCTCGCGGGTTACGAAGTAGAACCGATCCGTCGTAGCCTTGACAGTGCAGCCCTTCATCTCGGCGAATGGATTTTCCTGGATCAACCGCTTGCGAACCGCCGCCCGGAAGAACTGCTTTGCCCGACCACAGTTCCGACGCACTGTGTTTTCACTTAGCTTACCCAAGAGATTGATCCGGAATTCGTCGGCATCGCCGGGTGTGATGCTTGCCAACGGTCGGGTGAAACCGAAATAATCCACCAGATTTCGCCGAACCTGCTCCAAATTACAGCGAGTACTCGGTTTGATGTCGGTCCGGCCGTTGAGGTACTGATCCAGGAAATTGCCGAGCGTCACGGTTTGGCTCTCTTGCTCAACCGACTCTCTTGGCGGCACCAGCCCAACTCGCACCAATTTGCCATACAACACGTCGTCCCGGCTGCCCGCCCATTCTGAAGTTTCTGGATCCGGGGCGTGTCCGCCGAGCACCGCAGCCGCCAGGTGTTCGACGTGCGTTTTGATGGTTCGGGCCGTCTTCATTGGCATTTGGCCCAAATAAATGATCTTCCGCGTACGGTTCGGACCGGTGAAGAAAATCCGTCGATTGCCGCTTTTATCCGTAGAAATACTTGCCATATTCTTATCCGCCTTTTTTCATTCGGGGCTTTCTTATCTTGACGATTCGCAACTTGAGGTGTTTTCCAAGGGCGTCCAGCGCCTCCATAGACAGGCCGCGATGGCCGTTCACGAAACGCGACAAAGCCGATTTGTCGATGCCCGTCTCTCGGGCGAGGTGCCCCAAGGTCTCGCCCGAGTCGACAACGGCTTGCCGCAACTGATTCGTCAATGTTTGTTGGACTGTTTTCTTCATTGACGCGATTCTACTCGATTATTGTCATTACGTCAACACCCCTGACGATTCCGTGATGGCGGGTGCCGTCTCGCAAACCGCCACGCCTATCGTAGCAACCTCCGCAAGCCCCTGTAAACACCCCTGGACTGGCCGAGATTCAGCTTCAGGCAAAGCGGCCTTGCTTGCCGGATCACACGTACTGACCGATTCGGGCGTCGGACCTTTGGCCGGGGACTCGCCTTTTCTGCACGGGAGTTCCTCGCCACATTGTCGGCATTGCCGGTTGATGTAGCCGTCGAAAGTCGGGATTTCCTCGACGTCATCGTGAGAACATACTGACGCATCCCTCTCGGCTGACAGGTCTGACTGCGTCTCACCAAAAGATGCAGGGATTTCATCGTCACCCGCGTCACCCGCGTCATCTTCAACATCTTTTTGCGTCACCGCTTCCGGGCTTTGCGTCACCGCTGCGTCACCCTGGGGTTCAAACTCCCCTTGATTTTCCATGCTGGTGACGTTGGTGACGTTGGTGACGCTGGATTCGGCCAACTTTGAAACGGTGACGAATCGCCCCTTTTTCGTCCTGCCCGACTCGACCTCGACACCAATTGCCCGCAAGTTCGGTGCCAGCCGCTTTAGCGTACCCGACAAAACCCTTGCGGTTTGCGGCCAGCCTTTCATCTTCCTGGTTCGCTCGTCAGCCAAGTCGTCCAGCTCGGCGAGCAATTCGCTGGCCGTGCCTGTCCAGGTGCCGACACGGCCCACAAAATCCAGTACAGCCTTGCCCACGGGCGATGATTCGAGCGCCAATTCATGTCCGGCGGCCCGATTTCCGGCATACCTTGCCATAAATTCACCGGGCTTTAATCCGATAGCGGGCTCTGCGGCCGTGGCCCATAGCGCGAAGTCGGCCATCCTCGGCAGTCTGGCCACCGTCGTCGTCGGCAAATCACGCAAAGCCATTGAAACGGCATCGTACAACGCACCGAGCAGTCGCGGTCGTGCCTCGTTGAACTCGTGCCAAATTGCGCTCTCGGGCCGCCGCTGACTTTCGGGAATGTTTGGCAGCATAACCATCAGGCTACGATCGAGCAAATCACCGCGCGTGGCCAGTTCCTCGATGCCCGTGATGATGATCGGCCGTTGGGCATCGTAAATAACCTCCTCATTGTCGCTATATAGTTCCCGCGTGCTGAACCCGCCACCGGTACTCAGTCGACATAAACTGTCGGATAGCCACGGATGAATGTAACTCAAATTGTCCAGCGCGATCACCCAGCCGTTGTTCGCTGCGATCATCAAATTTCGGGGCTCTTTCGGTTCGCACCGCATCGGAGCTGTGTTCGGGTCAATCAGCGCCCGTATTTTTCGTGCAGCAGTAGTCTTTCCCGCACCTTGCTCGGCATTCAAATTGAGGATGGGGAACGGACCAGTTGGCCGTAGCGCCGCCAGGATCCACCCGACCACCAAGGGCCAACTTTCGTTGCACAACCCGAGGAGTTTCTGCAATTCCGCCATGCTGCCTGGGGCAGGCTCGGGCAGGGGCAGCATGGCCCTGCAACGCCGGAACTTGACGGGCGACGCGGGCAGTACACGCCACCCCTGGGCGTCGATGTTGACCACCTTCCATTCCGCGTCAGCCAGATCAATGAGGATACTATCCTGATGTTCTGCAACTCGAAGATGCGCATCGTATTGCCTGCCCTCGAAGACGGCCTTGCCCTCAAAAACGCCGATCGCGTCCTGAATCGCTTGCGCGTTGACTGTGGATTTCGATGCCGAGTAAAATTCGCGTTGCAACCATCGTTTGAACGAAGCACTTTTTATCGACCAATTTTCCGCATGACCTTCGATCGGCAGCGTGATGAAACCAGTGCCGTCAGGCGTGTGCCACAACTCGCCACCCTGATCTTCGGCCATCTTCACCAGGGCTGTGGCGTGGGATTTCGCCGTATCTATTGGCGTCCCTGACTTTTTCTTCTGCTTCATCGACTTCCCACCAAGCGCCGGCGACCATTCGCGCGCATCCTTGATCAACTTGTCAAACTCCTCCATGGTGCCACCCTGGTCGAACCAATCCGAAAGATCGCCTTTCTCGGGCACGTCCGGAAGTTCCACCACCTTGACGCTGCGTACGAGACTGAAAAGCGATCGTGCCACCTCGTGGGCGTGTTCACGTCCGGGCAGGTCGTTATCCGCGACGACAACCACATTCCGATCGCGAAAATGTTCGTTATACTTGGGCCGCCATTTGCCAGCGCCCATCGCACACGTCGTTGCCACGATGCCCATGTTCGCTGCGCGGTCGGCATCTTTTTCCCCTTCAACGATCAACACGTCACGTGATGGATCGGCCGCGAGCAATTCAGGCAGCCGGTACGGCACAAGCTGAACACCCTTGACGTTCCACTCCCAGCCGCCGCCATCCCTCGGCCGTCGTTGCCGGAAATCCTTAGGATCGAGGCGCACAACCTGGTACAGCAACGTGCCGTTCTCGTCGACATAGTCATATTCATCTGCAATCGTAAACGTGCCACTCGATTCGGCCGTCGTTGAATCACCGTCGATATACTGCGACAGTTCGTCCATGGTCCGTTGGAAATCCCATCCGCGCAACCACATCAACGCAGCGATACCGTCTCCATTTTTTTCCTTGAAGCATTGATTACAGAGCAGTGCACCGGCCTCCACGTCGATAAGGCGAAATCGATCGGTCCCGCCACATCTCGGGCACGGGTGGTGTTTGCCATCGAGGACGTCAGCGGAGATATTGCCCAGGGTTGATAACAACTCGGGCCATCGCCCGGCCGCGCGCTGTTTGAGAGTCTCCATGTCAATGTTTTTCGTTGCCTTAGTTTCTATCATCCGACTCTCCTTCGATCAGGTTACATCCGTTCTCGATCCATCTCACATAAGCCTCGCGCGAATACCTCACCGTGCCCTTCCCGATTTTCAACGGTGCGGGCGCGATGCCGTCACGAGCCCACGACCAAACTGTCCGGTCGGACACGCCGCACAACTCGGCCACTTGCCGCAACGTCAGCAACTCGGGGGCAACTTTTTCAGAAACGTAACCGCTACTTACCATTGCGCACCTCCCCGGGCCGATGCCCCAACATTTGCAGCGATTTCGCCGCTTCGTTTGGTGTTCGTGTCGTTGGATTGCTCTCTTTTTCTGTCATTTTACTTCTCTCCGTAGACCGAAAAACGAATCGTGTCATATGGCTCCTGCCGTAGTTCGACCGCTATCGCACGTTGAAGCCGGTTCGACTTGCTGGCGATTGTTCGACGCCAGTGTCGAGAACATTATGCCCAACTCACGATGTCGTTTTCCGAAGGCGCAACAAAAACGGCCCATGGAAATCACCATGGACCGTCGCAAATTTTTTTTGGCGCAACGAGAGCGCAACGTTCCGAGGACTATTTAGTCGTCCCTGAAAGATAGTGGTTTTCTCGGCGGAACTGGGGTGGAATGAAGGGCGGGGGCGTGTAGGATTTGCAGGGTATTGATT
>JAFGIR010000009.1 GCA_016929515.1 Pirellulales bacterium | reverse complement strand
GGCAGTGGGGTGCTGGATGTCGGGAATCACCGACAAAAAACAGCTTGCCAAAATCGCGGCTTACGCGGCCGTCGGATGGGCGCTAACGTTCGTGCTTCAACCTTCGATTGCCCAATCGGCCTCGTCGCACGCCCGGCGAATCCTGGCGTTGCCGCTGGTCGGTTACGACTGGCACATCGTGGCTAGTCTTGTGTCAACACTATTGGCATTGATCGGCGCGTACTTTGTACCCATCAATAGCGACCCAGAGAACCAGAACCACGTTGGAACGAGTCCGTAAACGCCGGACGCCACTTTGCCCAGTGCTTTTCAACAGTGACACTCAGGCACACTCGCGAGGTCGCCGGTGTTTTCTTGATTCCGCCTGGTTGAGCACCAGCTACGCCACGCGCGAGACTTCCTCCGGCAGTTCGTCGAGCCAGCAGGCGCCTTCGCGATAGGGACGCGAGAAGAGCCGGCCGAACTTGTCCGGGTCGGGACATTGGTGATATCGCATGTAGAGCCGCCCGTTGTCGGCCAGATCGAGGATCTCGATCTTGCCCGTGCGATGCGACATGATATAGCGAAACGTCTTTTCGATTCCGGCAAGGCGGCGCTGCACGTCGCGAACGATCTCGACGCCGCGCGAAAGGGGCACCTGGAAGTGCGAGCCCTGGCGGACCGGCCGTGCCTGGAACAGATAGTAGGGCCGCACGCCGAGGCAGTGGAGCCGGCGAAACGTCTCGGTGAGGATCTCAGCCTGGTCGTTGATTCGATGGAGCAGGACGGTCTGATTGAGGAACTGGACGCCGGCGGCCTGGAGTTCCCGGACGCGGTGTTCGGTTTCCTCCGACACCTCGCCGAAATGATCGATATGGGTAATGACGAAGGGCGCTTTGCCCGCCTTGCGAATTCGCGCAAACAACTCCGCAACCTGCGGATCGTCGAACCGGCGTGGATGGTGCACGATCGCCTTCGTCCCGAAGCGAATCGAACGAACGTGCGGAATCGGCAGCAAATGGTCCAGAATGCCGTGGAGCTGGTCCGTGCTCAAGATGAACGGATCGCCGCCCGAGATCAAAACGTTGACAATTTCCGGATGCTTGGCGATGTAGCGGCCGATGGCCGGATAGTCGACGGCGATTTCGTCGGACGCGCGTCCCACGAAGCGTTTTCGGAAGCAGAAACGGCAGTAGGAGAAACACTTGTCGGTCACGAGCATCAGGGCGGTCTGCGGATATTTATGTTGCAGGCCGGTCACGACCGTGTTCGAGTGCTCGCCGCTGGTGTCCCACTCGCCGGGACTCTCGGACTCTTCCGGCGAGGGCTCGACGATGTGCCGAAGCTGGTCGTAATGCCCGCTCTTGCGAATCTGTTCGTCGTAGAACGGACTGACGCAATAGGGTACGATCGGCGAAAGCGGCAGGCCGACGGTCGCATTCAATTCGCTCTGGACCATTGTGCACGAGTCCGACACACCACGAAGATCTTCCACGCCGACCCGCCGAAAGGCTTCCGCCATCGGCTCGGCACTTGGGGCTCTCGAAATACCCATCCCTATCTCCTACGCTGCAAATCCCCCGCCGAGCCGCGAGCGTTCGCTCGGTTGGGGCTCGGAAGGCTCGTTCTCCGTGGATGTCTGGCATAAGGCGTGACCACAATCAGCCGCCCGAAGGGCGATGCCGGCGGTTTGCGCCACAACGTATCGCCGGTAGGCCACGTCCACGATTCGGCATACCAACGACGAAAAACTATGACCGGCCACGGCGGCGGCCAGGACGTACGAAGCCCCCGCCCCCAGCGAAGCCATCGAATTGATTTCGAGCACGTACGGGTTGCCGTCCCGGTCGATCCGCAGGTCGACGCGAGAGTAGTCCTTGCAGTGGCAGGCGCGGAACGTGGCGACGGCAATCTGGCGGAGACGGTCAGCGAACTCCTCGGGCAGATCGGCCGGGCAGTGCCTGGTCGGTTCGTCCTGCCGCTTGTGCATTTTGTCTTCCCAGGTGAACGCGTTGAGCCCGCGGCCGCCGAACGAAAGCTCGACCAGCGGCAAGCATTCGACCTGATCGTTTCCCAAGAGTCCGATGCATACCTCGCGGCCGTCGATGAATTCCTCGACGAGCGCCTCCTGGTCGAACTGGGTGACGATGCAGTCGATGGCGTCCTTGAGCTCGTCGCGCCGGTGCACGAGTCGGAGCCCGAAACTGGTCGATTCGTGGCGAGGTTTCACCATGAGCGGAAACCGAAGCCCCTCGGGCTCCTGGTCCGGCCGCCCGGCAACCATCCATCGCGGGGTGGGCACGCCAGCATTATGAATCAGCGTCTTGGTGATCACTTTGTCCAGCGCCAGGGCGTGGCCGAGCGGGCTCGACCCCGTGTAGGGGACGCCCGCCATCTCGAGCATGGCCGGTATGTGCGTGTAGCGGCACTCTCCCTGGATGCCGTAAACCATGTTGAAGACGATACCGTCGGTCGCCCAGCCCTCGCCGTCGAGGCCGAAGAAATCCTTGAGTCGGTCGAGCAATGTCACGTCGGCCTCGAACAGATCGACTTCGTGCCCACCCTCTCGGAGCCCGTCGACGACATTGTCGACCGCCCGGCGCCCGTATTTCTCGGGGCAAGGCTGGCCCAACCGGCTGAGGACTTGGTTCTCATTGCTATTCCAGACAACGGCCACTTTCATCCGTTCGTTCTCCCTAATATCGTCAAGCCGCCAGGCTGATCCCGCTTTTCGGATGGGGGGGATCTTCCGATTCCTCGAAATCGTCCGCGCCCGGGTTCATCCAGCTCAGCAATCGCAAATCTAGATATTCGGCAATCAACACGATGCAACCGATCTGGGTAATTAGCAGTTCGGGGTAGTTCAACACTAGTTGCTGCAACGCGGGTATTCGAAACAGCCACGTCAGCAGAACGGCTATCAGGATGGTCATCGTGGCTCGCCATAGGGCCGAACGTGGACCCTCCTTCGTGAGGATTCGCGAAAAGGCGTCGCCAACCAGACAAAGCACGAAGACCGGAAAGAACGCCACGTTGCGGATCTCTCGCGCACCCGACACGCTGCCTATGATTACGGTCACCACAATGATGATCGCCACGAGGCTCAGAATGACCGAAACGCGAGCGAAGTAGGGCAGTTTCATTGACTTTAGCGTTGGCCGGATGCTCGCGATCGTGGCCACCACGCCAATCAGAAAGACCAGGCCCAGCGTAATGCCCGCGATCCTGAAGGACAGGGCAAGCAGTATCGAGCGGAACGGTCCGAGAATGCGAATACCCAGCGTCAACCGGCAGAGCACGACCAGAATGGCCCCCAGCGGCACGGTCAGAACGTACAGCAGCCGGTGCTCCATCGCCGTCGACATTTGGGCCACCTCGGCCAGCGATACCACCCGACAGAGAAACCCCGAAGTCGGCAAAAACGAGCATTTGCCGAGCGTTACCAGCAGTGGCAGCACCAGCACTAGCCCCAAGACGAGCTGATGGCGGCGCGTAAGATTACCCTTCCCGAATGCCATGGCGCGTAACCTGATTGCCTTGCTCGATCCGACGAACATCGGCCTCGGGCAGAACGTCTCTTTAATCGGTTTTGCGGTGCGGTTCCGACGCACCAGAATGGGCCGGGCAACGCCGTGCGTCCCCCGGGATCGACGACCGCCCGCCGTAGCGAGCTATTGCCTGACGGCTACCCTTCCTATCTGAACAACGTGGCCATGTCCACGAACGCAAACCTTGCCACGAGGCTGCACGCTCGACCGGCTGCCGAACCTTTCGGCCGACGTGCCGTTCCGCCGTGCACCTGTCCATTTCAGCCGAACCTCGCCCGAACGGTTGAGCTTCGCGCTGCAGATTTATGGAGTTTACGCTTCGACGCATGGTTGAGCAAGTACAAAAGATGAAAAGAATGCGCGGTTTTTCCTTTCCCCAAGAATCCCCACGGCACGTCCTTCCCAAACCGACTCTTGCCGCACGCTGGTGCCGTGACCTGGGCCACCCCAACACACAGTCTCTAATAGGGGATACGTCGAGGCGTCGGATGTCGTTCGCTTCCTCTGCTCACTCCCCTAACAAGAGAGCCACGAACGGGTGGCTGGTCGTTCGATACTCCCGCCGCCGAGATGCCATGCCGGCACTTGCCCTCTCCTGAGACTGCCCGTGGTCCAACGGTGTCTCGGCTTCATGCTATATCGGCATCGCACCTTTGATTCTCCTTTGCTTCCGACCGGTTGGCGCAAAGCGGCCGATGACCACAATGAAGTGCGGTTGAACTGGGGCTTAGTCTATATCGCCGATATGGAATAACCACAATCCAAGGCAGACACACGATGCGAGCGGAAGTCCTATCGATCGGCGATGAACTCACCAGCGGTCTATCGCTCGACACCAATGCCCGGTGGCTCAGCCAGCAGCTGGAAAACCTGGGCATTGGGGTAGCCTGCCACACCACGGTCGCCGACGATCTCGACGTCATGACCGAGGCGTTTCGCACGGCCATCCGCCGGGCGGACGTCGTCGTTGCCACTGGAGGGCTCGGACCGACGGCCGACGACCTCACCCGCGATGCTTTGGCCGCCACGGTCGGCCGCCCATTGGTCCGCGACGACGCGGCCCTCCAACACATCCGGTGCCTGTTTGCCCATCGCCATCGTGAAATGCCCGAGCGAAACAAGCTCCAGGCCATGTTCCCCGCCGGCAGCCGGATCGTACTGAATCCGCACGGCACGGCCCCCGGCATCGCGATCGAGGTCCCGCGCGGCGACACCCCCCCGGTGCACTTCTACTGTCTGCCGGGCGTACCGGCCGAGATGCACGAGATGTGGTTTGCGACTCTCCAGGGCGAATTACGGCGGCTGACCGGCTCCCGAGTCATCCGCCATCGCCGGATCAAGTGTTTTGGAGCCGGCGAGAGCGCGATCGAGGCCATGCTGCCCGAGATGATTCGCCGTGGACGCCACCCCCGGGTGGGCATCACGGCCAGCGAGGCAACGATCAGTTTGAATGTAACGGCCGAGGGTGCCACGGAGGAGGAATGCCTCGCGGCCATGGAACCAACGCTCGCGACCATCCGGACCGAATTGGGGCATCTCGTCTACGGCGAGGGTGACGATCGGCTCGAAGACGCCGTCGTCCGGCTTCTCGGCCAGCAGGGCGCGACGCTCGCCACGGTCGAATGGGCCACCGAGGGGCTAATCACCCAAGGGCTCCAGGCAGCGGCCCACGGCGGACCCGAGACGCCCGGCGGCCTTGTCGTCGCCCAACTTGAAGCGTTGACCCGACTGTTGGACGTGCCGGCCGAGCCTCTGGCGGTAGGGCGGGTCGAGTTGGTCGAAACGATGGCTCTCGCGGCACGGCGGAAGTTCGTCACCAATTACGCCCTGGCCGTCGGACCCCCGCCGCAAATCGCCGAGGACAACCCAACGAACGAACCGGTCGTTGTCGCGCTGGCCACGCCCGAGGGAGTGCGAACGAAGAACCTCCCCTTGCTCAGCCATCCGGCAATCCAGAAAGCCTGGTGTGCCAAAATGGCTATTGATCTGCTCCGGCTTGAATTGCTCGGCCGGTGAAGCGTCGCCGACGGCCCCAGCCGGGTGGCACGTCTCTAGGAGTAGCCAAGGGCATGGTTTTTCGTGATCTTCACAATGGCTGGCCCAGCCACCAGGCTACGGCAGCCTGGGCAAGGGCCCCGCACAACCGGCTCGACCGCTCGCAGCCGACTTTTTTAGCCGTTTTTGGGTCCTTGCAACCTTGTTTTCCGGGCACGAAACACGCGGTGCCCAATTACACTCGAACCTATGGGTTCAGACCCATCGGGACTGATTGCGTTCGTTGCGAACGCCGGAAACCACCCCCCAGGGGAGTACCCAGAAACCTCGGATTCGATTACACTAATTCTATTGGGCATCCGTTCTAGAGAAGAAGCACTCGATGGCATACCCCTTGTCGAAAAGGGCTCGCCGGTTGTCGCGAGTTCCTTTTGTTCGTGATGGGCGCTCCAAGCAGCCCTCTTCCTTTCGCCGCACCCGGCTCGAAACGCTCGAACCGCGTTGGACCCTCTCGGCTTCGCCGACGCTCGCGCCGATCGCCGACCTGACGTTGCTGGCCGGTTCGCCGTTGCACGTTCCGCTGGACGGATCGGATGCGGACAGCGACGTGCTCACCTTTGCCGCCACGAGTGACAATTCCAATGTCACTCTGGAACTGGCCGACAGCAACCGCAGCATGCGGATCCACGTCGAGAGCGCCGACGGGACAATCAACGGCGACATGGTTTTCGAACTCTTCGAGGATCTCGCGCCCGACGTCACCGCCCGAATTATCGAACTGGCCCAAAGCGGTTTCTACGACGACGTGCTTTTCCATCGCATCATCGATGGTTTCATGATCCAGACGGGAGGCTATGACGACACGGGCTATGTCGCCACGGACGTGGACACCTTCGACGACCAATTCCATCCTTATCTGCAGCATAATGGCACCGGCATTTTGTCGATGGCCAAGACCGACTACGACGACACGAACAGCTCGCAATTCTTCATCCTCGACACGCCCGACTGGACCGACGCCGACGCCGATTATCCCCGTTACCTCGACTTCAATCACAGCGTTTTCGGCCAGATGACCGAGGGATTCGATATTCTCGAAGCCATCAGTCAGGCCGACACGGGCACCGATACCGAACCGGACGTCGCCATCACCATGAAGTCGGTCGTGATCTTCACCGACACGGAAAACGATGTTCTCCGTCTCAAGGCGGCCGAAGGCTATACGGGCGAAGCCGACATTACCGTGGTCGTCAGCGACGGCGACGGCAACGAAACGCAACAAGTCTTCCACGTCACGGTCGAGGCCGATACGACCAACAATAACCCGTATTTGGATCCAATCTCGACGGTCGAACTCGACGCGGGCGGCACGGCCACGTTCACGCTCAGCTCGATCGACATCGAGGGCGATGCCGTCTATTACGCCGGCACCGTCAGTCCCGAATCGGACGACATCCAGATGTCGGTCGACAACGATACGGGCGTGGTGACCATCACGGCCAGCGACACGGCCGGCGGCGTCTATGGCATCTTCGTCGGTGTGTCCAATACGGCATACTCGGCTTGGGACACGCAGGCCATCCCCGTTCTGGTCACTCCGGCCGCGCCGACCAGCGTCGAACTGGTCGCCAGCAGCGACACGGGCGCCAGCAACACGGACGATCTGACGTACCTGAACAACACGACCGACCAGGCGCTCTGGTTCCGCGTCAACGGCGTGGTCGACGGCGCAACGGTCTCCATCTATGCCGACGGCGAACTGATCGGCCAGACCATCGCCACCAGCGAATCGCCCATCGTCATCACCGACGGGACGCATGAACTGCTCGACGGGACCCACTCGATCACGGCCGTCCAGGGTTTTTACGGTGACGCGGTCGACATCGGCAATTCGGAAGAGGTAGCCACGCTCGTGAGTGAAGCGTCGGCCGCGCTGGTCATCACCGTCGACGCGACGGCTCCGGTGATCACCTCCGAGGAGATCACCGAGACCAACGGCGGCGTGCCGTATGTCTATGACGTCGAGTCCGACGCCGAAACCGCCGGCGAGGCTTACTATTCGCTCAGCCTGGCCCCCTCCGGAATGCTCATCGACAGCCAGACCGGCCAGATTACGTGGACGCCCACGCCGTCGCACGGGCCCGACCAGGCCGTCGAGGTTGTCGTCAAGGACGCAGCCGGCAACCAGACCACGCACGCCTTCGAAATCGACATCAACCGTGCTCCGGAAGCCTTGCCGATCGGAAACAAGCAAGTCGAGGAATCCTCGCTCTTGATGTTCGAAATTCTTGCCGACGACCCCGACAGCACTTCGGACATTATCACGGTTATCGAATTCGGCCTTGAACCCGGCGCGCCCGAGGGTGCAGCGATCACCGAGACCGCCCCCAACGCAGCTCAGTTCACCTGGATACCGACCGAGGCTCAAGGGCCGGGCACTTACACCATCACGGTTCGGACAACCGACCCGGACGGCGCGGTCGGTTTCCACCATTTCACCGTCACCGTCACCGAGAAGAACGAAGCACCCGCGGTCGATCCAATCGACGACGCCGAGGTCGACGAGGGGGTATTGCTCCAGTTCGACGTCACGGCGACCGATCCCGACCTGCCCGCCAACACGTTCACCTTTAGCCTTGCCGCCGGCAGCCCCGCCGGAGCGGCTATCGACGCCCAGACGGGCCGTTTTACCTGGGAGCCGGGCGAACAATACGGCGACGGCGAATACTCGATTACCGCGATCGTCACCGATTCGGCCGGAGCCACCGGCCAGCGAGCCTTCGTGGTTGCCGTCAACGAGGTCGACAACGGCCCGGAATTCGAGCCGGCCGCGACGCAGGTCGCCACCCCCGGGTTTGCGTTCCGCCTAAAAGCCCAAGCCAGCGACCCCGACACGATCGACAACGCCATTCGCTACGAACTCGAACCTGGGGCGCCCGAGGGTGTCACGATCAACCCCGTCTCGGGCTTGATCGCGTGGGACGTGCCCCTCGACCAGCCAGCCGGATCGATCTACCTGACGGTCCGCGCCACCGAGGTTTTGCCGGGCGGCGGCCCCGGACTCTCGACCGTCGCGACGCTCGAAGTCCAGGTTGGCGAATTCCCCAGTCGGGCATTCGACCAGGCACTGAGCCTCTCGGGCAACGCGCCGGTCCTCGAATTGCAGACGGTTCGCGAGGCCGTCGACAGCCTGCTCTTCGGCTCGGTTCGCACGATCCGTTTCATGCCGGCACCCATCGCCGCGTCTCAGAGAGAACCGATCCTCGGCTTCCAAATCGGCGTCCACGGCGGAGGCACCGGCGTCATCCCATCCGAAGAATCGGGCAAAGACGCGACAGACAAACCGGGCGACGAGACCAATCCGGCCGACCAAGACAACCAACCCAAGTCGGAGGAGCGAGCATCGCTCGACGGAGACGTCTCGACCGACATCGATTCCGCATCCGATTCGACCGAATTGGCCGCGTTGGCGCCCGCCGAGATGCTCGACGCGGCACTCGAAGAAATCGCCCAGGAGGCGTCGAGAACGGCCGTCGACCAGGTCATCGCGGCGAGGTAAGCCCCCGCGCCCAACCGTCGCCCCCCCGATCCCCAATCCCTCAGAGAATGAACTTGCTCAGGTCCTCATCCTGCGAGAGCTTCTCAAGCCGTTCTTTCACGTAGGCCGCGTTGACCACGACGCGGCCCATCTTCATATCGGGTGCCTCGAAGCTGACTTCTTCGAGCAGACGTTCGAGAATCGTGTAGAGCCGCCGGGCACCGATGTTCTGCATCGTGCGGTTGACGTTGTAAGCATACTCGGCCAACGCGTCGACGGCGTCCGGCTCGAACACCAATTCGACGCCCTCGGTCTCCAGCAACGCGACGTACTGCTTGGTCAAGGCACCCTTTGGTTCCGTCAGGATCCGCACGAAATCGTCCTTGGTCAGATCCCTCAGTTCAACGCGGATCGGAAACCGACCCTGCAATTCAGGCATCAGGTCGCTTGGCTTAGCGCGGTGAAACGCACCGGCCGCGATGAACAGAATATGATCGGTGCTCACGTAGCCATAGCGGGTCTGCACCGTGGTCCCCTCGACGATCGGCAGCAAATCGCGCTGTACGCCCTGGCGCGACACGTCGGCGCCGCGAGTGCTGTCGCCGGCCACGACCTTGTCAAGCTCGTCAATGAAGATCAGGCCCGTATTTTCGGCCAGTTCGATCGCCTTGGCGTTGACCTTGTCCTGGTTGATCAGGTTGTCGCACTCCTGTTCGAAGAGGACTTTTCTCGCCTCGACGACAGTCATTTCGCGCCGGCTGGTCGAGCGGGGCAAGATCTTTTCGAACATGCCTTGCAGATCGATATCCATCTGTTCGGTGCCGATCCCGGTCATCATCATCGGCACGGCTTTGTGCTCCGTGGTCAACTCGACCACCCGCTGATCCATTTCGCCGGCGACCAGCATCGCGCGGATTTTCTCGCGGTTTCGCTCGTAGCGTTCCGACGAATCGGGACTGTCGGGCGAGACATCCAGGGCCGCCGGCTGCGGCAATAACAGATCGACCAGCCGGTCCTCCACGCGGCGTTTTGCCTCGACCTCGACGTTCTCAAGCTCCTGCTGACGGACCAGCGCGATGGCGCTGTCGACCAACTCGCGAATCATGCTCTCAACGTCACGCCCATAGTAACCCACCTCGGTGTACTTCGTCGCCTCGACCTTAATGAACGGGGCCCCCGTCAGTTTGGCCAGTCGCCGGGCAATCTCCGTCTTGCCCACGCCCGTCGGACCGATCATGAGGATGTTCTTCGGGGCAACTTCGCCGCGCATTTCTTCAGCGACTTGTTGGCGGCGCCACCGATTACGGATGGCCACGGCCACCGCCCGCTTCGCGTCGTCCTGGCCAACGATGTGCCGCTCTAGTTCAGCGACGATTTCCCGGGGGGTCAACTCTCGCACGTCAGGGCCTCCATGGCAACGTTACTTGTCAGTGAGTCGCTTCCTAATCCACGTCGGATTTCGTCGACAATCGAGGACCGCGTGAACACGAACCAAATCGCCCTCGACGCGGTAATAGATGGCGAACGGGAATCGCCGGGCAAGCATCCGATAATAGCCGTATTGCTTCGCATGAACGCCCGAGTACAGATACAACGATTCGATGTCCGCCATCAGTGAATCGAGGAAGTAGCGGCCGACGCCTTCCGATTGATTCTCATAGAACCGAAACCCATCGAGGAAATCCCGCCTTGCTCCGTCAAGAACTTCGATCCTCATTGGATTTCCTTTTGGATGCTCCGACGAAACTCGTCGAGCGGAATGAACTTGGCTCGGCCCTCTTCGATCTGCCGCTGTCTTTCCATCAGAACGTCTTCATGCCAGGGGGGAGAGGAAACATCCTCTGGGTTGCGCGAGAGGTCGTTCCATAGAACCTCGATGGCCCGAAGCTTATCAACAACGGTCATTTGGTCAAGCGGCAAGGCAAATTCCATGGGTAGAGTTCCTGTGAAAGGACCTTATGGCAACGACTTTAGCGAGCCTTCCCGATTATACCACCGTGGGCAATCGCGTAAAACACCTCTCCCGGAAGTCTTTGGCTCGCTCTCAGCATTCCGTACGTTGAGGAAACCGCCGAAGCTGCTCACACAACTCGCCAATCGCTTCCGCCAACTTCAGTCCAGCAATGGGGAACTCGATGACCACATCCCCGTCGCCCAATGTCCACGGAGGCCGTGACTCAAGAGCAAACCTGACTCGCAATACTCGG
Source organism: Pirellulales bacterium (assembly GCA_016929515.1). GTDB lineage: Bacteria > Planctomycetota > Planctomycetia > Pirellulales > Thermoguttaceae > UBA11386. The sequence continues at coordinate 1,802 of JAFGIR010000009.1, read as the reverse complement.
CCTACGTCGGCCGTGGCAACCTCGAACGAAAGGTTCGGCTCGATGAGCCCGATTCCCTCGCTCACTGCGGGATTCGCCGTCACTCGATGCGGAGTTCGAGAGCCAAATCCTCACTGGTTGCCAGCCGCATCGTCATTCCGCGCACGCCAAGGTCTCCACCACGATGTGTGCGTTGGTATAAACGTCAATGTCGCCGGCGATTTCCAACGCGGCCCGAACGATTTCGGCGGCGCCGAGCGACGAATGGGCGAGCAAAGCCCGAGCCGCCGCCACCGCGTAATCGCCGCCCGAGCCGATTCCCAGAATGCCGTCGGTGGGCTGAATCACGTCGCCGTTGCCGGTCAACAGCAGTGTGTTGGCGGCGTCGACGATCGTCATCAAGGCCTCCAGCCGTCGCAAGGCGCGGTCGGTCCGCCACTCCTTGGCCAGCTCGATCGCCGCGCGAGGCACGTTTTCCGGAAAGTCCTTCAGCTTGGTCTCGAATCGTTCGAGCAAGGCAAAGGCGTCGGCTGTCGCGCCGGCAAAACCGACCAGAACCCGATCGTCCATCAGCCGGCGAATCTTCATGGCGTCGGCCTTCATGATCGTGTGGCCGACCGTCACCTGACCGTCGCCGCCGATCGCCACCACGCCGCCGTGACGAACCGTCAGAATCGTCGTCGAATGTGTTTTCATGAGAGCACCAAGAGAGTATTCGTGGAAGGGGCCGTTTTCTTCGCCGCTCGTTCGCGAAGGCTATCCGCGGGACCGTCGCCCACAAGTCGCGACCCGTCAATATGGCGCAAATTGCCCCGCCGCACCACGGGGCCCCCCAGGCGGGTGAGGGCGACCGTCGCGATTCGGCGCCCCATCATTTCATGCAACCACCCACACTGGGGCGATTTCCTTGCCGGCCGTGACGTTCTCGTCACGCCGCGAAAATCGCGGAACCGCCAAACTCCTCCTCGCCAAGGTCCGACTTTTCCGCCAATTGATCCAAAATTGCCTTCTCGGCATTCACGGACCGATACAGCTAAGAAGACGATGAAACCAAGTTCCCCGGGCTCTCACCCCAGGACCTACCGGCCCATGGCGGTCAAGCGACGCAATACGAAAGCCAAAAACAAAGCACCCGCGGTTCCCCAGTTTGTCAGCCGGGCCATTGCCATCCTGACCGGGCCAGGCCGGACCGTCACGCTGGCGCTGCTGATTGTCGCTTTGCTGTCTGGTACTTTCTGGGTTCTCTGGCACCAGATCGACAACGAACTGCTCGCTTCCGACCAATACCAAGTGAACATCGACGATCTCGAAATCAGCCCCTTGCCCGACTGGATCCGTACCGACCCTCGCCGGCAAGCTTTCGGCTACCTTAACAACCTCGGTGGCCCGCTGTCGATCATCGACGACGACGCAACTCACCGCGTAGCCGACGCCTTCAGCATTCACCCCTGGGTCGAGCAGGTGATTCAAGTCACCAAACACTATCCGGCACGGATTTGCGTGAAACTCAAGTACCGGCGTCCGGTTTGCATGGTACATGGAATCGTACAAGGAAAGGAAGGGCTGCGCGCGGTCGACGTCCACGGCGTGTGGTTGCCCGGCAACGATTTCGATCTGATGGAAGCCGCGCGTTATCCCATCGTGGCCGGCATCACCAGCGAACCGGTCGCGGGCCTCGGCGATCAATGGCGCGACGAACGCGTCCTGGGAGCTGCCCAAATCGCCGCCGTCATTGGCCCCGCCTGGCACGAACTCAAACTGCACTGCATTCGACCCGCCGCGCGTGTCCGCTCGGGCTCGCGCATGGAATACACGTATGAACT
>JAFGIR010000072.1 GCA_016929515.1 Pirellulales bacterium | reverse complement strand
TGTGAGGATCTGCTGACACAAATCCTTTACACGAGGAGCCTTGCGTTCACCTATAGCAATTCACCTTCACTTCCAACTACTGTAATCATGGTTCGCCATCCCTACCGTATGTAGAGTGCAAAAAGGAGACGGTCAAACATGACTGACGTACCCAAATACGATTATGCAAACGATCCCACGCATCAAGCTTTCACCAGTTTCGAGGCGCCTCACATCCTGATGATCACCAACCACGGTGTCCACCAGTGGGAAGTGTCGCCCGGGTTGCCCGACACGGGCGGCCAGAACATGTTTGTCAATATGTTCACCGATACGTTGGCCGATCTCGGATTTCGCATCACGATCGTCAACCGGGGCGGTTATTCTCACCCCGTCACGGGCGAAATGCAGGCCGGCCTTCGCTACAAAGATGCACGTCGCCGCATTCTCTATCTCGAAGACGGTACGCCGGAGTTTGTTCGCAAAGAGGACATGGATGCACACACGCCTCGTCTTGCGGAGTTCCTTTGGCAGTTCCTGGAGAGCCCGGCCGGCGGCTACGTCGACATGATCATCTCGCATTACTGGGACGGAGCCAAAGTCGGGGCATTGGTCCGGCGCAATTTTCGCCATCCGACGAAGCACGTTTGGGTGCCCCACTCACTAGGCACCGTCAAGAAACGGAACATGAAGCCTGAGACCTGGAAAGACCTTCGCATCGACGAACGTATTGCGATCGAAAAGGAACTCATCGGTGAACTCGACGCCGTCGCCGCGACGTCTCCCTTGATCCGGCAGGCGCTGGTCGAGAATTACGGGGTTGCCCAGCCTTTGTTTTTGCCCCCTTGCATCGATCCCAAGCGGTTCCATCCTCGACAGATCGACGACGAACACAAAATCTACGGCTTCCTGGGTCGACACTGCGGCATGAGCGCGCGGGAAGTCCGACGGTGCCGCATCATCACCGAAATCAGCCGCACCGACACGACCAAACGCAAGGACATCCTCATTCGGGCGTTCGCCGAAGTCCACAAGGAACATCCCGATACGTTGCTGGTTGTCTCGATCGACCCGCACGAAAAGAACATACACGACGAGCTCTGGAACCTGATCGGCGAGTTGGGTATTGCATCGCATGTGGCGGTCATGGGCAACATCTGGGAATGGTTGCCCGACCTCTACGCGATTACCGACGTTTACTGCTCGCCGTCGGTCATGGAGGGATTCGGCATGGCCGTGCAGGAGGCCGCCGCGACATGCGTTCCGGTTATCGGGAGCAATCTGATCCCGTTCGTCACGGAGTATCTGCTAGGTGATCCCGTCGAGGAAATCACCTGCAAAGAGGCAAAAGCTCCTTTGAAGCTCGGCAAGGGCGGCATGGTCGTCGAGGCGGACGACGTTGGCGGATTTGCCTGTGCCTTGAAAATGTTGTTGGCCGATGAAGAACTCGGCGAACGCATGGGCCAAACAGGTTATGCGGCGACCATTCCCTACTTCACCTGGGACGGCATGACGCGCCAGTTTCTCGAAACGGCCGGTTTTGGCGAAGTGGCTCGAACGCGGTTTGCCGCCGTTCAGCGGCCGCACCTGGACGAAGACACGCTCCAGAAAATTCTCCAGGCAGAACATGTCGAAGATCTGTCGGTCATGAAACTCGAAGCGTTGTTCCGCGGTGAATCCGAGTTGGCAAAATTCTTGCCCGAGGAAACCCGGCAAGTCGACCCGCGCGACGGATCCGTAGTGATCTACAACGCGGCCCGGGCACGGCGCCCTCATGATAACGCGGAACTGCCAGCCCAGCCTGAAGAAGACGGCGCCAACGATCCGATCTGTCGAGGTGAGACAACGGGCGTCATCGACGTGGCGTCGTTAAGCGAGGGATTCACCTTCATCAACAAGAACCTGTATCCGGTTCTCTATCCCTTCGAGAACGCTTCGGAAAGCACTTCCAGCGACGGGCAAGACGGCAACCCCGGCCCGCGCGGCATGCACTTTTTGCACTGGACATCGTCCTACTTCGACCGTGACTGGTACAACATGCCGCAGTCGGATCGCTTGACCGCCATGTCGCGTCTGGCGACCTTGGAGAAAAAGCTGTTGCTGGACAAGTCGTCAAGCTATCCCGCCTCGGGAACGACGTGTGGAGGGCAAACAACGCATGGTTTTCTACTGCTGATCAAGAATCATGGTCGAGCAGTGGGCGGCTCGCTGGCCCACGGGCACCAGCAGGTCCTTTACAGTAATCTCAAGCCGGCCCATATCGCCAGGAACGAGCGATTTGAAAAGAAACACGGAGAGACGTTTGCGGCGTACATGCTTCGCGAGAATCCGGCGGAGTTGATGCTTACCGACTATGGATCGGCCGTGCTGATGGTCCCCTACTTCATGCGCCGTCCGTACAACATGCTGCTCGTCCTGAAAGACCACCGCAAACGCCACCTGTTTGAATGCACCAAGGAGGAACTTTCAGCCGTCGCGCAAGCCTGGGGCGATGCAACCGGCGCGATCATGGCGCTCATGCCGTCGATCGGCAAAGCGGCGGCGTATAACATCACGGTTTCGAATGGCCCCGGAGCCGGACTCTACTGCGAATTCCTGCCCTATACTCAAGAAACCGGCGGATTCGAACATCTGGGACTTTGGGTCTGTCAGGATACGCCCCAGCGGGTAGCTGACAACTTGCGTCAAGTCCTAGCGAGAGCCGCCGAGTCGGGTTTGGTTGCCTAAATGGGTTGCCCGCGCCGATGTTGCCATTTTTGCGAATTCGTCGAACATGATCAGGGGTGCTTCGGGCGACACGCCCAACGCGGGCCAGTCTCCGTAGTCAAACACGATCAAACCGCCTGTTGGAGTGCTCCAGTGTTTGACGAGAAGCCGAGCTTCCTCGCGGATTTCCAGGTCGTTTCCTTGCACCATGGTTGACTGGATATCGACCGTGGCCAAGAAACAAACCTGTCCGCGGTACCGATCTCCAAACTCGACCAGGTTGTAGCTTCGGGACTGTTGCATATTCAAGACATCGACGCCCAGGTCGATGAAGGTGGACACGAGGTTGTTGATTTTTCCGCAGCTATGCAGAATCACGTGCCAGCCGCACGCGTGAATGGCGTCAAAGATCCTGGCGTAGCGAGAGCGAAAAAACACGTCGAACATGGCATTGCTGATGAACGGTCCGGCCTGCGTGCCCCAATCGTCGGTGACAAACAGCCCGTGGATACGACCGCCGAACCGTCGGTGGAGTTCCTCGCATTGGGCGATCTTGAAATCCGCGATCAGATCGAGCAGGCGATTCGTTCGTTCCGGCTCCAGATGGAAATCCATCATCGTGTTTGCAAAACCGCGGAGTTTGTGGTAACGCGAAAAGAGGAGCGAGTGGGCCGTCAGGCATACATAGCGATCACCGGCCTCGTCGATTATCGGGCCAAGGCGCTCGTAATAGAACGGGTTTCGAGGATTCGGCGGGCCGTATGAGTCGAGCGCCGACCAGTCGGCCAAGGGACAGTCGGTTACCTGGCCCATGTTGTGTTGCTCGGTCGCGTTCCATCCGCAGCCCCAATCGTCCGGCGCCGCCGTGTCGAAAAACCAACCGGCCTGCTGGCGGTCCATTTCCCAAATATTGCAGACGTCGTCGGGAAAGCCCGGCATCTTGTGATTCCAATGCTGCCAGAACGGCAAACGCGGCGGATTGTCGAACTCGATCGCCCGACGGACAATCTCACGAGATTCCATCATTTTGGCTTGGGGTCTTTATCGGCCAGGAGTTTTTCGAGCCGCCTGATTGCATTGACGGCGTCGGTGCACGTCAGGCCGTTGTGGTCCGCCTTGGATTTCTCGATATAGCACAGCCGCATCGACCAGGTGTCGCGTTCGAGTAGTCTGGCAATCCGTTTGGCCTCGGTCAGGTGGTGTCGCGCCGCGTCGCGACGGTCCTGGCGAAGCAGCCGAAACGACGTGGCGCAATGGTAGTAGTAATTCAAGGTCCGCTCGCCGTAGGTGAACTGTCGCTCGTCCTCGATCAGTCGCTGGCGAATTCTCTCGGGCACGTTGGCCGCCATTGCCCGATTTATTAACTCCCGACACTGCTTGCCGGCTTCAACCATCTCGACGAGTGTCGGACCGTTCGTCTTGTCGCCGGGCTCTCGCGCGAATTGAAGATGCGGGTCAGGGAACAAGTCCTTTACGCCACGGTTCAGCAGGTACGCTAGTGAGTGTCTGCTCTCCTTGAGTTGATCGATGTTCGAAAACATGTGTTCCAACACTTTGTAGAAGTCGTGCATCGTGTCGGCGACCGGTCCATAGCGCCGGGCGAAATAGTCCCGCCAGAGCGTCTCGCAATGCGTGTCCACGTCCCAAAGCTGGCGAGCCATTTGATAATTGGTCAACGACTTATTTCCCCACCGGCCCGTCGTGACGTGCATGTACTGAAACGCCCTGGCACGGTTTTCGTGGTAGTACGGAATGTCGTGTGCCATGCCGTGCATGAAACAAATCGGCAGCGATCGAAATTTGGAAACATTGTAGTATTCCCCAATCACCACGTTTCCCCGGTAGTGGCGGCTGGGTTCCAGGAACCAACCTCGATACATGTCCGCGTAACGCTGATTGGTTTCGCAGGTCGGATCATCGAATTGATGAACGTAACAACGTCGAATTGGGTAGAACGTCGCCGTACACGTCGAATAGTCGAAATTTTGGGGTAGTGGACGCGTAGGCGGTGAAAGTACTTCGGCATAGACAAGAAAGCGAATCGGGATCTGCCGGTTCAGCAAGCCGTTGCGACGCGCTTCTTTGAAGGCATTATCGAGTTGATGCACCAACAGCAAATTGCGATCGGTTGGAGTGCCTAGGGCCTTGCAAGCGTCGCACTCGCACCATTTGCCCCGGTCGAGCATCCAGAACCGGATGGCGTCGGCCCCGCGGTAGGCCCCCTTGGTGACCGCTTCGACATAGTTCTTGAAGAACTCCCGACAGGCATCCGGGTTTGAGGTGCAAAAATGGTTGCCGAAAGTCCCTTTCCTGATTTTTCCAATGCGTTTTCCTCCGAAGAGGCCTTGCCACTGCGGCTGGGCTTCGGCGTACGAAAGCTTGCCGTCGCGGTTGACGTCTCCCTTGAACAGCGGGCTCCGGGGATAGGGATCCGCGGGTTTCGATTCGTCACCTTGAATCGCCGCATGGTTGTAGGGATACTCGGCATCCGGGTGGAAGAGAAGTCCCAGCGTATCATGATTGCCTGCGAACATCTTGATGCCCAGTTTCCGCATCGAATCATGGTGCGGGCATTCGATGGTCCACTCGTTCAAACGATTCCGTGCCATCCACAGCAGGAACTCCTTGCTGCCGCGTGGCTGCCAGGCCATGAACCCTCGAGCGATAAAGTCGGGCTTTTCGGCGACATCCCATGTCATAATCCATCGGGCTAAGGGAATCTCCTCCTGAAACGCCTCGGGGCCGAACCAACGCACGCCCAGACGGTGCAGAAGATCGTAAACGCCGTAGAGCGTGCCGATTCGATCGGAACCGGCAACGAGTGTGACCTGTCGACCGTCGACTGTTCCGCTCTTGATCCGATAACCTTGTGGTCCCAGAGCGATGAGCCGGTCGGATGTCACGTTAAGCTTCGGCGCGACGCGGCGCGCCAGAGCGTTCGATTCTGGCCCACCAATCAGGATCCAATCACCGGCCGGTTCCGACCGGTCGTCGCGGATCTCGAAGTCCTTTTCGCGGCTGGTCATCTTCCGGAGATAGTGCTGCAGTTCGAGTGCTCCGAAACACTCCGTGCAAGCCACGTCATCAGTCCGGTCGGCGTCGAGCCAATCCACTTCCGCTTCCGCATGACCGGCCGCTTGAGCCGATCCATAGGGACCGAAGTTCACGACGATCGTTGTTTCGGAGAACGCGGTCGCGGCCGGGAAGACCGTCAGGAGCAAGCCGGCGACAAATGTGAGGTGTTGCGGTGTCATGATCGCATGGAGTCCGTGTAAGAAGTGCCTTGGTTGGACGACCCAATCGGTTCAAGCCGAAATTGCCAATGAGACAGAGACCAACCAGACAACAATCGAATTTTCGTCATCACCAAAAAGGTCGACGGACGAGCGTGCAAGCGGTTGGCCACCCTGCTCAAAGCACACTTGTTGATGGCTGCGCAGCCAGTGTTCCACTGCCCGCCGATGGGGCCGCCACGCGGCCTGATCGGCCTGCCAAACGTTGCGGGAGCCGATCATTGGCAATCCAGGCCTCAGTAGGTAGTATAATTTGGGACAAAAAGGACGTTCAAGGAACGGATTGCGGAATGTGAAGATGAATAATCACCTGCATGCCACCCGGCGGATGGGGGCATCGCGTGGAGTGCCACTTCGGAGGCAACAATGGCCATGTCAACTCAAGCCCCAAGACACGTGGCGTTGGCACTGACGTTGGCGGTGCCATTTCAGGCTCGCGTGGTGCGCGGCATCATCGATTATGCCGCCGAACATGGAGGGTGGACATTCAGCGCGAACCCCGTAACCGCCGGTGGTTTCGCCGAGACGGTATCCATGCCGATGGCCGGACTGAGAGGATGGTCCGGCGATGGTGTCATTGCGATCATCACCACGGATGAAGAAGCGCAAAAGGCCAGGGATCTTGACGTTCCGGTTGTCAACATCGCGGGGACGCTGCGAGACGCGGGATTGCCTAGAGTCATGGTCGACCAGAAGGCAATTGGACGATTGGCGGCACGACATCTCTTGGAATGTGGCCTGCGCCAATTTGCGTATCTTGGGTTTCGAGAACCCTGGTTCTCCGAATTGCGCCGCGACGGCTTCACTGAGACATTGGCCGAAGCAGGGTACGAGTACCTTTGCAGTGTTCGCATTGCCCGCGCCAAAGAGTTGCTTGTTGCTTCGCCGAAGCTGAGCATGCGTGAAATTGCGGCCCAGTGTGGTTACACTGAGTCCCAGCAATTTCGGCAACAATTCAGACGTTCCGAGAAGATGAGCCCAACGAGTTATCGCCGGCTACAGATCAGTACTGTCCGGTTATAAGTCGAATAGAGTCAACTGGTTATGGAAAGCACCTTCGGAATATTGTGACGAAGGCGCCCGTGGTGCCCAGAATGGTGCCCAACGGGTGTCGCGGAATGGTCGGGAGATGTCCGCCAATGGCAATGACAACGCCTCGAAAGAGCCTCGGAGGAAGGTTGTGGAGAAAGGACGGAAGTCCAAGCGTTCCTTTTGAGCAGCCGACATGTCTGATAGTATTACCTGTTACATGTGTTGCGGAGGCGTCAGTCTGGGCAGGTTGCTGTGAATAATTGAATTCGAAAGCTCCGTCAGCCGACTCACGGTCAATTGCGTTTCTCTCCTAACGAGAATACGTGTGTCGTCGAAGAATTCCGTTTCACACTTGGATTTCGGAGGAAACAATCACATGCTTCTCGGACCACACGCCCGCACCATTGTGTGTTTGGTGTTTCTGCTGGCTTCCCCGGCCTTGAGCGGGAAGACAGAACACGACAATGAACGCGATCTGTTGAGACGACAGGCGATCGAAGCAGTAACCACTAGTTTTGAACGCACCAAGAAGGGCAAACAGGCTTCAACCCACATACTTCACGGACTTGGAAAGGTGTGGGCGATCGCTCTCACTGGGATGTTGCCAGAGGAATCGCTCTTTGAGGAACAGATCTTCTCGTCAATGAGAAGAGAATTGGACTCGGTGACTGCAAGCGGCGAAATGTACAAGTTGAGCGACCGGTTTGACATCTGCTTTGTGACGTTCTGCTATCCAGGGACTTATCAGATGAAGACCGCGGGAAAGAAGTCGTCTATGATTGAAATCGACCAGGCATCGTACTTGCATTTGGCTCACGACTTTCTTCCCCCAAGTCGTTTGTGTGTTGTCCGACGATATCGGGAATCTTCAACGAAGGTGCGTGCTACAGTGGCAATCAAGTGGTCTGGACAACGAAAGAAGGATTCTGTCGAAGGAGATATCCTGCTTTATGCAGTATATGCCCTTGGACGGGACGGTCCATTACATTCGTTTGAATGGAAGAAGGTCATGTCCGAATCGGTGTTTGTGCCAGTTGGTGCGGAGAAAGAAAGGAGACCAGAAAAGGGGAAGAGAAAGGGGACATTGAAAGCGCCGGTCAAAGCCGGCAAGGAGTCGCGAGAAAAGAGCCTAAAAGCGAGCCTAAAAGAGCCTAAAAGAAAGCCTAAAAGAGCCTAAAAGGGTCGAAGAGCCTAAAAGGAGCCTAAAAGGGTCGGGAGTCTTTATTTTACTCGACACTCGCAATCGTCGCGGCATGACCCCACACTACCACACCCCGCCCATTCTGTCAATATAAAGATTCCCGACCCAATCCTGTTCGGCACGATTTGTGCTCGTGATTATAGCGGGCCGTGGGAGCGATAGGAAGTCATCGGGCGCGGGCGAAGATCGCGGG
>JAFGIR010000071.1 GCA_016929515.1 Pirellulales bacterium | reverse complement strand
TGTGAGGATCTGCTGACACAAATCCTTTACACGAGGAGCCTTGCGTTCACCTATAGCAATTCACCTTCACTTCCAACTACTGTAATCCCCAATCCCTGGTTTCCCATGACCCCAGAAAACCTCGAATCGCTGGTCCGGCGACTTCTTGCCGGCCGCCTTTCGGCCGAGGAGTTTGTTCGGCAAGTGGCCGAAACCGGCTTCGCCGATCTGGGCCAGTCGAAGGTCGACCTGACACGTCCCGGCCGGTGTGGATTTCCCGAGGTCGTCTTTGCCGAAGGCAAGTCGGTCGAGTCGATCGAGAAAATCTTCCGCGCGCTAATCGATCATGGAGCCGACGTGCTGGCTACCCGAGTGTCGACCGAGCAAGCCGAGCGGCTTCAGTCGCTTTTTCCCCAGGGCGAATATCACGCGATTGGCCGGACGTTTCGCATCCCGCGCCGGCAGACGCCCGACGCGCGGCCGGCGGCGACCGGCCGGGTCGCCATTGTGACGGCCGGCACGAGCGACCTGCCCGTCGCTGAAGAGGCCCGGCAAACGGCCCTGTGGACCGGCGCGGCGGTCGATTTCATCGAGGACGTCGGCGTGGCCGGGCCGCACCGCCTGACGGCCAGCCTGCCGGTGCTGAAGAAGGCCGACGCGGTGGTCGTCGTGGCCGGCATGGAAGGCGCGTTGCCGAGCGTTGTCGGAGGTCACGTCGCGGTGCCGGTGATCGGCGTGCCGACGAGCGTTGGCTACGGCGCCAGCTTCGGCGGCATTGCCGCGCTGCTGGCCATGCTCAACAGTTGCGCGTCGAACGTCACGGTCGTCAACATCGACGCCGGTTTCAAAGGTGGGTATGTTGCTGGATTGATTGCGAAGAACCGCGGGCAGCGGGCAGCGGGCGGCCGGCAGTAGGGTGCGTGAAAAGCACGCACCGACGGCACTATTCGTTTGCGTTTTCGCGTGAAAGGAATTGGCGCGCGAAGACGCGAAGAAAAAACGAGGTATAATTGGGGGACAGGAGCGATACTGACCATGGCCGACGACGCCCAATTTCAATATCCCACGAACCAGGCGACGCTGCCGCGGCTGCCGAGGCGCGAAGTGGACGCCCACAAAGGCAGCTACGGACTGGCCTTGATCGTCGGCGGCTCGCGCGGCATGAGCGGCGCGGTGACCTTGGCCGGAATGGCCGCACTGCGTGGTGGATCGGGCCTCGTGCGGCTGGCCGTGCCGGACGCGTGCCTTGAAGTGGTCGCCGCTCACGAACCGTCCTACATGACGATCGCGCTGCCGTCGACCGCCTCCGGCCAAATTGCCAAGAGTGCTCGCGACGTGATCGACCGCTGGAGCGAGTCGGCCAGTTGCGTGGCGGTCGGTCCCGGTCTGGGCCGCGGCCCACAACTCGACACTTTGATCATCTGGCTCTATCGGCACTTGACCAATCCGATGGTGGTCGACGCCGACGCGCTGAACGCGTTGTCGACCCGGCGGAAGATCCTCGCCGAGCACGCCGGGCCGCGAATTCTCACGCCCCATCCCGGCGAATTCGCCCGGCTCGTCGGCGACACCCAAGGTGCCAGTCCCCTTTCTCATGAGCGCAACCGGGCGGCCGTCGAACTGGCCGAGCGCTGCGAGGTCGTGGTCGTGCTCAAGAGCCACGAGACGTGCATCACCGACGGGCAGGAGACCTATCTCAATACGACGGGCAACCCCGGCATGGCCACCGGTGGTTCGGGCGACGTATTGACCGGCCTGGTCACGGCACTGGTTTGCCAAGGGCTCGATCCGCTGGACGCCGCCCGGTTGGGCGTTCATCTGCACGGCACGGCCGGCGACCTGGCGGCCGACGCGCTCGGCCAAGTCTCGATGATCGCCAGCGACCTGATTCGCTTCCTGCCCGAGGCAATCAAGAAGACGCTTGGTGGCCCACGCTAACCGTCGGCCGGTTGGATTTTCTTGGGAATAAATCGGCCGCTCGCAGTCTCTTGATGTTGGTAGTCCAGTCGACCGCATAAGCGGTGTACGACCAGGCCGCAACGGTTGCGTTGCGCGCCGGAGGCAATGGGAGTTTCTTCATGCTGGGGAGGAGAGCCATGAGACTCGGGTTGATTAGCGTCGTGGCGGGTTTGCTTCTGGTGGGTGGTTGTGTTCCGTCGTTGCATCCGCTCTACACGGAAGAGGATCTGGTTTTCGACTCGGCCTTGCTGGGCAAGTGGTCGGAAAAACCGAACGCGACGAAGCCGGGCGCGACATGGCATTTCGAAAAGGACGCGAGAGACCCGACCGGCTATCTCCTCAAGACAACAGGTGCCGACAATCGGACGGACATGTTTTCCGCCCACCTCGTGCGATTGGGCGACAGCCTCTACCTGGATCTCGTTCCAGCCAAACCGTCTCCCGGGTCGAAGCGGCATGCCATGCACGGGCTTCATTACATCCCCGCCCACCTATTCTTCAAGGTCTATCAGGTCTCGCCCGAGTTTCAGTGGGGCGTCATGCTTCCGGCGGCAGTGAACCAATTGCTCGCCGAGACGCCCGAGGCGTTGAAGCACGAAAGACCAGACGGCCGTCTCGTGCTGACGGCCTCGCCCAAGGAACTTCAAGAATTCGTTCAGAAGCATTCGAAGGAGAAGCTCTTCACTCCGCCGATCGTCATGAAGCGGGTGGAGGAGGAATCGAAGGCACTGAAGTAGACCGACACAAGGGCCGGTCCGACCGTATCGCTTTGTCACGAAGGACACGGATATGTCTTTCTATCAATTCCTCGCTGATCTGATTGTCGTATTGCACACGGCCTACGTTTCTTTCGTCGTGTTGGGCGTGCCGGCCATACTGCTGGGTGCGTGGCGCGGCTGGCGGTTGGCGCGCAACTTCTGGTTTCGCGTGGTTCATCTGTTGACGATCGGCGTGGTCGCCGTCGAAGCGATCGTCGGCATGACGTGCCCGTTGACCGATTGGGAAAACAATCTGCGCCGGCAGGCTGGGCAAACGGTCGAGCGGGGGTCGTTCGTGGGTCGCTGGGCTCACGAATTGATTTTCGTCGATCTCTCGCCCGAGACACTCATGGTTTGCTATTGTTTGTTCGTGCTCGTGGTGATCGTCATGCTTGTTATGATCCCACCCCGCCGTCCGAAGTGGTTGTCTCGCAAATAGACGCCCGATCGGCGCGAGCATGCTTTTTTTATGGCCCTAACACGTTTTCTTGCGGATGTTTGTGGCCGATCCAAAATATCCATCGGCGTTAGTGTCTTTCTTATCGAAAAATAATCGTCTTTTCAGATGAAAAGCATGGAGTTCGCTTGCCTCGGGCGATAGGAGTTGCTAGGATGACTTGTGCGTTGCGAGGACCTGAATTTTTGGGTCGCCGCATTCGCGCGACTTACGTCTTTATGGCCTTCTACCATGCTCGTGATGTCGCTGCCAATATTTGGAGAGCCGATACGTTGCCCGTTGGGTGCCTGAATAACAGATCCTGGCCGCGTGTATAGCCGCGGACCTGTTCGCTTCGGCGGACTGGCCTCGGATCACACAACCCGGGCTCCAGGTCGCCCCCTTTAAGTTGACGGGTTCTCACAAGAGGCATCGCCACGGCATTGCGGTAGAGGGCCTTTTTTATGCGCTCCGCCGGGGACTGTCCCGCTTTTCGGCCAAAACGCCCGGCCACGTCACAACGCGTCGACCGAAAAACGGGACTGTCCCCTTCCAACCAACGGAATCCATGATGATGGACGACCCATCCTCATCACCGAGTGACGCACTGCAGCAGAAATCGAATCAGCTCATCGACCTGCTGCGTGGCTACGGCAGTTGTGCGGTGGCCTTCTCCGGTGGGCTCGATAGTTCGGTGTTGGCCAAGGCGGCCGTGTTGGCCTTGGGCGAGCAGGCCGTCGCCTTCACAGCCCACGGCCCGAGTATGCCCGGCGGCGAGTTGGACGCGGCCGTCGCGGTTGCCGAAGCGGTGGGCATTCGCCACGAAGTGATCCGGACGGACGAACTGGCCGACCCCCGTTATCAGGCCAACACGCCGGAGCGATGTTACTTTTGCAAGCAGACGATTTGTCGCGCGATTGCCGAGCGTGCCCGGGAACTCGGCCTGGCCGTCGTGGTCGATGGGGCGAACGTGGACGATCGGTGCGATCATCGGCCGGGCAGCCGCGCGGCGCGAGAGTTGGGAGTCCGCGGCCCGTTGGCCGAGTGCGAATTCGACAAGAACGCACTACGCGAGTTGGCCCGGCACTGGCAGCTTTCGACGTGGGACAAGCCGGCGTCGCCCTGTCTGAGCAGCCGCGTTGCCTACGGCGTGCCGATCACCGAAGGGCGGCTGGCGATGATCGATCGGGCCGAACGGTTTTTGCGCGAGCACGGTTTCCCGATCGTCCGCGTGCGGTTGCACGAAGGCGACCTTGCCCGGGTCGAGGTGCCGGTCGGCGAACTGCCGCGACTGCTGGAGCCCGCCTTGCGCGAAGCGTTGACCGAGCATTTGCGGGAATGCGAATTCCGCCGCGTGACGATCGATCTCGCGGGGTTCCGCTCGGGCAGTCTGAACGAAGGGCTCGATTCGTAGGTGGGGACGTGGACCCGGCGGTCGCCGACCGTTCAACTAAAGATGGCCACGGCCAGCAAGATCACCAGGAGGAAGACGACCGCGCCGATCATGGCCCAGAGCCAGCCGGGCATGTTCGGCTGCGAGGAACGCCGGCGCGTGCTGGAGCGTTGGCGGAGTTGCGCGATGGCCGGCGAGTCGGTTTCGGCCAGCGACGACGGCAAGACGGGCGCGTCGAACGACACCTGCATCGGGTCGAGAAGTTCTTCGAGCCGGGCCGCTTCGGCCGGCGGCTTGCTTTCGAGCCGCACGCGGTGGCGCCCGCTGGCGCTGCTGCTGCCCGAGAATTGCCGACCTGCCCGGCTGCCGGATCCCCTCATGGTTGATTGGCTGGCTTGATGGGCGACCGTGTCGGGCGGCGCGTGCGACGGACTTGCCGTGCTGGTTCGCCGCGAGGGGGCCGTCGAGCCGGGTTGGGTTGCTCCGCCTCCACTGCCGGTGCCACGGCCCATCATCTCTTGAGCCTGGCGGGCGGCGGGACCGAGCCGCTTCGACGACGAATCGGCCGACGGATCGCCGGGCGCCTCGTGACCGTGGACCACCAGCCATCGAGTAAGGATTTTGGCCACGTCGCTCGCTTTCTGGTACCGCTGTTCCGGCTTCTTGGCCATCATCTTCGCGCAGATCTTCAGCAAGTCGACCGGGGCGTCGGGCCGCTTCAGTCGGATGTCGGGCGGCGTCTCCTTTTGGTGGCCGAAGATCCGCTGAGCCAGCGTGCCTTCGGGAAATGGCGGTCGCGTGGTCAACAGGTAATAGAGCGTGCAGCCCAGGCTGTAAATATCGGCTCGCGAGTCGACGCCGTGCGAGTCGAGCGCCTGTTCCGGCGCGAGATAATCGGCCGTTCCGAGAACGTTTTCGTCGTAGGCGACCGTGAGCGAGGCCTTCTTTTCGTCGGAGAACTTGGCCAGCCCCAGATCGAGCACCTTGACGACGTTCTGGCGGTCGACCAGCAAATTGGCCGGCTTGACGTCGCGGTGGATCAGCCCGAGCCGGTGGGCGTGGGCCAAACCGCGAGCCGCCTGGCGGATGTAGTCGGCCGCGACGGCGTAGTCGAGCGGCCCATTTTTCTTGACCAGCGACTGGAGATCGCTTCCGTCGACGTACTCCATCACGAGGTAGTGGACTTTGCCCTCGCAGTCGACATCGTAGGCGCGGACGACGTTGGGGTCGTCCATGTTGCCGCCGGCCATCGCCTCGCGATGGAAGCGTTCGAGGTAGGACGTGTCTTCCACGCGGTTTTTCGGCAGCACTTTGATCGCGACGCGCCGCTGCATCAATAGGTGTTCGGCCAGGTAGACGCTGCTCATCCCGCCCGTGCCGAGATGGTCCAACAGCTTGTACTTGCCGAGAAAGAAGCCCTTGTGTCGCCCTTCGCGGAGCCGGTCGCTTTGCCACTG
>JAFGIR010000070.1 GCA_016929515.1 Pirellulales bacterium | reverse complement strand
TGCAATCGATGGATCATTACGATGACGGAAAGCCCATCGAGGGTGACCTCTCCTCGCTCACCAGAATTCGCAAGAAGACCGGCAGGAACTACTACAACATGAACTGCCAATTGGCGCTGGTTTACATCCGTGCCATGGATGCATTCCAGAAGATTCTCGGCGTCGACAAGGTTAAGGCCGTTGTGGGGGGCCATTCCAAGCTCGGACGCAGCGCCACCGTTGCCGCCGCGCTCGACTCGCGCGTTGCCGGTGTGGTCATCATGGGCAACGAGGGCGTCTATCGCACGGATCGGATCGAGTGGCACCTGAGCTTTCATCACGCCTTCTTCCAGGACGAGGTCCACGTGCCGGTGCTCTACATCGGCGCGACGAACGAGGGCGGCTACAAGATGTTCAACGTGAACCTGATGCAGGAACGGCTCCGGCGTCCCATGACGATCGAGATGATCCCGAACTATCGCCACTGCGATTTCGACGAAAAGCACTACATCGATTTCATGATGTGGGTTGCCCATGTGTTCGACGGCCGTCCCATTACACAGATCAGTGATTTGAGCTTCGAGCGCCGCGACGGCCGCAACTACTTTCGGGCAAAGGTCACGGGCAAGGCACGCATTCGGATGGTCCGGACGTGGTACACGTTCGTCGATTCGCCCTCGTGGAACCGCAACCTCTGGTTCGAATGGTTCATGGCCGACCGGGGCGGTTACTACGAAGCCTCCGTGCCCGGCGCGATGCCCGATGCATTCCTCGTCGAGGTGGCCGACATTGCTCAGGGCATTCCCGGCTACGTGACGAGTCTACCGCAGAAAATCTCCGACGCGCCTGTGGCCGAACGCAATCCGCACAAAGCCCCTTGGTTGGGTCCACCGGAGAAGCAGGAGAAATAGGCTGCTGCCGACCGGCGGCAGACGGAAAGAACCGACCAAACGACGTCGCCGCGAGACGCGGCTGCGAACAAGAACGCTCTATTTGGGAGAATTCAACATGACATATCGAACATGGATCGCACACATCATTCTTGCGAGCATGCTGTCCGCCGTAGCGTGGACGGCTTTGGCCGAAGAGCCAAAGGCCGAGAAGCCGTTCAATTTCGAGGAGGCCTCGCGCAACGTGCCCAAGCCGCGGGAACTCTACCCGCTGGTCAAACGCGACATGGTCCCGATGGATCTGAAGATTCTCTCCGACGAAATCGTCCCGAGCGACACCGATCCGTCGAAAAAGCTCCGCAAGATCACGGCCCAGTTTCACAGCCTGGAACTGGAGGGAAAGACGTGGATCCACCCGTGCGTCATCCTCATGCCCGAGGATAACTCGATCAACCAAACGCCCGAGCGCAAAGGGAAGGTCGCGATCGTGAGCACGCCGGGCTGGGCCATGTATCCGGGCCACGTCGAGATGTACGGCGAGCCGACCGCGACGCGAACCGGCTATCCCACCATGGTGTTGCACAGCCCGGGCGTCTATCCCGACGGCCGCGGCATCGAAAGCGACATCGCCGTGTTGACGAGAATGCGCGAGAAAACCGGCAAAAACTACTACAACATGAACTGCCAGTTGGCGCTCGTCTATATCCGGGCCATGGACGTGCTCGAAAAGGTGCTGGGTCTCGACACCGTCAAGGCCGTCATCGGCGGCCACTCCAAGCGCGGACGCAGCGCGACGGTCGCCGCCGCCATGGACCCGCGCGTGGCGGGCGTCGTCATCATGGGCAACGAGGGCGTCTATCGGACCGACCAAATCCAATGGCACCTGAGCTTCCATCACGCCTTTTTTCAGGAGCAGGTCAACGTGCCGGTGCTCTATATCGGGACGACCAACGAGGGCGGCTACAAGATGTTCAACGTGAACCTCATGCAAGAGCGGCTCAAGCGTCCGATGACGATCGAGATGATCCCGAACTACCGGCACTACAACTTCCACGAGAAGCAGTACACTGACTTCATGATGTGGGTTGCCCACGTGTTCGACGGCCGGCCGCTGTCGCGGATTACCGACATGAGTTTCGAACGCCGCAACGGCCGAAACTACTATCGGGCAAAGGTCGAGAGCGACGCCAAGATCCGGCTGGTGCGCACCTGGTACGTCTACTCCAACCGGCCCGACTGGCGGAACCTGATGTGGTACGAGTGGCTCATGGCCAAGCGGGGTGACGACGGCTACTACGAGACGTCCGTCCCCGGCGCGATGCCCGACGCCTTCATGATCGAGGTGGCGGACATCGCCCAAGGCATCCCGGGCTACGTAACGAGCCTTCCACGGAAGCTTACCGATGCCCCGGTGATCGAGCGCGATCCCAACACGGCCCCGTGGCAGGGGCCGGTTAAGGATTGATCGGGCGCCGCGGGACTATTCGACCTTTTCGACCGTCGCGCGAATGAGCCAATCGCCGCCCGAGAAACTGCCGGCCCGATGACCGGGCTTGCCGACCAGGGCCGTGCCTTCGGCGTCGTGGCTGACATAGACGCCCTTGGTGGCCTCGGCGTTGAAATCAACACAGATGACGAACTCGTCGGGCACCTCGGTCGGCTTGGTCTTCAGCTTGACCCATGTCTGGCGGCCGCTTCGCTTGAACTTGGAATAAGGGAAGGCAAAATCGGTCAGCGGCTCGAAATCGACGTCGCAGAGCGTCACGTGGAAATCTTCGCGCGGCGGAGTCGGGTGGCCGTAACGCGACCCGTGGATCCGCACGGACGTGAGCACCCATTTCCCTTCCGACGGCACCTTGAATTGCACGGCCATTCCTCGCGGGAAGCTCTTCTTGCCTTTCGGGCGGCCGTCGTCCTGGTGCAGCTCTTGCGATACGGTTTTTTTCGCAACCGGTGTCGACGAACCCGACGGCGAGACCGACTCGAACGGATCGCTCGACTTATCCGGCCAGGGCGACGTGTCGTACGGT
>JAFGIR010000069.1 GCA_016929515.1 Pirellulales bacterium | reverse complement strand
GTCGGCGTTGTCGAACCTCAGACCGTCGCCCGACGTTGCCTCGATGACACCCTCGTCGGTTACGATTTCAGTGAGGGCGACCGTTCCACCGTGCCCACCTTCGATGTTGACCGCCAACGCGTCGTTCACGGTTTGGCTGATTTTTCCCGTGAAGTTCACGTCAGCCATGCCGCCATCGATGTTCAATCCGGTGCTGCTGCTGTTGGTCACGGTCGCGTCCTGGAACGTGAACGTGCCATTAGAGTTCTGAACGTCAATGCCTGAAGTGCCGCTCAGTTGCACCGCGTGTCGTGCGATGACGGCGCGGCTGTTCCAGTTAAAGTTGTATGTGCCGTTCGCCTCGTCGAACGTCAATCCCGGGCCGGTATTGGCAAGGATGACGCCTTCGAACCCGCTGTGCTCGTTGAGATTGACGGTGCCGGAATGTTGTCCCTCGACGTTGACCGCCGCGAAGGCGTTGGCTGTCTGCGTAATCTGGCCTGTGAAGCTCACGTCAGCCGTACCGCCATTGAGATTCAGAGCAATACCGTTGATGTCGGTCAATATTGCATTGCCAAACGTGAACGTGCCGTCGGAACCCAGGGTACCGTCGGGCGCAATATTGATGCCGGCCGTGGCTCCGGAGCCGGCGGCTCCGGAAATGATGACTCGGTCATTGAACGCATAGGTTCCGTCGGCATTCGTGAACTGGAGGCCGTTGCCAGCGGTTACCGTGATAATCCCTTGATTCGCCACACTCTCGTTGAATGTAACCGTTCCGCTGTGGCTCCCCTTGATATCAACAGCACTACCCGCACCGACCGCGGCTTGGGTAATCAGGCCGGTGAAGTTGACGACGGACTGGCCGCCGTCGATCCGCAGGGCAGCGTCGGTCGCGTTGTCGATCGCCGCCTTGCTGAAGGTGAACAGACCGCCCGCGAATGCATCGGTACCACTAATGTCGATGCCCGTGCTGACGTCGTCGAGATTGACCATATGGTTGAAGTTGTAGACACCAGTGGCGTCGCGGAACACGAGTCCGGTACCGGCGGTTGCCGTAACGACTCCGGCGTCGGTGGTCATTTCGTTGAAATTGAGCGTACCGGTGTGCGCGCCGTCGGCGTCACCCTCGACGTAGACAGCAGCCGCATTGTTTCCCTGAACAATCTTGCCGGAGAAATCAACGTTCGTGGCGTCTCCCCGGACGTGGAAGCCCGCGCCGCCCGTGTCGGTAATTTGGGTGTCGGTGAAGGTGAACGTGCTGGCAATGCTGTCGCCCACGGCGCCAACCAGGCTGACGCCCAAACCGGAGGCAACGCTACCGCCCGTGATCGTGGTGTCGCTCACGTTGGCTCCGCCGCGAGAGGCGGTGAACTGGATGCCGCCAAGGGCGGTCGCGCCACCGTCGAACGTGTATTGTTCGATCGTGGCCGCGCTTCCGTTATCGTTGATGTTGATGCCCCAGCCATTGGCATTGGTGCTGGCGACGCCTCGGATCACGATAGCCTCGTCAACGCTTGTCGAACTCGGCTCGCCGGTCGTCGCATCGAGGTCGATGTCGTCGCCGCCAACATTATTAAAGCTCGATGCAGTAACGGTTGGCTTGAAGAGAACCTGTTTGCTCACCGGGTTCGCAAGCGAGTCCACTTTCGTTAGGAGGAACGGTGTCAATCGGACGCCGTCGCCCGTCGTATTGGCAATGGTCATGTGGTTGATGTCGACTTCGCCGATGCCGACGGCCGGCGAGACGATGCCGTTGGCGCCGCCGTCGATCGACAGGTTCGAGACCTCGTTGTACGAGACTTTTTTGTTGGCATCGTAGCCATCGGCATCCACGTTCACCGTGCTCGTGGCCGCGGCGAGTGTCACAACGTTGCCGGTGGTGTTCGTGATGATGGGAATTGCTCCCGCCGCGGCACCGGCGCGTGTCGCGGCGAGGGTAACCTCGCCGAATTCCTGGGTCACGACCTTATGCTGGACGTTGTTGCCTTCGCCAAGCAGCCGTTGCAGGTCTCGCAGGACAATCGATTCACCCGTATGTTGGCTTCCGGACCAGTTGAGAATAATGTCGCCGTTTTGCGAGCCGCCATAGACGCTATTCAGGCTGGCATAGGGGTTCTCGTACGTTCCGTCGCCCGGACTTGTGGCTTCGCTGTAAACGTGAACGATACGGAGCAAATCACCGTCCGTATCGTGAAGCGGGGCACTGCCGCGTTGGTGCACTCGACGCGTGGCAATGTAGTCGTTGCGTAGGACGGGCTCTCTCAGGCGATCGTCGATGCACCGGCTCCGATGACCAAACATGGGACTTCGTCCCGGATACCAAACCAGTGCGAAATTGACTTTGGTATCGAAGAAGTCATCTTGGCTCACGGCCAGTTCGAGCAGGGCGTCGCTGCCGAGCCATCCGCGCAAACCGCCCTTGGCTCCAAAACACGTGTCTCCGCTCGCGTCGAGTCCATAGCCGCCGCCAAAGACCCAGGCGTCGTAGTCGCCGACACGGCGCGCCACTTCAAAATCGACGACCGAAACGGCTTCGTCGATGGGAACATCAGTGACTTCGGCCAGATACGCGCCCGCAAAACCCAACTCGCCGGTATGGATTGCCTCGCCGGCCTGGGTGACTTCGCCAATCGCGAAATTTCCGTTGACGCGGAAGTCCCAGTGGTCGCCAAGCGATTCCAGGCTGAATCCCATCTGATTGAAATAGTTGTCAAGGTCTGTCTTCAGACCGTCGTACCAAATCGTGGCTCCATAAACGCGCGTCTTCCCGGTTCCCAGGACATCGGACCCCATAACGCGAAAACCGAGGCCCACATCAAGACCCATCCGGTCGGTGTTTCCAAAATCGAGATTGTACTGTCCACTGTACAAGAGAACGCCGCGCTCGGTGGGTCGATGACCCTGAAAGCCTAGACCAAACTGTCCGTTCTCCTGCCCATATCTTTCCGTGTCATAGTTGAGGCGGAACGCCACATCACGCGAACCAAAGGCCGCTTGATAGGCATCGGTGAACGGCAAGCCCGATCCATCGGAGACCATGGGCGTCTGAGCCCCGAGCCTTTCACCAAGAAAGAGTCCGGCCAAAACGGTCGCAAGCCCCAAGATGATGGTCCGGCGAGCAGCAGCGTAGGTGGGTATTCGGTGAAGAGCCACAGGCGATCTCCTTCTTGGCCGTTGCATTTGCGTCTTCCGATTCGACGTGTTACGCAAGACAACGGGCATACACAATTCACGGTCTGGGCATATTCCTTGCCCAGACAGAAAAAACGATACAATCGTTAAACTTGTTTGTCGGCAGTTGGCTTCTGTTTCCGTAATCGAGTGCGTCCAGAATGTGTTTTCTGAAGTCCAGGCATACCCTCTGTAGGGTTAAAATTCTCTGCAAAAAATCGCCACAAGTGTGGTTTTCGAAGGACTCTCGACACCATCCCCCCCAATTGTTGTATATATTTCCTCGTGAAAAGGTTGTCATTCCGTCGTCGAAACTGCCGCTTCATCAGGCCCTGAACCCTCTGCCAAGGGGGGGCAACTCGCCTTGATTCACCGGCCCCCCATCGCTATAGTCCCCCGACGCTTCGTCGCCCGAACCGGTCTCTCGTTTGAGATTCGTCCTTGGCCGACAAGCGAAGCATCCGTTGGCAGTGGGCAGGCTTGCCGCGGTCGAGGGCAAACTCGCCGTGAGTCCACGTTATCAATCGAGAATCGGTGCAACAATAAGGAGTCTCTTATGCGCACAACCACACGCATCATGACTGTCGCATGTCTTCTCTTGGCCGCGACCGCCGGCTGCGATTTCAACCTCGGCAACGACGCTACGAGGGCCCAAGTCAACGGTGGAAGCAACGTGGCCATTATCGATCTCGATGTCATCGCCAAACAGCTAAGCTATGACAAGCAGATGGCTGGTGCGATTGAGCAACATCACGCATCGCTTCAAAGACAACTCGGAGTCATCAAGGCCAACTACGAGCAAGAGCTTGTCAAGCGAAAGCAACAAGTCGGGGAAACGCCCACGGAAGAACAAACGCAGTACCTCAGCCAATCGCAACGCCAGGCGATTGTAGGCTTGGATCAAGAGCAAAAGAAAGCGGCGAGCAGCCTCAAGCAATATAGCGCCCAACTTGTCAAGCGTTTTCGCGATCAGGTGAAATCCGTTGCCCGAGAGGTCGCAACCGAAAAAGGGTTGACGATTATCCTGACAAAGAACGACAGTGTCGTTTTCGACTATGACACGGCGGTGGATATCACCGACATGGTGGTCGAGAAGATGCGCATCGAGCGCCCCGATCCGGTAGTCCAGCCCGAACCACGGAAAGAAGACGCCGCGACCGGATTTCCAGCCACGGAAAGACCTGAGCCGTGAACGACCATTGCGTTGTCTTGCCCGCGGGAACCGTTTGGGGGGCATCCTCGCGTCAAGACCGTTTATCCGAGGTTCTCGACCTTTTCCCGCTCGATATCCGTTTCGCGGGACGCTTTGCGTTGAGTGCTCCCTGGGGTATCGGCGTGCCCGAAGGGATGGCGATGGTCTGCATTGTCACCGAGGGAAGCTGCCTGGCGACGGCCGATAATGTGGAAGAGCGAACCTTGGGCTGCCCGGGCGATGTGCTCTTGTTGTCTCCCGGTGCGGAACATCGACTGTGCGACGCTCCCAAGACACCTGTCGCACCGCCGGTGCAATGGCTACAGTCGGTGCAGGCCGACAATCCGTTGCTCTTGGTTCGTGGCGGCGGCGCGGCATCAACCGTGCTCTTGGGCGGCGTCTTTCAATTCGAGGATCCCCAGATGCACCCGTTCTACTGGGGATTGCCGCCGGTGATTCACTTGACGTCGGAGGCGGTCGGCCGTTTTCTCCATCTTCGGCGACTTCGACGCTCGATTGACGACGAATTGTCGGTTCATTTGCCGGGCGGGCAAAGCATCGTGAGACGATTGATCGAGATCCTCTTTATCGAAGCGGCTCGTCTTTGTCTGGACACGGACGAGAACCTCGGCGGGCAATTGCTGCATTCCGACCTGGGGCCTGCACTGGCGCTAATGCATCGCCAGCCGGAGAGGCCCTGGACGGTGGCCGAGTTGGCCGAACGCGTGGCTATGTCGCGCAGTGCTTTTGCGGCCACGTTTGCAAAGGTCTTGGGCCGCCCGCCTGTTCAGTATCTCCGCGAACGCCGCATGCAACTTGCCCGGCAATTGTTGCGTAATCCTTCGTTGGGTCTCAAAGAGATCGCAATGCGCGTCGGCTACGATTCGGTCTCGGCGTTTAACTCGGCCTTCAAACAACGTTGGGGTGTTGCCCCAGGTCAATTCCGCAACGTCCCACCGGGCTAGACAGCCTCATAAACGCTACGTTCCAAGCCAACGCAGCACGTGGAAACAGACGGCCAGCAGCCCAACGATGGCCAGCACCGTTTTGCCTTGCTCCCATGGGTCGTTTGATAGGGGGAGCCTGGTGGACGCACCGGAATCAACAGGCGCGGCCTCGACGGGGACCGGGAAGACCGAGCCCGCCGGGGACGAAG
The DNA here is from genome assembly GCA_016929515.1 of Pirellulales bacterium. Taxonomy (GTDB): domain Bacteria; phylum Planctomycetota; class Planctomycetia; order Pirellulales; family Thermoguttaceae; genus UBA11386. The sequence goes on along the minus strand of JAFGIR010000069.1, from coordinate 997 downwards.
CGGTCCAAGGTCGAGGAGTCTCGCGGCCCGTCGAGGAGGCGGTCGAGGATGGGCCGCCGGACGTACTGTCGCGTGAAACGCGAGGGGGGGCATTGCTCGCCCGGCTCCCATCGTGGCTTGACGACCATCCGTTTGACCGCTCGCCGGACGCGATCGTGACCGTTGGTGTTCGTGTCGGCGTCGGTGTCCGCCGCGGCGCGGCTTCGCGCCGGGCAATCATGGTCGGGTCGTCGGCCGGCAGGTCGAATCGATTCAGCACGGGATCGAGAAACTGCTTGACGCGCAGGCAATGGCTGCCGCTGGTCTTTCCCCACGCCGCTCCGAACAAAACACCCGCCAATTCGCCTTGCTGATTGAGGATGGGTCCGCCCGAGTCACCCTGGCGTGCCCCGGCCGACAGCTCGATCATGTCGAAGGGCAGTCGTCCGCCGGGCGAGACGTAATGCGTGCATCGGCCGGCCGCGATTCGATAGCTGCCTTTGCCGTAGCCGGCGATCCAGAGCGGATCGCCGATGTCGGGTCGACTGCCGGCCAACGGAATGGGCCGCACCCGGGGACGCCAAATCACGAGCGCCGCCAAATCCCAGTCGCGATCGACTCGAACCACCGTCGCACCCGACTGGAACCCATCCGGAAAAATCACCGTGGCCGTGCCGTTGCCGTCGCGGACCACGTGCCAATTGGTCACGACCAGACCGTAGTCCTTGTTGACGGCGACCAGCGCGCCGGACCCCAGCGACATGGAGCTTCCCTCGGGCACAACGACGCGAACCACGGCCGGGTGCTTGGGCGGGGTTGACGTGGGGCGCGCCGGCGCAGTCGCCGTCACGCCCAGAACCATGAGAATCGAAAGGAATACGCGCACGTTGAAATTGCCCAAGCGTTAAGCTCGGGTCGACCGGTAGAAGTAGGCGGTTGCCTTCTTGGCGTAGGTTGCCTTCGATCCGTGGCGGAATGTTCCTTCATCGATGTTTTCGACCGCCCGGCCGGCGCCGCT